>CADCUE010000080.1 GCA_902805805.1 uncultured Frankineae bacterium | reverse complement strand
GACGCCCTCCGCCAGCTGGTCCCGGAACTTCGCCGGCAGGATCAGCCGGCCCTTCTCGTCGAGCCGTGGGGTGTGGGTCCCGAGGAACACGGGTCCCCCTCACGGATCTGTCACTCGTCAGCGCTGCTCGGTCACGTCGGGGCTGGGCGCCTCGTCGCTCCCTCGTCCCCCACGCTACTCCACTTTCCCCCATCGTCAACGAGCCACACGCCTTGAGCGGACGTCGCCGGCCCCGTCCGTGCAGGTCACGGCGGTGGGGCGTGGTGGGGGGACCTGCGGACGGCCGGCTCGGGCGCGAAGGCACCGGAACCGGCCACGAACGCCGTACGTCGGACACGGGAAGGGCGGGCCGCCGCCCGCTGTTCGACCTGTCCGACGTGTGTCGCGGCCCGGCTGCCCGCCGGGCCGTTCGGTGTCAGACTCGTCTCCCGCTCCCTGGGCCGGGCCGGCCCCGCTCAACAGGAGGATCTGGGTGGTACCCCCCACGAGCACCGGCACCGCCGGTCTGGACGAGCTGCTGTCGTCCGCCGCGCGCATCACGGGCAACATCGAGAAGGTCATCGAGGGCAAGCCCGACGTCGTCCGCCTGGCCCTCGTCGTCCTGCTGGCCGAGGGCCACCTGCTCATCGAGGACGTGCCGGGCGTCGGCAAGACCATGCTGGCCAAGTCGCTGGCCCGCAGCATCGACTGCTCCGTGCGCCGGATCCAGTTCACCCCGGACCTGCTGCCGAGCGACGTCACCGGCGTCTCGATCTTCGACCAGGAGTCGCGCGAGTTCGAGTTCAAGCCGGGCGCGGTGTTCGCGAACCTCGTCGTGGGCGACGAGATCAACCGCGCGAGCCCGAAGACGCAGTCGGCGCTGCTGGAGGCCATGGAGGAGCGGCAGGTCTCCGTCGACGGCGTCACCTACGTCCTCGAGACGCCGTTCATGGTCATCGCCACGCAGAACCCGATCGAGATGGAGGGCACCTACCCGCTGCCCGAGGCCCAGCGCGACCGGTTCACCGCCCGGCTGACGGTCGGCTACCCCTCGGCGACCGCCGAGCTCGACCTGCTCGGCTCGCACGGCGCCAGCGACCCGATCGACGACCTCGAGCCCGTGGCCGACGCCTTCGCGATCCGCAAGCTCATCGAGGTGGTGCGGGCGGTCCACGTGTCGACCGAGGTCAAGCAGTACGTCGTCGACCTGCTCACCGCGACCCGCACGAGCCGCGAGCTGCGCCTCGGGGCGAGCCCCCGCTCCGGCCTGCAGCTGGTCCGGGCGGCCCGGGCGGCCGCGGCCCTCGACGGCCGCGACTACGTCGTGCCCGACGACGTCCAGGCGCTCGCCGAGCCGGTCCTGGCCCACCGCCTGCTGCTCACCGCCGACGCGCAGGTGTCGCGCCGCACCGCGCAGGACGTCGTCGCCGACCTGGTCGAGCGCACCGCGCTGCCGGCTGCCCGGGGGCGCTAGCCGGTGCTCGACAGCCTGCGCACCTCGCTCGCGGGGCTCACCACCCGCGGGCGGTGCCTGCTCGCCGCCGGCCTGACGCTCGCCCTGTGCGCCGTCGTGCTCGGCCAGCGCGACCTGCTGCGCGCGGCCGTCTTCCTCGTCGCGCTGCCGGTCGCCGCGCTCGCCGTCGTGTCCCGCTCGCGCTACCGGCTGGCCTGCGCGCGCTCGCTCGCGCCGCCCCGGGTCGAGGCCGGTCACCCGTCGACGGTGCAGCTGCAGCTCGACAACGTCTCGCGGCTGCCCAGCGGCGTCCTGCTCATGGAGGACGCCCTGCCCTACACGCTCGGCGGCCGGCCGCGCTTCGTCCTCGACAAGGTCGAGCCGCGCGGCGTGCGCCAGGTCACCTACCCGATCCGCTCCGACGTGCGGGGGCGCTACCGCGTCGGGCCCCTGTCGGTGCGGCTGACCGACCCCTTCGGGCTGTGCGAGCTGGCGCGCTCGTTCGCGACCTCGGACGAGCTGGTGGTGACGCCGGTGCTCTTCCCGCTGCCGGCCGTGCGGCTCGGCGGCGACTGGACCGGCGGCGGCGACGCCGCCTCGCGCTCGGTGGCCGTGAGCGGCAGCGACGACGCCGCCACCCGCGAGTACCGCCACGGCGACGACCTGCGCAAGGTCCACTGGAAGTCCACGGCGCGCACCGGCGAGCTCATGGTGCGGCGCGAGGAGCAGCCGTTCCAGAGCCGCGCGACCCTCCTGCTCGACTGCCGCGTCGACGCCCACCGCGGGGACGGACCCGGCTCGTCCTTCGAGTACGCCGTCAGCGCCGTCGGCTCCGTCGGCGTCACCCTCGCCCGCGCCGGGTTCGCCCTGTCGATGCTCCGCGACGGCGGCGAGCCCGTCGCCCCGCCCGGCGTCCCGCTCACCGAGGGCCTGCTGCTCGACGAGCTCGCCGTCGTCCGCACCTCGCCCCGCCGCACCCTCGACACCGCGGTCGACGTCCTGCGCAGCGGTGGGCTCGGCGGGGTGCTCGTCGCCGTCCTCGGCGCCCTCGACGTCGACCAGGCCGAGCGGCTCGCCCGGCTGCGCACCGGCTCCGCCGTCTGCGTCGCGGTGGTCCTCGACACCGACAGCTGGGCGCCGCTGTCGCCGCGCGCCCGGGCCGCCGCGGCCGCGACGCACGACGACGTCTGCCACCTGCTCGTGGGTGCCGGCTGGCGGGTGCTGCCCGTCGCGCACGGCACCGCCCTCGCCTCGGTCTGGCCGCTCGCCGGGGGCTCCGGCGCCCCCTCCTCCGGTGTCCCCTCCCCTGCTGCCCCTCCTCTGTCTGGAGCTCTGACATGACCACCCGGGACCGCCTCACGGTCGCCGCCGCGATCGCCGTGGTGCTCGCGACCTCGGCCCTGCGGCCGCTGTACGAGGACCTCGGCTGGCTGCTGCCGGTCCTCGGCGCCGTCGTCGCGGTGAGCGGCGCGGCGGCCCTGGCCCGCCTCGCGTCCGCCCCGCGCGGCCTGCAGCCCGTCGCCGCAGTGCTCGCGCTGCTCGGCTACACCGCCCTGACCTTCGCCGGCTCGACGCTCGCCTACGGCCTGCTCCCGACGCTCGCCACCGTGACCTCCCTGGCGTCGACGTTCGGCGACGGGATGGGCGAGGTCGAGGTGCTCGCACCGCCCGTGCCGACGAGCCCCGAGCTGGTGCTGCTCGCCGTCCTCGGGGTCGGCGCCGTCATGGTCGTCGTCGACACGCTGGCCGTCGTCCTGCGCAAGGTGGCCGTGAGCGGGCTGCCGCTGCTGGTGCTGTTCGCCGTGCCGTCGGCCGTGCTGCCCGGCGGCATCGGCCTGCTCGCCTTCGTCCTCGGCGCCGCGGGCTGGCTCGGCCTCCTGCTCGCCGACAGCAGCGACCGGGTCGCTCGCTGGGGCACTCCGCTGCGCAGCGCCCGGGGGTCGCACAGCGACCCCAGCCTCGGCCGGGTCGGCCGTCGCATCGGCGGCGCCGCCCTGGGCGTCGCCGTGGTCGTCCCCGTCCTCGTGCCCGGCCTCGACGGGCGGCTGCTCGGGGGCAACGGCACCGGGACGGGCCTCGGCGGCTCCCGGACGACCACGACGTACAACCCCCTGCTCTCGCTCGCCGGCCAGCTCCGGCAGCAGGACGAGCAGACGCTGTTGACCTACAGGACGACCGAGGGCGCCGACTACCTGCGCCTCACGACGCTGGACGTCTTCGACCCCGACCGCGGCTGGTCGTCCTCCGAGCTGTCCGCCGACATCGACGACGACCAGGTGCAGGACGGCGTCCCGCCGCCGGTGGGTCGCAGCGCGCCCTCCGACACCGTCGACGTCACCATCGACCTGACCCAGCAGCTGGGCGGTCCGTGGCTCCCGGTGCCGGCCGTGCCGTCCGACATCGACATCGACGGGCCGTGGCTGTGGGACGCGGAGGCCGAGACCGTCTTCTCGACCCGCACGTCCGTCCGGGACGTCGACGAGCCCTACACCGTCCGGACCAAGCGCGTGCAGCCCGACGTGCGGCTGCTGCGGCAGACGCAATCGGTGCCCGCGCGCATCGCGGAGACCTACTCGGTCGACCCGGAGCTCTCGGACGACGCGCGGGCCGTCCTCGAGGAGGTCACGGCGGAAGCGACGACCGACTTCGACCGGGTGGCGGCGCTGCAGTCGTACTTCCGTGACACCGACTTCGTCTACGACGAGTCGACGGCGGCGCCCTCGACCGACTCCCCCGACGCGCTGAGCGACTTCCTGGCGAACAAGCGGGGCTTCTGCGAGCAGTTCGCGGCCGCGATGGCCGCCCTCGTGCGCGGCGCCGACATCCCGGCCCGGGTCGCCGTCGGCTTCATCAGCGGCCCCCGCAACGACGACGGCGACTACGAGGTGACGACGCAGCAGGCGCACGCCTGGCCGGAGGTCTGGTTCTCGGGCGTGGGCTGGGTGCGCTTCGAGCCGACCCCGCGCAGCGACGAGGTCGACGTCGACGTCCCCGACTACAGCGTCGCGCCGCCGGAGTCGGAGGACGACACGGCGCCGAGCGCCGCACCGTCGGCAGCTCCGGCGGCCCCGCAGACCGGCCCGAGCGCCGCCGCGGGCGCGATCGACCGCGCCGGCGAGGACGGCCTGCCCGGCGGCTCCGGCGACGAGCTGGACGAGGGCCTGTCCGCCTGGTGGCTGCTCGTCCCGGCGTCGCTCGTCCTGCTCGGCGTCCCGGCGCTGCTCGCCGCGGTCCGCCGCCGGCGCCGCTGGCGCACACCGGACGCGCTCGGCGCCTGGGCGTCGGTCACCGACGACGCCGTCGACGTCGGCCACCGGTGGCGCCCCGCCGACTCGCCGCGTGCCGCCGCCGCCCACCTGGCCGGCGTACGTCACCTCCCCGACGACGCCGCCGAGGCGCTCGACCGGCTCGCCGCGGGTGCGGAGCGGGCCCGCTACGCCCGCACTGCTCCCACGGCCGACGCCCGCGGGCTGC
>CADCUE010000079.1 GCA_902805805.1 uncultured Frankineae bacterium | reverse complement strand
GCCGCCCCGCCGCCCCGACCGGCCCCTTCGGGACGGGCGTCAGGCGGTGAGCGCGGCGCGCACCGCGGCGGCGACGCGGCCGCCGTCGGCCCGACCGGCCACCTGCGGACCGACCGCCTTCATGACGGTGCCCATGCCGCTCGGTCCGCGGGCACCGGTCTGCGCCACCGCGCTCGCGACCAGGCCGGCCAGCTCGTCGTCCGACAGCTGCGCCGGCAGGTAGGCCGCGAGGACCTGCTCCTCGGCGAGCTCGCGCGCGGCCCGGTCCTCGGCGCCGCCGCTGCGGAAGGCGTCCGCCGCCTCGCGCCGCTTCTTGGCCTCCCGGGTCAGCACCTTGAGCTCCTCGTCGGCGGACAGGCTGCGCGCCGCCTTGCCGGCGACCTCCTCGTTGCCGATCGCCGTCAGCACCATCCGCAGCGTGGCGGTGCGCAGCTCGTCGCGCGCCTTCATCGACGTGGTGAGGTCGTCCTTCAGCCGGTCCTTGAGCTCGCCCATGGCCGCCACGCTAGCCCGCAGCGTCCCGACGGGTGACCTACGTTGTCGCGGTGAGACCGGTGGGAGCACTCGCGGTGGCGGCCGCCGCCTGGCCGTTCCTCGAGCCCCTGCTGCCGGTCCTGCGCCGGGTCCGGGTGCCGGTGCTCGCCCCCGGCTCGCGCACGATCGACGTGCTGCACCTGTCGGACCTGCACCTGCTGCCCCGGCACACGCGGCGGGCGTCCTGGGTGCGCGCCCTGGCCCGCATCCGCCCCGACCTCGTCGTCTCGACCGGCGACCACGTGTCGTCGGCCCGCAGCCTGCCGCTGCTGGCCGAGACGCTGGGCGCTCTCACCGCCGACGGCACACCGGGGGTGTTCGTGCCGGGCAACAACGACTACTTCACCCCGGCCCGCCCCCGCCTGACGGGCTACCTGCACGACGGACCGCCGCGCCCCCGTGGCAGGGACCTGCCCTGGGCCGACACGGCGCGGGTGCTGCAGGAGGCGGGGTGGACCGACCTCACCCACCGCCGGACCGTGCTGCAGCTGGCGGGCACCCGGGTGACGCTCACCGGCACCGACGACGCCCACCTGCGCCAGGACCGCTACGCCCGTGTGGCCGGAGCGGTCGCCGGCCTCGGTCTCGGCATCACCCACACGCCGCGCCGGGCGCTGCTGCGGTCCTTCGCCGACGACGGCCACGCGCTGGTCCTCGCCGGGCACACCCACGGCGGGCAGCTGCGCCTGCCGTTGCTCGGACCCGCCGTGACCAACTGCGACCTCGAGCGCGCCCGCGCCCGCGGGCTGTCCCGGCTCGTCCCGGGACCTCAGCCGACCGGGTGGCTGCACGTCAGCGCCGGGCTGGGGACCAGCCCGTACCTGCCCCTGCGCCTGTGCTGCCGGCCGGAGGCGACCGTGCTGACGCTCGTCGAGCGTTCCTGACGACGTCCGGTAGGCTCGACCACGCAAGGTTCCGGGGTGTGGCGCAGCTTGGTAGCGCGCTGCGTTCGGGACGCAGAGGTCGCAGGTTCAAATCCTGTCACCCCGACCAGCCTCCGCCGCGGCGGAGGACGGCAGTCCCGAGAAGGGCACCGGCGAGAGCCGGTGCCCTTCGTCGTTGGTCCCGCGGGTCGGCCCGCTCGCCTCGGCACCGGCGCGCGCCCGGGCGCTCCGGCAGACTGGGGCCATGACCGACCGCGCCGACCTGCCCGCGTGGGAGCGCCGCTTCCGCGCCCCGCGCGTCAGCCTGCCCGAGTGGGCGACCGAGGCGCCCGACCGCTGCCTGTACGTCTCGAACGTCACGGGCACCTACGAGCTCTACGCCTGGGACCGCGGCGCCGGGACGACCCGGCAGGTGACGGACCGCCCGCACGGCACCAGCTCCGGTGCGCTGTCCCCGGACGGCGAGCTGGTCTGGTGGTTCGACGACACCGACGGCGACGAGTTCGGCAGCTGGCGGAGCCAGCCGTTCGCCGGCGGGCAGGACCGGCCGGCCGCGCCGGGGGTGCCGCCGGCCTACCCGGCGGGCCTGGAGATCGGTCGCACCCTCGCCGCGGTCGGCACGTCCACCGACGACGGCTCGGCGGTGCACGTCCTGCGGGACGGGAGCCCGGCCGTCGTCGTCTACGCCAGCGAGCACGACGCCGATCTCGCGGGGCTGTCCGCGGACGAGGACCTGCTGGTCCTCGAGCACTCCGAGCACGGCGACAGCCGGCACCGGGCGCTGCGCGTCCTGCGCCTGGACGAGAGCGCCGAGGGCTCGGCGGTCTGGGAGCGCTGGGACGGTGAGGGCCTCGGGCTGTCGGCCGTCGGCTTCTCCCCCGTGCGCGGCGACCGCCGCCTGCTGGCCATGCACGAGCGCGAGGGCCGGCTGCTGCCCTTCGTCGTCGACCCGGTCACCGGGCAGGAGGTCCACCCCGACCTGCGCGGGCTGGACGGCGACCTCGAGGCCGACTGGTACGCCGACGCCCGCGCGCTGCTCGTGCGCCGGGAGGCGCGGGGCCGCGCGACCCTGCACCGGGTCGAGCTGGACGGGCAGGTCACCGACCTGCCCACCCCGGGTGGCACGGTCGGCGACGCGACGGCGCGGCCGGACGGCGAGGTGGAGTACGCCTGGTCGTCCTCGCAGCTGCCGCCGGTGATCCGGTCGACGACCGGCGCGGTCGTGCTCGCCCCGCCCGGCGAGCCGGCCCCGCCGTCGGTCCCGGTGACCGACGCCTTCGTCGACGGGCCAGGCGGCACGGTCCACGCGCTCGTCGCCGCGCCCCCGGGCGACGGGCCGTTCCCGACGGTGTTCCTCGTGCACGGCGGTCCGGCGTGGCAGGACAGCGACGACTTCGCCGCGGACCGGGCGGCGTACGTCGACCTCGGCTGCGCGGTCGTCCACGTCAACTACCGCGGCTCGACCGGCTACGGCACCGCCTGGCGCGATGCGCTGACCGGACGCCCGGGCCTCACCGAGCTCGAGGACCTCGCCGCCGTCCACGACTGGGCGCTGGCCCACGGCCTGGCCGAGCCCGGCCGCACCGCGCTCGCGGGCGGCTCGTGGGGCGGCTACCTCACCCTGCTGGGCCTCGGGACCCAGCCCGAGCGGTGGGCCTGCGGGGTGGCCGCGGTCCCGGTCGCCGACTACGTGACCGCCTACGAGGACGAGATGGAGCAGATGCGGGCGTTCGACCGCTCGCTGTTCGGCGGCTCGCCGCAGGAGGTCCGCGAGCTGTACGAGCGCTGCTCGCCCCTCACCCACCTCGACGCGGTCCGGGTCCCCGTCCTGGTGCTGGCCGGCGCCAACGACCCGCGCTGCCCGATCCGGCAGATCGACAACTGGCTGGCCGCCGCCGCCGAGCGGGGCAAGGACGTGGAGGTCTACCGCTTCGACGCCGGTCACGGATCGCTGGTCGTCGACGAGCGCGTGCGCCAGATGCGCACCGAGCTGGCCTTCGTCGCGCGGCAGCTCGGTCTGCCCGGACCCGCCTGAGCGCTCGGCGGCGCGGCAGGCTGCTGCTAGGCGGTCGGCAGCGGGCTCGGAAGGACTCCCGGCACCTGCGGGACCGCCGCGGACTCCTCGTCACCGTCGGGCTCGGCCGGCTCCGGCTCGGCCTCCTCGGTCGGCAGCGGCGCCTCGCTCGGCTCCGGCATGTCCGTCGGCTCCGGCATGTCCGTCGGCTCCGGCGTCGGCTCCTGCGTCGGCGACGGCGACGGCGACGGGGAAGGGCTGGGCGACGGGGACGGTGACGGCGAGGGGCTGGGCGAGGGCGACGGGGACGGTGACGGGGAGGGGCTGGGCGACGGCTCGGCCTCCAGCTCCGTGACGCTGTCGCGCACGGCGAGGGCCGCGGCCCGTACCGGCTCCGCCTCGGCCACCGTCAGGTCGCCGCTGCCCACCTGCGCGCGCAGAGTGGCCAGCAGCTCGTCCACCGCGCTGCGCACCCCGTCCGGGCTCTCGTCGTTGGCGGCGGCGAGGACCGCGGCGACGTCGTCGCGGACCTCCGCCTCGGGGCTCGACGCGCAGCCGCTGAGCGCTCCCAGGACGACGGCGACGAGCAGCGGCCGGACGCGCCTCACCGGCTCTCCAGCTGCTCGGCGGCGTCCCGCAGCCGCTGCAGGTCGTCGCGCAGCTCGTCCGGCAGCTCGGCGCTGACGTCCGGCAGCGGCGTGCGCACCGGCTCGCGGCCGGCGACGTACGCCCCGCCCACGACGGCCGCCACGAGCAGCAGCAGGATCAGGACGTACGGCGCAGCGCTGCGACGCCGGGCAGGGCGGGGGACCGCGCGCGGCGCCGGAGTGGCACGCGCAGGGGCGGGCGCGTCGGCGACCCGGGTGCGCGGGAGCACCGTCGTGCCCGCGGCCGCCGGTGCGGCGGTCAGCACGGTCGTCGCCTCACCGCCCTGCGCGATCGCGGCCAGATCGGCGGCGGCCCGCGCCGGGGTCGGCCGCTCGGCCGGCTCGCGCGCCGTCATGGCGCGCAGCAGCCCCGGCCAGCCGGCCGGGAGGGTGGCCGGCACCTGCGGCGCCCGGTGCAGCCGGGCCAGGGCCACCTCGACGGTGCTCCCGACGTACTCGCGCTGACCGGTCAGGCACTCCAGCAGCACCAGGCCGAGGGCGTAGACGTCGGCGGGCGCGCCGACCGGCTCCCCCGCCACCTGCTCGGGAGCGAGGTAGGACGCCGTGCCGACCATCATGCCGGTGCTGGTCACGCGGGCGGCGTCGACCAGCCGGGCGATGCCGAAGTCGGTGAGGCGGACCCGGCCGTCCGTGCCCATGAGGATGTTGGCGGGCTTGACGTCGCGGTGCAGCAGTCCCCGGCCGTGCACGTAGCCCAGCGCCTCGGCGATCGCACGGCCGATGACGGCGCTGCGCGAGGAGGTGAGCGGACCGCGCTTGAGGGTGTCGGCCAGCGTCTCGCCCTCGACGAGCTCCATGACGACCCAGGGCCGACCGCGCTCGTCGGTGCCGGCGTCGTAGACCGGCACCAGGCCCGGGTGGTTGAGGCGGGCCAGCAGCCGGGCCTCCTCGCCGGCCCGGGCGGCGCTGTCGTCGGTCGGGACGGTGACGAGCTTGAGCGCCACGTCGCGGTCGAGCGCCTCGTCCTCGGCGCGCCAGACCTCCGCCGTGCCGCCGCGACCCAGCAGCGAGAGCAGCCGGTAGCGGGATGCCACGACGACCGGGCTCCCCCCGTCGGCCGGCATCGCCTGGGTCGAGTCGGTCATGTCTGCGTGGGCGACGGCGTGCGTGTCAGGGAGCCGGCGAGCAGCTCGGCGATCTGGACGGCGTTGAGGGCCGCTCCCTTGCGCAGGTTGTCGTTGCTGACGAACAGCGCCAGCCCCGACGGCCCGTCCGCGCGCAGCCGTCCGACGTAGCTCGGGTCGCGCCCGGCAGCCTGCAGCGGCGTCGGCACGTCCGACAGCTCGACGCCCGGGGCGTCGCGCAGCAGGTCCGTCGCCTCGGCCACGGACAGCGGCCGCGCGAACTCGACGTTGAGCGACAGCGAGTGACCGCTGTAGACCGGGACGCGCACGCAGGTGCCCGAGACCCGCAGGTCGGGGATCTCCAGGATCTTGCGGCTCTCGTTGCGGAGCTTCTGCTCCTCGTCGGTCTCGAACGACCCGTCGTCGACGAGGGAGCCGGCCATCGGCAGGACGTTGAAGGCGATCGGCGCGACGTACTTGACCGGCGCGGGGAAGTCGACGGCCGAGCCGTCGTGCACCAGCGCGGTCGCGTGCTCCACGGTCTTGCGGATCTGGCCGTCGAGCTCCTCCACGCCGGCGAGCCCGCTCCCGGACACTGCCTGGTAGGTGCTCGCCACGATCCGGACGAGGCCGGCCGCGTCGTGCAGCGGCTTGAGCACCGGCATCGCCGCCATGGTGGTGCAGTTGGGGTTGGCCACGATGCCCTTGCGCGCGTCGGCCAGCGCGTGCGGGTTGACCTCGCTCACGACGAGCGGCACGTCGGGGTCCATGCGCCAGGCGGAGGAGTTGTCGACGACCACGGCGCCGGCGGCGGCGAACCTCGGTGCCTGCTGCTTCGAGGTGGCGCCGCCGGCCGAGAAGACGGCGAGGTCGAGCCCGGTGGGGTCGGCGGTCGAGGCGTCCTCGACGACGACCTCGCGCCCGGCGAAGCGCAGCGTGGACCCGGCCGACCGGGCGCTCGCGAACAGCCGCAGCTCGCTCAGGGGGAAGGACCGCTCGGCCAGCAGGCGCAGGACGACCGCGCCGACCTGACCGGTGGCCCCGACGACGCCGACGCGCAGACCGGTGCTCATCGGCCGGTACCCCCGTAGACGGTCGCGGCCTCGCCCTCGGTCGCACCGAGGTCGAAGGCCTCGTGCACCGCGCGCACGGCTGCCGGCACGTCGGTGTCGCGGCAGACCACCGAGATGCGGATCTCGGAGGTGCTGATGGCCTCGGCGTTGATGCCGCCCTCGGCCAGCGCCTCGAAGAAGGTCGCCGTGACGCCGGGGTGGCTCTTCATGCCCGCGCCGACGAGCGAGACCTTGCCGATGTGCTCGTCCGACAGCAGCGCGTCGAAGCCCACGGTGGTCTTGAGCTTGGCCAGGGCGGTCATCGCGGTCGCCAGGTCGCTCTTGGGCAGCGTGAAGGAGATGTCGGTGCGGTCGGTCGCGCCCGAGACGTTCTGCACGATCATGTCGATGTTGACCTCGGCGTCGGCCACCGACCGGAAGATGGCCGCGGCCTCGCCCGGCTTGTCGGGCACGCCGACGACGGTCACCCGCGCCTCGGAGAGGTCGTGCGCGACCCCGCTGATGATGGCCTGTTCCACGGGGTCTCCTGTGATCAGCGTGCCGGGCTTGTTCGAGAACGACGAGCGCACCACGAGCGGCACGTCGTAGCGACGGGCGTACTCCACGCAGCGCAGGTGGAGGATCTTCGCGCCGGACGCGGCCAGCTCGAGCATCTCCTCGTACGACACCGTCGGCAGGTGCCGGGCCGTCGGGACCAGGCGCGGGTCGGCGGAGTAGACGCCGTCGACGTCGGAGTAGATCTCGCAGACCTCGGCGCCGAGGGCGGCGGCGAGCGCGACGGCGGTCGTGTCGGAGCCGCCGCGGCCCAGCGTGGTGATGTCCTTGCTGTCCTGGCTGACGCCCTGGAAGCCCGCGACGATCGCGATGTGGCCCTCGGCGAGGGCGCTGGTGATCCGCCCCGGCGTCACGTCGATGATGCGGGCCTTGCCGTGCGTGGAGTCCGTGATGACCCCGGCCTGGCTGCCCGTGAACGAGCGGGCCGACAGCCCCAGGGACTGGATCGCCATGGCCAGCAGCGCCATCGAGATGCGCTCGCCCGCGGTCAGCAGCATGTCCAGCTCGCGTCCCGGAGGCAGCGGCGAGACCTGCTGCGCGAGGTCGAGGAGCTCGTCCGTGGTGTCGCCCATGGCGCTCACGACGACGCACACGTCGTGACCGGCCTTGCGGGTGGCGACGATGCGCTCGGCGACGCGCTTGATGCGCTCGGCGTCCGACACGGAGGAGCCACCGTACTTCTGCACGACGAGGCCCATGGAACCCGAGTCTACCGGCGCCGCCGCGCCCGGCGGCTCAGCTCCGGCGGTAGAGCACCGACGTCACCGGAGCGAACACCGCCGTCAGCGCCGCGGCGACCGCCAGCACGACGGCGACGTCGCTGCCCGAGGCGGTGCCCGCCATCAGGCCGCGCGACGCCGTCGCGAGCGCCGAGACGGGGTTGACGTCCACGAAGGCGCGCAGCACCGACGGCAGGGTCGTGGGGTCGACGAAGACGTTGGACAGGAAGGTCAGCGGGAAGATCCCCAGGAACCCGGCGTTCATGACGGCGCTCGGCGTTCGGAGCAGCAGCCCCAGCGTCGTGAAGAACCAGGACAGCCCGAACGAGAACAGCACGACCAGGCCGAGCGCCGAGGCGGCGCCGATCGCACCGCCGGCCGGCCGGTAGCCCAGCAGCAGCCCGAGCGCGATGATCACGGTCCCCGCCACGACGTAGCGCACGGCATCGCCGAGCAGCGAGCCCAGCAGCGGCGCGGGGCGCCAGACGGGCAGGGACCGGAAGCGGTCCACGACCCCCTTGGTCCGGTCGGTGTTCAGGGCGATCCCGGAGTAGACGGTCGTGAACAGCACCGACATCACCAGGATGCCCGGCAGCAGGTAGTCGAGGTAGTCGGCCGTGGAACCCGCGATGGCGCCGCCGAACAGGTAGGTGAACATCAGCACGAACATCACCGGCGTCACCGTCACGTCCAGCAGCTGCTCCGGGACGTGCTTGACCTTGAGCATCCCGCGCCAGCCGAACGTCAGGGCGGCGGACAGCGGCGTGGCCCGGGGCGGGCGCGCCGTGGACGAGATGGCCCTGCGGACCGCGGCCGCGTCGACCGCGGCCGAGGACGCAGTCGCGGAGGACGTCGTCGCGGTGCTCATGCCTGCTGCTCCTGTCGGGAGGACTGCGAGGGGACGGACGGCTCTGCCGGGTGGCCGGTCAGGGCGAGGAACACCTCGTCGAGGCTCGGCTGCCCCAGCGAGAACTCGGCGACGCCCACGCCCGAGCCGGTGAGCTCCCCGACCGCCGCAGCGCCGGCGTCGGCGTCGGCGTGCGGGACCGTCAACGCCGCCGGGTCGGCCTCGCCGAGCACCGCCCCGAAGCGCTCGACGAGCACCCGCTCGGCTCCCGGGCGCTGCTGCGGGTCGACGAGGCGGATGCGGAGCGCGCCCGAGCCGATCGAGCTCTTGAGCCGCGCCGGCGTGCCCTCCGCGATGACCCGGCCCGAGTCGATGACGGCGATGCCGTCGGCGAGCTGGTCGGCCTCCTCGAGGTACTGGGTGCACAGCAGCACGGTGGTGCCCTCGGCGACCAGCGCGCGCACGATCTCCCACACCTGGTTGCGCGAGCGGGGGTCCAGACCGGTGGTCGGCTCGTCGAGGAACATCAGCTCGGGCGTGACCACCAGGCTGGCCGCGATGTCGAGCCGCCGGCGCATGCCCCCGGAGTAGTGCTTCACGAGCCGCGCGCCGTCCTGCGTCAGGCCGAAGGCGTCGAGCAGCTCGTCGGCGCGTCGCCTGGCCGCGGCCCGTCGATGACCGAGCAGGCGTCCGACGAGGACGAGGTTCTCCCAGCCGGTCAGGTCCTCGTCGACGGAGGCGAGCTGCCCCGTGAGGCTGACCAGCCCGCGGACGGCATCGGAGGCGGTCACGACGTCGTGGCCGAGCACGCGCGCGGACCCGGCGTCCGGGCGGGTGAGCGTGGCCAGCATGCGGATCGTGGTCGTCTTGCCGGCGCCGTTGGGCCCGAGGACCCCGTAGACGCAGCCGCGCGGGACCGCCAGGTCGACGCTCTCGACGGCCCGCGTGGAGCCGTACGACTTGGCCAGCCCGGTCGCCTCGATGGCAAGGGTCGAGGAGCGTGTCATCCGGTGCCTCCTGTTCGGCCCGCTGTCCGGGCCACCGCACTGCTGACCGGCGGCCGGGCCCGGACTCATCGCCCCTGACGAGATCGGGTGGACTCGGCGACGGGTCCGGCGAACCGGTCCCCGACGCCACCCTCGGGGCTTAGCCTGCGCGCGTGCCCGACCTGATCACGTCCTCGCACGACGAGCCCGTCGTCCGCGCCCGCCAGGGGGTGGTGGCGTCCGGGGTCCGGCGCACCTTCGGTCCGGTCGAGGCCGTGCGCGGCATCGACCTCACCGCCCGGCCCGGCGAGGTCACCGCGCTCGTCGGGCCGAACGGCGCGGGCAAGACCACCCTGCTGCTGGTGCTGGCGACGCTGCTGGTGCCCGACGCCGGCGACGTGCGGGTCGCCGGGTTCGACCCGGTCCGCGAGCCCGACGAGGTCCGCGCCCGGATGGGTTGGGCGCCGGACGTGTTCGGCCTCTACGACAACCTCACCGCTCGCGAGTACCTCGAGCTGTTCGGCGAGGCCTACCGCCTGGGCCGGGCGCGCGCCCGCAGCCGGGCGGACGAGCTGCTGGCGCTGGCCCGGCTGACGGAGTACGCCGACCGTCCGGTGCACACGATGTCGCGCGGGCAGAAGCAGCGGCTCGGGCTGACCCGCGCGCTCGTCCACGACCCGGAGGTGCTGCTGCTCGACGAGCCGGCGAGCGGCCTCGACCCGCGCAGCCGGGTCGAGCTGCGCGAGCTGCTGCGAGCGCTGGCCCGGGCCGGCACCGCCGTCGTCGTGAGCAGCCACCTGCTGGGCGATCTGGAGGAGCTCGCCGACCGCGTGGTCTTCGTCGACCGCGGGACCACCGTGGGCGAGCACGCGCTCGACCAGCTCCCGCCCGGGCACGCCCTGCGTCCCTGGCGGGTGCGGGCGCTCGACACCCCGCGTCTGGTGGACGCGCTGCAACGCCACGCGTACGACTTCGACGAGCCGACGCCCGCTGGCGTCGACGTGCGCCTGGCCACCGACGAGGCCGCTGCCGCGCTGCTCGCCGGACTGGTGCGCGACGGTGTGCCGGTCGTGGCCCTCCAGCCGCTCGGCGGCGTCCTCGAGGCCGCCTACCTGTCGTTGACCGACTCGGCCGCACCGCCGGACGTGCCCCGATGACGCCGGCCGGGGTCGCCACCGTGGCCCGCCAGGAGTTCCGGCTGCGCATCCGGGCGGGGCGTTGGAAGGTGCTGCTGGCAGTCTTCTTCGGCGTGCTCGTGCTGTTCACCGGCCTGCTGCGCGGCGCGCTGTCCCAGGTCTCGCAGGAGGACCTGCCCTACAAGGGCACGGTGCTGTTCGGCGGGCTGATGCTGTTCGTGCTCGGCCTCGCCCTGCTGGTCGTGCCGGCCCTCGCGGCGCAGTCGGTCAACGGCGACCGCGAGCGCGGGACGCTGGCGACGCTGCAGGTCACGCGGCTGTCCGCGGCGGACATCGCGCTCGGCAAGCTCGCCGCGGCGTGGGGCACCGCCCTGGTCTTCCTCGCCCTGACCTTCCCGTTGGTGGCGTACGCCATGACGCAGAACGGCGTGCCGTTCGGGCGGGTCGTGGTCGTCGTCCTGGTGATGGCGCTGCTGCTCGGCACCGTCTGCGCGGTGTCGCTGCTGCTGTCGGCGACCCTGTCGCGGACGACGACGTCCGGGGTGCTGGCCTACCTGACGGTCTTCGCGCTGACCATCGGCACGCTGATCGTCTTCGGCCTGGTCACCGCGACGACGACGGAGCCGTACACCCAGACCTACGTCAACGACTGCAGCGGCCTGCCCGCGGACAGCGGCTGCGTGGACGGCGAGGAGTCGTTCGAGACGACCCGCGTCCGCACCGACCGCACCTGGTGGCTGCTGGCGCCCAACCCCTTCGTCGTGCTGGCCGACGCCGCCCCGCAGCTGCCGCCGGAGCCGCGACAGGAGCAGCTCGACCCGGAGGAGTACACCGTCCAGGCCCGCGACCTCGACCCGCTCGGCCAGATCGGCCGGACGGTGAGGGGCCTGCGGGTCCCGCCGTCGGACGAGGACGACGTCGTCCTCGGCGGGCCAGGTCCGTTGGAGGAGCCCGAGCCGCCCCGAGGCCCCGCGGTGTGGCCCACGGGACTGGCGGTGAACGTCCTGCTCGGGGTCGGTGCGCTCCTGCTGACCGTGCGCCGGCTGCGCACCCCGAGCCGCACCCTGCCGCGCGGGCAGCGGGTGGCCTGACCGGTCAGACCCCTTCGGGCAGCTCCTCGGCCACCGCGTCCAGGCGGACGTGCGCCACGATGCTCTGCAGCGCCCGCAGCGCGGCGCCGGCCGAGCCGCCCCAGCTGTTGAGGTAGGTGTACTGCCACCACCACAGCGCCTCGCGGCCGCGTCCGGCGTCGTAGTGCTGCAGGCCGCGCAGCAGGTCCTGGCCCATGTCGGCGAGGTCGTCGGACATGCGGTAGGGCACGGGGGGCTCGTCGGCGTAGGGGTCGAACACCTCGACGTAGGCGTCGACCGGGTCCAGCGCGGTGGCCAGGCCCAGCCGCACGAGGTCGAGGTCGGGAGCCGGCTCCAGCACCGGCTCGACGTTGGTGTCGAGGATGACGTCGGTGCGCGCACCCAGATGCGCCCCGGCGACACACATCTGGGCGACGTCGAGCAGCAGCAGCGCCACCGCCTGGGTCCCGGCGCCACCGGCGGCCACCAGCTGCAGCGTCTCCAGGAACGAGCGCGCGTCGCGCGCGATGTCCGTCGCGAGCTGGAGGTCCTGGGCGGGCTCAGACATCGACCTGTCTCCGTCCTTCGAAGGCGCGGCCGAGGGTGACCTCGTCCGCGTACTCAAGATCCCCACCGACGGGCAGGCCGCTCGCCAGACGGGTGATGCGCAGCCCCATCGGGCCGAGCAGCCGGGCCAGGTAGGTCGCCGTCGCCTCGCCCTCGAGGTTGGGGTCGGTCGCGAGGATGAGCTCGGTGACCGAGCCGTCCTGCAGCCGGACCATGAGCTCGCGCACCCGCAGGTCGTCCGGGCCCACCCCCTCGATGGGGCTGATGGCCCCGCCGAGCACGTGGTAGCGGCCGCGGAACTCCCGCGTCTTCTCGATCGCCACCACGTCCTTGGGCTCCTCGACCACGCAGATCACCGACAGGTCGCGGCGCGGGTCACGGCACACACGGCACTCGTCCTGCTCGCTGACGTTGCCGCAGATCCGGCAGAACCGCACCTTGTCCTTCACCTCGGTGAGGGCCTGCACCAGGCGCCGCACGTCGGCCGGATCCGCCGCCAGCAGGTGGAACGCGATGCGCTGCGCGCTCTTCGGACCCACGCCGGGCAGCTGGCCGAGCTCGTCGATGAGGTCCTGGACGGCGCCTTCGTACACGTCAGTCGGTCCGCGGGGGGACGGCCACGCCGGCTACATGCCGGGCAGGCCGAGGCCGCCCAGCCCGCCGGCGAGCGGGCCCATCGTCGTCGACTGGAGCTCCGCGGCGTTGGTGGCCGCATCGCGGATGGCCGCGACGACGAGGTCCTCGAGGCTCTCGACGTCCTCCGGGTCCACCGCCTGAGGGTCGATCTTGACCGACACCACCTCGCCCGAGCCGGTGACCACGGCCGTCACCAGCCCGCCGCCGGCGGAGCCGCTGACCTGCGTCTCGGCGAGCTTGCTCTGCGCCTCCACCAGCTGCTGCTGCATCTTCTGCGCCTGCTTCATCAGCTGCTGCATGTTCGGCTGTCCGCCGGGGCCTGCCGGGCCTGCCATGGTGCCTGCCTTCGTCGAGCGTGCGGGACGAGGACGAGCGTACGGGGATCAGTCGCCGCCCGACGTGCTGACCACGCGGCCGCCGAGCTGGTCCTGCACGAGGCGCAGCGCGGCGTCCTCACCGCGGTGCTCCTCCGGCGGCGGGGGCGCGTCGGGATCCTCCGGCACCGCCTCGTCGCCGGGCGCGAAGTCGTCGTACGCCGGCGGCGCGGGGGTCGGGGCCGCCGCACCCGGCCGGGCCGGGCCGGGCGGGTGGGCGTGCGCGTGCGGAGCCAGGCTGGTGTGCAGCACGCAGGCCAGCTCGAAGCCGGCGCCGAGGGTGGCCTGCAGCGACTCCTTGAGCACGTCGGGACCGGTGCTGGCCGTGAACTGCCGCAGGATCGGCGCGTGCTGGAAGGCGAGCACCAGCCGTCCGCCCTCCACCGAGGACACCGTCGCGTCGGCGAGCTGGGCGTGCGCCGTCCGCTTGCGGCTCTTGACCGCCGCCAGCACCTCGTCCCACGACTGCCGCAGCGCCGCGGCGTCGAGCCCGCCGGACGACGGGGCGCTCGCGGCCGGCGCGGACGGACGGGCGGGCTCGGTGCGGGCGGGCGGTGCAGGGGTCGGCTCGG
>CADCUE010000078.1 GCA_902805805.1 uncultured Frankineae bacterium | reverse complement strand
GGTGCCGGGGGCGCCGGAGGCGCCGGGGACGTCTCCGCGGCGCCGCCGTTCGACGTAGCGGGCGCCGGAGCGGCAGCGGGCTCGGCGGTCGTGCCGCCGGCGGCGCCGTCCCCTGGCCGGTAGTCCGACAGGAACTCCCGCCAGGCCTCCGAGACGCTGTCGGGGTCCTTCAGGTACTGCTGGTGGATCTCGTAGACCAGCCACTCGTTGGCACCGAAGTCGGTCTGCTGTCCCGGCTGCGTTGACACGCTGCGCGCCTCTTCCCGGTGGTGAGTTTGCGTCCTGCCCGGGCGTCGAGGTTACTCGTCAGAGCAGCGCGACGGACGGGGGGTCCGCACTCAGTTGGACTCCTCGAGCCGGCTGATCGAGCGCACCGTCTCCTCCACCTCGCGTTGCGCCTCCGTTGCCGGCGCGCCCCGCTGCGCCGCCTCGGCCCCCGCGGGCGGCGGCGGGTCGTCCCGGCGGTCGTCGGGCGGTGCGCCGATGGGGGAGGTGGTGCTGGGCGAGGGCTCGGCGTCCTGCTCGGGCGAGGTCATGCGGCCTCCCTACCCGCGCCGGGCGGCTGTGCCTCCTGCGGCACCGACCGCGCTCCGGCTGGCGGCCCCGGTCGGCGCGCTGCAGGGTGACGGCATGCGGGACGGCGGCGGGGGAGCTCTGGAGGGGAGCCTGGCCCTGGTGACCGGGGGCAGCCGCGGCATCGGGGCAGAGGTGGCGCGCGGCCTGGCCGAGGCCGGCGCGACCGTGGTGCTCGTCGCGCGCGACCCCGGGCGGGTGGAGGCCGCCGTGGCCGACCTCGTCAGCCGTGACCTCGACGTCACGGGACACGCCGTCGACGTGTCCGACCCGGCCGCGGTCCGGGCCCTCGCCTCGCGGCTCGGGCCCCTGGCGGCCGTGGACGTGCTGGTCAACGCCGCCGGGGTCATGAGCGAGCGGACCGCCAAGACCCTGCGCACGACCGACGAGGAGTGGCGGCGGGTGCTGGGGACCAACCTGGACGGCGTCTTCGCGACGACGGCGGTGTTCGTCCCCGGCATGGTGGAGCGTCGCCGCGGCCGGGTCGTGAACCTCAGCGCCTGCCTGGGCCGGATGAGCGGACCGGGCACGGCCGGCGGCCTCGCGCCGTACCGCGTGTCCAAGGCCGCGGTCAACGCCCTGACCAAGAACCTGTCGGCCGAGCTCGGAGACGGCCGCCGCGGTGTGCTCGTCGACGCGGTGTGCCCGGGGCACTGCCGCACCGACATGGGCGGTGAGCAGGCGCCGCGCAGCGCCGCGGACGGGGCCGACACGGTGCTGTGGCTGGCCACCCGCGCGTCCGGCGAGACCGGCCGGCTGTGGGAGGACCGGGCGACCGTCCCCTGGTGAGCTAGTGCTCGGCGGCCAGCAGCGCGGCGCCGACGATGCCCGCGTCGTTGAGCAGCTCGGCCGTCCGGACCTCGGGTCGCACGTCGAGCAGGTGCAGCCAGCGGTCGGCCTTCTTGCTCACCCCACCGCCCAGGACGACGAGGTCGGGCCAGAGCAGGGCGTCGACGTGGCGCACGTAGCGGGTCAGCCGTGCTGCCCACTGCTCCCAGGACAGGTCGTCGCGCTTGCGGGCAGCGTCGGACGCGCGGGTCTCGGCGTCGTGGCCGTCGAGCTCGAGGTGGCCGAGCTCGGTGTTGGGGACGAGCCGGCCGTCGCGGACCAGCGCGCTGCCGATGCCGGTGCCGAGCGTGAGCACCAGGACCGTGCCGGAGACGTCCTTGGCGGCACCGAAGCGGACCTCGGCCAGACCTGCGGCGTCCGCGTCGTTGACGACGAGCGCCTCGCGTCCCGTGCGCTCGCGCACCAGGGCCCGCACGTCCGTGCCGACCCAGGACGGGTCGATGTTGGCCGCCGTGCGCGCCGTGCCGGAGGTGACGACGGCCGGCAGCGTCAGGCCGAAGGGGCCGTCCCCGGCGCCGGACTGCTCGAGCACCTGCGCCACGGCCTCGCAGACCGCCTCGGGGGTCGCCGGCTGAGGGGTGGCCAGCCGCACCCGCTCGGAGGACAGGACGCCCCGCTCGAGGTCGACCGGTGCTCCCTTGATGCCGCTGCCACCGACGTCGACGCCGAACCCGAGTGCCATGTCGACGCTCTGCCCGGTCCGGGGCGTGCGCGCACGTCGCGTCGGCCCGGTCGTCGCCGGACCGGTCAGCTCAGGCGCCGCTGCGGGCCGCGCGCAGCACGTGCACCGTGGCGCCCGCGCGGGCGGGCTGCTCGAGCAGCGCGGGCAGCGGCGACTGGGGGACCGTGGGTGCGGCCGCCTCCAGGGCGGTGAAGGCCTCGGACTCTGCGGCGAGCAGCAGCCGCAGGGCGTCCAGGTGGCGGTGGACGCGCTGGGCGGCGGCCGGACCCGAGGCGGTCAGCATGTCCAGCGCCTCGTCGACAGCGCGGCGGCGGGACAGCCAGACCGCCAGGCGCCGCAGCTCGTCGCGCTCCCGCTCGTCCACGCCACGAGAGTGCCGTCCGCCGGCTCGCGGCGCAGCCGAACGCCCACTCCGGTGACGACACGTGCAAGATCCAGTGCGACGGGGTAACTTCGTACAGTGACCGACCCATGACGGTGGATGACTGCCTGCAGGTCACGCCGTCGACCGGTGCCGAGCGTGCCGTGGAGCTCGCCCTCACCGAGGGCGCCCTGCGGACGCTGTTCCAGCCGATCGTCGACCTGGTCACCGAGGAGGTCGTCGGGTACGAGGCCCTCACGCGCGGTCCTGTGTCGGCGGGGGTCGAGAGCCCGGACGCCCTGTTCGCCGCCGCGCGCAGCTGCCGGCGCCTCGCGGAGCTGGACTGGGCCTGCCGCTGCGAGGCGTTCCGCAGCGCCAGCCGGGCCCAGCTGCGACCGCCCGACCGGCTGTTCGTCAACGCCGAGCCCCAGGTGCTCGGCACCGCCTGCCCGGACCACCTGCTCCGGGACTGGGTGTCGGCCCACCGGCGGCTGCGGGTCGTGATCGAGGTGACCGAGCGCTACCTGTGCGACGCGCCCGGAGACCTGCTGCGGGTCGCCGCCACGCTGCACGAGCTCGGCTGGGAGGTGGCGCTCGACGACGTGGGCGCCAACGACGCCGGGGTGGCGCTGCTGCCGGTCCTGCGGCCCGACATCGTCAAGCTCGACAAGGCACTGCTGCAGCCCCGCCCGAGCCGCCCGCAGCGGCAGGTGCTGGCGGCGGTGGAGACCTACGCCGCCCGCAGCGGAGCGCACGTCGTCGCGGAGGGGCTGGAGACCGAGCAGCACCGTCGCCGGGCCCTGGACGTCGGCGCCGACTGGGGACAGGGCTGGCTGCTCGGACGACCGTCGCCGCTGGCGGTCGTCGGGCGCACGCCGGCCACCGGCAAGCCGGCGCGCGTCGGGAACCGGCCGGGGGCCGACCCGCGGGTGCGCGCCGACCCGTACCGCCTGCTCGCCGCCGCGCAGGACCGCCGGTCCTCGCCGGCGCAGCCGGTCACGGAGCCGGAGGTGGTCCGAGCCGTCGACGAGGCGTGCCAGGCGGCGCTCGCCCTGAGCGGCGGCTCGCTCGTGCTCGTGGTGCTCGGCCGTGCGCGGCTCGCGCCGACCGGTCTGCGGGGACTGCTGGCCCGGCTGCGCGAGGTGTGCGCGCTCGTCGTCCTGCTGGCGGGCGAGGAGCACGTCGGGCCGGGTCCGCGGGTGCGCACGACCGTCCTGGACGACGGCGACCCGCTCCAGCGCGACGCCGCGGTCGTGCTGCTCGCCCCCGAGCGGGCGCTGGCCTTCCACGCCCGCCAGGAGGACGACGGCTCGTGGACGGCGCGCCGCACCGACGACGTGGACGAGGTGGGCGAGCAGGCCCGGGCGCTGCTCGCGCGCGCCGCGCCGGTCGAGCGCGACGAGGTCCTGACGCTCGGGTGATCGCGGCGGTCACCCGATCGGCCCTGCGGGGGGAGCGGCTGCGGCGTCGATCCACGACGTACGACCTAGGAGGTCACATGGAAGCCGTTCCGGCCGTCCGCCCGTCCGCGACCCCGGCCCAGGGGTCGGAGGTGATGGGACTGCTGCAGGACCACCTGCCGCTCACGCTGCTGCTCGACCTGGCCTTCGGGGTGCGCTCGTCCGAGGTGTACGCCGCCGAGCACGCCGACCTGTCGTGGCTGCCGGCTCCCGCGGGAGCGGCCGCCTGCTGAGCCGCCTGCGGAGGCGTCAGCCGGAGCGCGGGGGGCCGTCGAGCGCCCGCCAGGCCATGGCGAGCAGCTGCTCGCGCGCCACGGCGGGCGCGCGGGCGCTGTGGGGCGTGGAGTTGAGCAGCCCGAACGTCGCCTGCGCCCGTGTCCGCGCCACCTCGGCGCTCAGCGAGGCGTCCACCGCGCACAGCACGTCGACCCACAGCTCGACGTAGTCGCGCTGCAGCCGGCGGACCTCGCGGCCCTGCGGTGCGTCGAGCGACCACAGGTCGCGGTCCTGGACGCGGATGAGATCGGGCTGCTCCAGGGCGAAGTCGGTGTGGAAGGCGATGAGCTCGGACAGCGCGTCGACCGGGCCGGCGGCCGAGGCCGCGACCGCGCGGCCGCGCTCGAGCAGGTGCGCGCTGATGTCCCCCAGCAGGCGGGCCAGGAGCGCGTGCTTGTTGGCGAAGTGCTTGTAGACCGCCGGTCCGCTGATGCCGCACGCGCTCCCGATGTCCTCCACCGACGTGCCGCGGTAGCCCCGCTCGGCGAACAGCCGCGCCGCGACCCGGAGCACCTCGTCCTGCATCCGCGGCATGTGGTTAACGTAGTCTAACCTCGAAGCCCGGTGAGCGACGGAGGAGCTGCGTGGACGACGTCCGGCTGCGGTCGCGCGTGGATGTGACGAGCGCGGGCTTCCGCGCGAACGCCGAGGCCCAGGGCGCCGCGGTGCAGGAGCTGCGGCGGCGGCTCGAGGTCGCCCGGCTCGGAGGACCCGAGCGCAGCCGCGAGCGGCACGTCGGCCGCGGCAAGCTCCTGCCCCGCGAGCGCGTCGACGCCCTGCTCGACCCGAGCAGCCCGTTCCTCGAGCTGTCACCGCTCGCCGCCGACGGGATGTACGGCGACGAGGCCCCCGGCGCGGGCCTGATCACCGGCGTCGGGCGGGTCTCCGGACGCGAGTGCGTCGTCGTGGCCAACGACGCCACCGTCAAGGGCGGCACCTACTACCCCATGACGGTGAAGAAGCACCTGCGGGCGCAGGAGGTGGCGCTGCACAACCGGCTGCCCTGCGTCTACCTCGTCGACTCCGGCGGCGCGTTCCTGCCGGCGCAGGACGAGGTCTTCCCCGACCGCGAGCACTTCGGCCGCATCTTCTTCAACCAGGCCACGATGAGCGCCTCGGGCATCGCGCAGATCGCAGCCGTGCTCGGCAGCTGCACCGCCGGCGGCGCGTACGTGCCGGCCATGGCCGACGAGGCCGTCATCGTCCGGGACCAGGGCACCATCTTCCTCGGTGGTCCGCCGCTGGTGAAGGCCGCCACGGGCGAGGTCGTCACCGCCGAGGACCTGGGCGGCGGGGTGCTGCACTCGCGCACCTCCGGGGTCACCGACCACCTGGCCGACGACGACGCGCACGCCCTGCGGATCGTGCGGCGCATCGTGTCCACCCTCGGCCCGCGCACGTCGCCGCCGTGGGAGCGGGTCCCCGTCGAGGAGCCGGCGCACGACCCGGACGAGCTGCTCGGCATCGTGCCGGCCGATCCGCGCACGCCGTACGACGTGCGCGAGGTCATCGCGCGGCTGGTCGACGGCAGCCGCTTCGCGGAGTTCAAGGCGGAGTACGGCGCGACGCTGGTCACGGGGTTCGCGCACGTGCACGGGCATCCTGTCGGTCTCGTCGCCAACAACGGCGTGCTGTTCGGCGAGTCCGCGCAGAAGGGCGCCCACTTCATCGAGCTGTGCGATCAGCGCTCGGTGCCGCTGCTGTTCCTGCAGAACATCACCGGCTTCATGGTCGGCCGCGAGTACGAGGCCGGCGGGATCGCCAAGCACGGCGCCAAGATGGTCACCGCCGTCGCCTGCGCGAGGGTGCCCAAGCTGACCGTCGTCGTCGGCGGGTCCTTCGGCGCCGGCAACTACTCGATGTGCGGACGGGCCTACGCGCCGCGCTTCCTGTGGATGTGGCCCAACGCGCGCATCTCGGTGATGGGCGGCGACCAGGCCGCGGCGGTGCTCGCTGCGGTGGCCCAGACCGGGACCGACCTCGAGCGGCTGCAGGCCTCCGTCCGCGAGCAGTACGAGCGGCAGGGCAACCCGTACTACTCGACGGCCCGGCTCTGGGACGACGGCGTCCTCGACCCGCGCGACACCCGTACCGCCGTCGGCCTCGCCCTGTCAGCCTGCGCCAACGCACCGCTCGCCCCGGTGTCGTACGGCGTGTTCCGGATGTAGGGGGAGCGGCGTGTTCGACACCGTCCTGATCGCCAACCGCGGCGAGATCGCCGTGCGCATCGCGCGCACGCTGCGCCGCCTGGGTGTCCGCTCCGTCGCCGTGCACAGCGACGCCGACGCCGGTGCCCGGCACGTCCGCGAGGCCGACGTCGCCGTGCGGCTCGGGCCGGCCAGCGCCCGCGAGAGCTACCTGTCGGTCGACCGGCTGCTCGAGGCCGCCGCCGCCACCGGCGCGCAGGCGGTGCACCCCGGCTACGGCTTCCTCGCCGAGAACACCGCCTTCGCGCAGGCCTGCGCCGACGCGGGGCTGGTCTTCGTCGGCCCGCCGGTGGAGGCGGTGGAGGTCATGGGCGACAAGATCCGCGCCAAGTCGACGGTCAGCGCCGCCGGGGTCCCGGTCGTCCCCGGCCGCAGCGAGCCGGGCATGACCGACGCCGACCTGCAGGCGGCGGCCGAGGAGGTCGGCTACCCCGTGCTGGTCAAGCCCTCCGCCGGCGGCGGGGGCAAGGGCATGCGCCTGGTCACCGACGCCGGCTCGCTGCCCGAGGCGCTCGCGTCCGCACGGCGGGAGGCCGCCTCGGCGTTCGGCGACGACACGCTGTTCCTCGAGCGCTTCGTCACCCGTCCGCGCCACCTCGAGGTGCAGGTCCTGGCCGACGGGCACGGCACGACCCTGCACCTGGCCGAGCGCGAGTGCAGCCTGCAGCGCCGGCACCAGAAGGTCGTCGAGGAGGCGCCGTCGGTGCTGCTCGACCCCGACCAGCGGGCCCGCTACGGCGCGCTGGCCGTGGCGACCGCCGAGGCCGTCGGCTACACCGGCGCGGGCACCGTCGAGTTCATCGTGGCCGGGGACGCCGCCGACGAGCCGTTCTTCATGGAGATGAACACCCGCCTGCAGGTGGAGCACCCGGTCACCGAGCAGGTCGTGCGCGTCGGCGGCGCCCGCCTCGACCTGGTCGAGCAGCAGCTGCGGGTGGCCGCCGGAGAGCGGCTGGCCTTCGCCCAGCAGGACGTGCGCCTGCACGGGCACGCCGTCGAGGTCCGCGTCTACGCCGAGGACCCGTCCCGCGGCTTCCTGCCGACCGGCGGGCACGCCCTGCGGGTGGACGAGCCGGTCGAGGAGGGGGTCCGCATCGACAGCTCCCTGCTGCAGGGCGTCGACGTGGGGACGACGTACGACCCGATGCTCAGCAAGGTGATCGCCTGGGCGCCGGACCGGTCCACCGCGCTGGCCCGGCTCGACCGGGCGCTGGCGTCCCACGTCGTGCTGGGCGTCGGCACCAACACGCGCTTCCTGCGCTCGCTGCTGCGCCACCCGGACGTGCGCGCCGGCCGGCTCGACACCGGCCTGGTGGAGCGCGAGCTCGACGGGCTGCTCGCGCAGGAGCACGCCGGCCGGTCCGAGGTGCTCGTGGCGTACGCGCTGCAGCGGCTGCTCGCGCTCGAGACGGGGAGCGACGACCCGTGGGACGCGCTCGGCGGCTGGCGGCCGAGCGGCGCCGCCGAGACCGCCTGGACGGTCGCCGGGCTCGACGGGCAGCCGGTGCGGGTGGCGGTCACCGGTCCGCCGGGCGACGCGCACGTCCGGGTCGGTGACGCCGACCCGGTGCCGGCCCGCGCCGAGCGCACCGGCGACGGGTTGCTGCTGACGGCCGGCGGCCGCACCACGACCGTGCTGACCGCCCGCGACGGCGACACGGTCTGGCTGCACCTCGCCGGTGCGACGTCCGCGGTGACCGAGCTGCCGCCCGCCCGGCTCGGGGCAGCCGCCGGCGAGCACGACGGCGAGATCCGCAGCCCCATGCCCGGCGCGGTGATCGCCGTCCGCGTGCGCGAGGGTGAGCACGTCGGGGAAGGATCCGTGCTGCTGGTCGTGGAGGCGATGAAGATGGAGCACGCACTCGCGGCGCCGCACCCCGGGACCGTGACGGACCTGCAGGTGCGCGTCGGCAGCCAGGTGGCCGTCGACCAGCTGCTCGTGACCGTCACGCCCGAGGCGGCCCCGTGAGCACGCCGCTGCCCGGTCTGCCGTCGCGGGTCGAGGTCTACGAGGTCGGCCCCCGGGACGGGCTGCAGAACGAGGCAGCCGTCGTCCCGGTCGAGGTCAAGGCGGAGTTCGTCCGGCGGCTGCTGGACGCCGGTCTGTCGACCGTGGAGCTGACCAGCTTCGTGCCGGCCCGCTGGGTGCCGCAGCTCGCCGACGCCGAGGAGCTGCTCGCGCTGCTCGGGGAGCTGCCCGGCCGTCACCCGGTGCTCGTCCCGACCGGTCGGGGCCTGGACCGGGCGCTGGCCGCGGGAGTGCGGGAGGTGGCGGTGTTCGCCAGCGCCACCGAGTCGTTCGCCCGGCGCAACCTCAACCGCACGGTCGCCGAGTCGCTGGCGATGTTCGCGCCCGTGGTCGAGCGCGCCCGCTCCGAGGGGCTGGCCGTGCGGGGGTACGTGTCGATGTGCTTCGGCGACCCGTGGGAGGGCGACGTGCCCCCGGCCCAGGTCGCCGACGTGGCGCTGCGCCTGCACGAGCTGGGCTGCACCGAGGTCTCGCTCGGCGACACGACCGGCGTCGGCACGCCCGGCCAGGTCGGCGCGCTGCTGCGGCTGCTCGTCGACCGGGGGCTGCCGGTCGACCGGATCGCCGTCCACTTCCACGACACCTACGGGCAGGCGCTGGCCAACACGCTCGTGGCCCTGCAGTCCGGCGTCACGACGGTCGACGCCAGCGCCGGCGGACTCGGCGGCTGCCCGTACGCCCGCAGCGCCACCGGCAACCTGGCCACCGAGGACCTCGTCTGGCAGCTGCACGGGCTCGGGATCGAGACCGGCATCGACCTCGATGCGCTGGTCCGCACCAGCGCCTGGATGGCCGAGCGCCTCGGCCGTCCCAGCGCCTCCCGCACCGTCACCGCGCTCGCCCCCACCGCGCCCGCCCCCACCCCCCGCCCGGGAGACCCGACATGACGCTCGACACCCGACTGACCGACGAGCAGGCCAGCCTGCGCAAGACGGTGGAGGAGTTCGCGCGCGAGGTGGTCGCACCCGTCTCGTACGCGCACGACCGGGACAAGAGCTTCCCGTACGAGGTCGTCGAGGGCATGGCGCAGATGGGACTGTTCGGGCTGCCCTTCCCCGAGGAGCACGGCGGCATGGGCGGCGACTACTTCACGCTGTGCCTGGCCCTCGAGGAGCTGGCCCGCGTCGACCAGAGCGTGGCCATCACCCTGGAGGCGGGCGTGTCGCTGGGCGCCATGCCCGTCTACCGCTTCGGCACGCACGAGCAGAAGCAGACGTGGCTGCCGATGCTCACCTCCGGGCAGGCCCTGGGCGCCTTCGGCCTCACCGAGCCGGGCGCGGGCAGCGACGCCGGCGGCACCCGCACCACCGCCGTCCTTTCGGACGGCAGCTGGCGCATCGACGGCACCAAGGCCTTCATCACCAACTCCGGCACCGACCTGACCCGGCTGGTCACCGTCACGGCCGTGACCGGCACGACGCCCAGCGGGCGCAAGGAGATCAGCTCCCTGCTGGTCCCGGTGCCGATCGCGGGCTTCACCGCCGAGCCGGCGTACGACAAGGTCGGCTGGCACGCCTCGGACACCCATCCGCTGACCTTCGACGGCGTCCGCGTCCCGGAGGAGAACCTGCTCGGCGAGCGCGGACGGGGCTACGCCAACTTCCTGTCCATCCTCGACGAGGGCCGCATCGCCATCAGCGCGCTGTCGGTGGGCGCGGCGCAGGGCTGCGTCGACGAGAGCGTGAAGTACGCCCGCGAGCGCGAGGCGTTCGGCCGGCCGATCGGCCAGAACCAGGCCATCGCCTTCAAGATCGCCCGCATGGAGGCCCGCACGCACGTGGCGCGCACCGCCTACTACGACGCGGCGGCGAAGATGCTCGCCGGTCTGCCGTTCAAGAAGGAAGCGGCCATCGCCAAGATGGTGTCCGGCGAGGCGGCGATGGACAACGCCCGTGACGCGACGCAGATCCACGGGGGCTACGGCTTCATGAACGAGTACGTCGTCTCCCGCCACTACCGCGACTCCAAGATCCTCGAGATCGGGGAGGGCACCACCGAGGTGCAGCTCATGCTCGTCGCCCGCGAGCTGGGGCTCTAGGCCGCTGTGAGCGACTCCCCGGCCCGCGTCCGGTCCGAGCGGCGTGGGCCGGCGGCCGTGGTCGTCCTCGACTCGCCGGGCAACCGCAACGCGCTCTCGCGCGCCCTGCTCGAGCAGCTGCGCACCGCGATCGCCGACGCCTCGGCGGACCCGTCCGTGCGCGTGCTCGTCCTGACCGGCACGGGACCGGTCTTCTGCAGCGGGCTGGACCTGCGCGAGCAGGCGGCCGGCGGCGGTCCCGGACCGGTCGGGCTGCCGGAGGTGCTGACGGCGCTCATGGAGGGGCCGCTGCCGGTCGTGGCCAGGGTCAACGGCCCCGCCCGGGCCGGCGGGGTCGGCCTGATCGCGGCGTGCGACCTCGCCGTGGGCCTGGCCGACGCGACGTTCGGCTTCAGCGAGGTCCGCCTGGGCGTCGCACCCGCCGTCATCGCCGTCACCTGCCTGCGTCGCATGGACCGGCGGGCGGCCCGCGAGCTGTTCCTCACCGGCGAGCCGTTCGACGGCGTGCGCGCCGGGCAGGTGGGGCTGCTCGACCGCGTGGTCGAGGCCGAGCAGCTCGACGCGACCGTCGACGGCCTGGTGCAGTCGCTGGCGCTCGGCGGACCGCAGGCGCTGGCCGCCACGCGGGCGCTCCTGCGCGAGCTGCCCGGGCCGAGCCTGGCGCAGGACTTCGCGCGCATGGCGGCGCTGTCGGCCGAGCGCTTCGGCTCGGCCGAGGGCCGCGAGGGCATCGCGGCCTTCCGGGCCAGGCGCAGCCCGTCGTGGGTCGCCGCGCCCGACCCCGCCTCGTGGAGCTAGCGACCGCTGCCCTGCTCGCAGGGGCCGGGGTCGTCGCCGGGACGGTCAACACCCTGGCCGGTGCGGGGTCCCTGCTGACCTTCCCGGCGCTGCTGGCCGTCGGCCTCTCGCCGCTGGCGGCCAACGTCAGCAACTGCCTCGGGATGATCCCCGGCAGCTTCAGCGGCGCGTACGGCATGCGGGACCAGCTGGCGGGGCTGCGGACGGACCTCGTCCGCTGGTCGCTGTGGGCCGCGCTGGGCTCCCTGGTCGGCGCGACCGTCCTGCTCGCGCTCCCGAGCACCGCCTTCGAGCGCGTCGTGCCCGTGCTCGTCGGAGCCGCCGGTGTGCTGGTGCTGGCGCAGCCGTACGTCGCGCGCCGGACCGGCCGTGCGCAGGGACGCCGGTCGCGCGCCACGGGGCCGGCGGTCGGCGCCGTCTCGATCTACTCGGGGTACTTCGGGGCGGCGCAGGGGGTGATGTTCATCGGCGTGCTGGGCATCGTCGCCCCGCAGCCCCTGCGCCAGGCCAACGCGGTCAAGAACGTGCTGGCCGTCACCGCCAACGGCGGCGCCGGCCTCGTCTACGCCGTCGCGGCTCCGGTCAACTGGACCGCTGTGCTGCTGCTCGCGGTCGGGACCGCGGCCGGAGGCCCCCTGGGCGCCGCGCTGTCGCGCCGGATCCCCAGCGGCCCGCTGCGGGTGGCCATCGCGGGGATCGCCCTGCTCGTCGCCGTCCGCCTGGCGGCCTCCGCCTGGTGAGGCCGCCCCGGCCGTCGGCTGTTCCCGCGGTCGGGGGCTCAAGGTCCGGCGCGGGATGCCGATGAGGCTCGGGGGGCCTGCGGTCACCCGCAGGTGCTGGACCGGTCTGGAGGAGGACGTCGATGCCGTTGACAGCGCTCGTACGAGGACGGCGGCGCGTCGCGGGGGTCGCCGCGGCGGCCGGCGCCGCAGGTGTGCTGCTGGCCGTGCCGGCCGGGGCTGACGTCCCGTCGCCGGCCCCGGTGACGGTCATGCTGGCGGCTGCCGCAGGCGGCGAGGCGGAGCTGCGCCGTGCGGTGCGCGACGCGGGAGGCCGGGTCACCCGCGAGCTGGCCCTCATCGACGCGCACGTCGCGGTGCTGCCGGCCGCGGCGGTCGACGCGGTGGCCGCCGACGCGGCCGTGGCCTGGCTGGTGCCGGACCGGCCGGTGACCCTGTCGCACTCGGCGGGCTCCGGTCCCGAGCTCGGTGCGACCTCCATGTTCCACCTCGCCGACACGGTGCAGGCCAAGCAGCTGTGGGGAGCGGGCTGGTCCGGAGCCGGTGTCGACGTCGCCGTCATCGACTCCGGCGTCGTGCCGGTGGACGGGCTGACCGCTCCCCGCAAGGTCGTCGACGGGCCGGACCTGTCCTTCGAGTCCGGTGATCCCGCGGTGCGCCACCTGGACACGTACGGCCACGGCACGCACATGGCCGGGATCATCGCCGGGCGGGACGACGCGGTGCCGGCTGACATCGAGGACGTGCGGCACGAGCAGTTCGTCGGCATCGCACCGGGAGCTCGCATCGTCAACGTGAAGGTCGCGAGCTCCAGCGGCGCCACCGACGTGTCGCAGGTGATCGCCGGGATCGACTGGGTCGTGCAGCACGGCCGGAGCAACGGCCTCGACATCCGGGTGCTCAACCTGTCCTTCGGCACCGACGGGGTGCAGGACTACCGGCTGGACCCGCTGGCGCACGCCGTCGAGCAGGCGTGGCACCGCGGCGTGGTCGTCGTCACGGCCGCGGGCAACCGGGGCTACGGCGACGCCCGCATGAACGCTCCCGCCTACGACCCGTACGTCATCGCGGTCGGCGGCAGCGACGGGCGCGGGACGGTGTCGCCCAGCGACGACGTGGTGGCCGGCTGGTCCAGCAGGGGCGACGCCGCACGGCGTCCGGACCTGGTGGCTCCGGGGACGTCCGTGGTCAGCCTGCGCGACCCGGGCTCCTCCCTCGACCTGGAGCACCCCGGAGCGCGCATCGCGGGGCGCTTCTTCCGCGGCAGCGGGACCTCCCAGGCGGCCGCGGTGGTGTCCGGAGCGGCCGCGCTGCTGCTCCAGCAGCGCCCCGGCCTGACCCCCGACCAGGTCAAGGCGCTGCTGACCTCGACGGCCCGACGCCTGCCCGACGCCGACACCGCCGGGCAGGGGGCCGGGCTGCTCGACGTCAAGGCCGCCGCCGCGGCGCCGACCCCGCTGACCCGGCAGGCGTGGCCGCGTTCGACGGGCACCGGATCCCTCGAGCTGGCCCGCGGCAGCGCTCACGTCGTCGTGGACGGGACGCCCGTCGTGGGGGAGCAGAGCGTCTTCCTCACCGCATGGGACGCCGGGGCCTGGCTGACGTCGCTGACCGGCGGGACCGCCTGGTCCGGCGGCGGGTGGACGGGCAACTCGTGGACGGGCAACTCGTGGACCGGGGGGCAGTGGCTCGGCAACAGCTGGACGGGCAACTCGTGGACGGGCAACTCGTGGACGGGGAACTCCTGGACCGGGAACTCCTGGACGG
>CADCUE010000077.1 GCA_902805805.1 uncultured Frankineae bacterium | reverse complement strand
GCAGCGCCGCCGACATCATCAAGCTGGCGATGCTCGGCGTGCACCGGGCGCTGCGTGAGGAGGGGCTGCGCTCGCGCCTGCTGCTGCAGGTGCACGACGAGCTCGTGCTGGAGGTGGCGCAGGGCGAGCGGGAGGCCCTCGAGGCGCTGGTCCGCCGCGAGATGGGCGGCGCCTACCCGCTGACCGTGCCCCTCGACGTCAGCGTCGGCGTCGGCGTCACCTGGGACGAGGCGGGGCACTGACGCCCGCGCTGCGCCGTGGTGGCCGCGGTTCGCGCTCCTGCTCGCGCAGGACCTCCAGCCAGGCGTCCGCGTAGGCCATCGGCTCCGGGTCGACCTCCCAGAAGCTGGCCCACCGCCACTCGATGAGCGCAGGCGTGAGCGCCGTCAGCAGGCTGTAGGCGACCGCGCGGGCGGGCGTGACGCAGCCGGCGCGCAGCAGGCGGAACGGCAGGACGAGGTTGTCGCGTCGCCGGCCCGCCGACGTCTGCTGGCGCAGCATCCACATGCCCAGGCCCTTGCGGTCCAGCGCGACCGGTCGTCCGGACCGCGCCCCCAGCCGGGCCAGCGATGCCTGCAGGTCCTCGAGCTCGTCGAAGGCCAGGTGCAGGCCGCGCTGCGACATGCCGCCGGCGTGCTGCAGGTAGCCGACCAGGGGCAGGTCCACCACGGCGAGCGGCGCGGCCTGCGCGAGGCGCGCCCACATGTCCCAGTCGGCGTACATCGAGAAGGTCGTGTCGAAGCCGCCCAGCGACAGCACCAGCTCGCGCTCGGCCAGCACGCCGCTGCCGCCTCCGGTGACGGCGTTGAAGTGCAGCATGTCCTGCGCGACGGTCCTCGGGTCGGGGCAGCTGCGCACCCGGGACAGCTCGAGCGCCGGATCGACGTACGCGCAGCCGCCGTTGCACCACAGCGCGCCGGGGGAGGCGGCGACGGCCTGCAGCTGCAGGGCCAGCTTGGTGGGGGCCCACACGTCGTCGTCGTCGCACCAGGCGACCCACCGCCCGCGCGCTGCCCGGGTGCCGGTGTTGCGCGCCGCCGCCACACCCTGCGCGGTGGCGTGCCGGAGCACCCGCAGGCGGGGGTCGTCGCAGCGGGCCAGCACCTGTGCGGTGGCGTCGCACGAGCCGTCGTCGACGACGAGCAGCTCGAGCTCGACGTCGCGCTGGCCGAGCACAGACCGCAGCAGCCGGGGCAGCAGGGGTGCCCGGTCGTGCGTGGGCACGACGACGCTGACGAGGGGCGGGGTCATCGCAGCTCCAACTGCTCGACGGTCCAGCGTCCGTGGGCGGCCAGCAGCCGGTCCGGCCGGAGCGAGTGGCCGCCCTCGAGACGCAGCCGAGCGGCGCCGTGCTCCCAGACGAACGTCTCGTACATCGTCCCGACCCAGACGTTGACGAGGTACTCACCGGGCATGAGCAGCCCGGGCAACGTCAGCACCAGCCGGTGCTGACCCGGCCGGCCGAGTCCGGCGGGGGTGCCGTCCGTGGCGTCGGACAGCGCCTCGTCGAGCAGGCGGACGCCGGTCAGGGTCTCGACGCTGACAGCGACGTCGAGTCCTGGCACGGGTGTGCGCACCGCCAGGTCGAGCTCGACGACGTACGGGTCCTCGCGACGCAACCGTCCGGTCGACCCGGCGTCGGGGCTGCGCAGGTCCAGCGACAGCAGCGACACCGGCTGCTCGGGATCGGAGGGGAACGTGCGGCGGCCGGCGTCGGGTGTGGCCTCGACGAGGTACTCGTCCACGACGTCGGCGGTGCGGCCGACCGCGCGCACCTGACCGCCGTCGAGCCACAGCGCCGTGGAGCACAGGCGGGTGACCGCGGCCAGGTCGTGGCTGGTGAACACGATCGTGCGCCCCGACCGGCCGATGTCCTCCATCCGGCCGAGGCAGCGGCGCTGGAACTCCGCGTCCCCCACGGCCAGCACCTCGTCGACGAGCAGGACGTCGGCGTCGACGTGCGCGGCGACGGCGAACGCGAGGCGCAGGTACATGCCGGACGAGTAGCGCTTGACGGGGGTGTCCAGGTAGCGGCCGATGCCGGCGAAGTCGACGATGTCGTCGAGCCGCCCGGCCACCACCGCCTGCGGCATCCCCAGCACGGCCGCGTTGAGGAAGACGTTCTCCCGTCCGGTGAGCTCGGGGTGGAAGCCGGTGCCGACCTCGAGCAGCGAGCCGACCTTGCCGCGGGTGCGGCTCATCCCCTCGGTCGGCTCGGTGATGCGCGACAGGATCTTGAGCAGCGTGCTCTTGCCGGCGCCGTTGCGCCCGACGATGCCGAGGGTCGCGCCCTGCGGGACCTGCAGGGTGACGTCGCGCAGCGCCCACACGTCGGTCGGGCCGTCGACCCGCTCGCCGTCCCGCCCGCGCCAGCGGTCGACGACGCCGGACACCGCGTCGCGCACGCTTCCGGACGTCACGGCGTCGCCCAGGCGGTAGCGCTTGCCGAGTCCCTCGAGCTCGATGGCACTGGTCATGTCGTCCGCCCGCTCAGATGACGTCGGCGAACCGACGCTCCCCAGCGGCGAAGACGCGGATGCCGAGCACCAGCAGGCCGACCGTCACCGCGAGGCTGAGCAGCGCGGGCCAGCCGGGCAGCCGGGTGTCGAGCAGCACCCAGCGGGCGGTGTCCAGCAGGCCGGCGACCGGGTTGAGGGCGTACGCCCACCTCCACTCGGGCGGCACGAGGCTGCTGGGGTAGGCCACCGGGCTGGCGTACAGCCACAGCTGCACCATCAGGCTCAGGGCGTGGTGGGCGTCGCGGAAGCGCACCTGGACCGTGGCGAACGTCAGCCCGACGCCGAAGGCGAGCACGACCCCCCAGAGCGCGACCAGCGGCAGGAGCAGCACCTGGGGGCCGGGCAGCGTGCCGGTCACGAGCAGCAGGACCGCGAGCAGGGCGAGCGTCACGCCGAGGTCGACCAGGCGGGGGAGCACGGCCGCCAGCGGCGCCGCGACGCGGGGGAAGTAGACCTTCGTCACGAGCGCCGCGTTGGCGACCAGGCTGGCCGTCGCGGCGTGCAGCCCGCCCGAGAACAGCGTCCAGAACGTCATCCCCACCAGGGCGAACAGCGGGTACGGCACGCCGTCGCTCGGCACCTTCGCCAGCCGGTGGAAGACCACGGTGAAGACCAGCAGGCCGGCCAGGGGCTGCACGACCGCCCACAGCATGCCGAAGGCGGCCTGCTTGTAGCGCACCTTGACGTCGCGCAGCGCCAGGAAGGCGACGAGCTCGCGGTAGCGCCACAGCTCTCGCCAGTCCAGCGCACGTCGCCCGGAGGTGGGTCGGTTCTCGACCCACGCCGGCGCGCTCACGTCCATGCTCCCCTGACTGCGCGTGCGGTGCGGGACCTCCGACCGCCGATGCCCATCTTCGGTCATCCCGGCCCGAAGCGCGTCCCTCGTTCGGGGCCTCTCGTGGACCGCATCTTCGGGCACACTTCGTCCATGGGCTATGCACTGCGGGTCATGGACGTGACGCGTCCGCTGTCGGCCCTGTCCGTCGACCCCGGCGTGGACGGCGTGGGCCTGCTGCTGCGCGACGGCGACCGGCCGCTGGGCTTCCTGCTGCTGCCGGACCCCGGGCCGTCGCTGTCCCCGACCGAGCTGGAGCGGCTCGCCGTCGGTGCCGGCGCCGACGGGCTGCACGTCGAGCGGCTGCGGCGGCAGCTGCTGCGACGGCACGGCGACGACACCGCGACGGAGGTCCCCTCGGGAACGGTCACCGTCGCAGTGTGCACCCGCAACCGCCCCGACGACCTCGGGCACTGCCTGGACAGCATCGACCGCGCGCGCCGGGCCTTCGCCGGTGACGTCGAGGTCCTCGTGGTCGACAACGCCCCGCCGGACGACGCGACGCAGCGGGTGGTCGAGCAGCGGCCGGGCGTGCGCTACGTCCGGGAGCCGCTGGCCGGGCTGGACGTCGCCCGCAACCGGGCGCTCGCCGAGTGCCGGGGGCAGTGGCTGGCGTTCGTGGACGACGACGTCCGCGTCGACGACCGGTGGCTGGTCGGTCTGGCCGCCGCCCGGCGCGAGCACCCCGACGTCGCCGGGCTCGTGGGACTGGTCCTGCCCGCCGAGCTGGAGACCGAGGCGCAGGTGCGCTTCGAGCACCGGGGGGGATTCGGGCGCGGCTTCGTGCAGCGCCGCTGGGACGGCCGGCACGGTCCCGGCGGGTGGCTCCACCCGCTGGGTGCCGGCGAGTTCGGCGCCGGCTGCGACATGGCCTTCGACGTGGCGGTCCTGCGGGCCCTCGGCGGCTTCGACGACGCGCTCGACACCGGCGCGCCGCTGCCCGGAGGCGGTGACCTGGACATCTTCTTCCGGGTCCTCGCCGCCGGGCACGTGCTGGTCTACGAGCCCCGGATGGCCGTCTTCCACCGGCACCGGCGCGGGATGGACGAGCTGCGCCGCCAGTACGCCAGCTGGGGGACCGGACTCGCGGCCTACCTCGGCGCGCGCTGGGCGACGCCCGCCGAGCGCCCCCTGATCCTGCGCCTGGTCGTCTGGTGGCTCGACGACCAGACCAAGCGGCTCGCGTCGGCGCTGCGCTCGCGCGACCGCGTGGAGATCCGCATGGCGGCGGCGGAGCTGGCCGGCGGCGCGGTCGGCGTCGGCGGGTACGCCCGCTCGCGGCGCCGGATGGCGGCCCGGCGCGCGGCCCTCGTCTCCGGGGCGGCGCAGTGACGGAGCTGCGGCACGTCGACCTGAGCAAGGAGCTGCCGTCGCTGGACCGGGCGGACGGCCGGTCCCACCGGTGGTACCTGTGGTGGCAGACCCGCCCGCTGGGCTCCCTGCGCCTCGAGCCGTGGCAGCTGCCGGTGTCCCGGGCGCGCCTGGCCCGGCTCGTCGCCGCGGCGATCGGCCCCGCGGTGGGCGACCTGCTCCACCCGGACACCGCCTTCCGTGCGCCGCTGCCCGCCGACGGGTCCGCGTCGGCCCGCCGA
>CADCUE010000076.1 GCA_902805805.1 uncultured Frankineae bacterium | reverse complement strand
GCCGCCTCACCGGCCCGGCGGACCCACGTCGTGAACGTCTCGGCGATGGAGGGGCAGTTCGGCCGCGGCTACAAGGGCGCCGGCCACCCCCACACCAACATGGCCAAGGCCGCGCTCAACATGCTCACCCGCACGAGCGCGAAGGAGATGCTCGAGCAGGACGGCATCCTCATGACCGCCGTCGACACCGGGTGGATCACCGACGAGCGCCCCCACCCGACGAAGGCCCGGCTGCACGAGGAGGGCTTCGCCGCCCCGCTCGACCTCGTCGACGGCGCGGCGCGCGTCTACGACCCGGTCGTGCGCGGCGAGCAGGGCGAGGACCTGCACGGCGTCTTCCTCAAGGACTACGCGCCGGCCCCCTGGTAGGTCAGGCCCGGTCCTCGGGGTCGTCGACCGGGACGACGACGTCGGGCTCGACGACGGTGTCGAGCACCTCGAGCCCGTCGTGCTCCTTGGCCATGCCGGACCACGACGACTCGGCCTGCTCGACGACCGTCTCGCTGTGGGCGCCGCAGCCGTGGGTCAGCGCGACGACCCGGCCGTCGTCGGGCGCCATCGCGTTGGCGCAGGCCCCGAAGACGCGCCCGAGCGCCCCGGCGAGCGGGACGAGGAAGCCGCAGTCGCGGCACTGGCCCGGCGCGGCCTTCGCGACGGGGGTGTCGGGACCGGCCTCGCCCTCGTACCAGCGCTCGGCGGCGTCGGCGCGGCCGTCGAGCGACAGCACCCGCGGACGGCCGAGGCCGAGCTCGCGGTGCAGGTCGAAGGGCAGCTCGTCGGCGTCGACGTCGGCGTACGCCGGCACGAGCCGGGGGTCGTCGGCGTCCGGCGGCAGCAGGTCGCCGGGGCCGAGGTCGCCGGGCTGCACCCGCTCGCTCCAGGGCACCCAGCCGGGCGCCAGCAGCGCAGCCTCGCCAGGGAGCAGCACGACCTCGTCGACCGTCACGTCGTCCTGGCCGGCAGCGCGCGCGACCGTGACCGCCCAGCGCCAGCCGACGTAGGCGGGGTCGGTCGCGGCGAAGGAGTGGGTGGCCACGTGGCCCCCACCGGCCTCGGGCTCGACCTCGACGCCGAGGTGGTCGCCGACCGGCGTCCCGGCCACCTCGACCGCCGCGGCGCGGGCGAGCTCGACGGCCTCGGCGCAGCGCGCGTCGAGCTCGGCACCGCCCGGCACGCCGGCCGCTGCCTCGACCGGCTCGGTCGGCTCGTGCAGGTCGGGCGGTGCGGGGGTCACGGTGTCGTCCTCCTGAGGGGGCTGCGAGTCGGGTGCCGGCGCCGGGGCGTCCGCGGACGGAGCCTCGGCCAGGCCGCCCAGGAGGGCGCCCGTTACCTTCTTCAGGACGGCCCTCGACGCCCGCCGCACTCCTGCCACGTCCCCATCCTTCCAGACCAGCCCCTCGACCTCCCGGAGCACCGATGAACGCCCGCCGTCCGCTCGCCTGCGTCGCCGCGGTCGGCGCCCTGCTGGCGCTGTCCGCCTGCGAGAAGCCGGCGCCGATCGTGACGGTCGTGAGCGGTGGGCAGAGCGTCTACGCCGAGGCGAACACCTGGTGCTTCGAGGGCCAGACCCCGCCCGACTGCGCCGAGCGCCACGAGGGGACGACGTCCCTGTCCGTGCGCGCGGGCGAGACCGTCGGCGTCGACGTCGACAAGGAGCTCGCCGACGGCGGCTGGTACCTCGAGCTGTCGGCGCCGGGCGGCGACGGCGAGCAGCAGCCGCAGCGCTCCGAGCCGCAGGAGGGCCACTACTTCAGCTTCACCGCGCCGAGCCTGGCCCAGGGCAGCACGCTCGACCTCACCGTGCGCGCGATCGGCGAGGGCGAGGAGCCGCGCGGCGAGTTCAGCTTCGAGCTGGTCCCCGCCGAGTAGCGGGACCTCAGGCCTCGAGCTCGGTGGCGACGGCGCGCAGGATGGTGCCGATGCGGCGTGCGGTCTCGCGGTCGACGGGCTTGCCGCGGCGCAGGGACGGCTGCACGCGGGCCGCCACGCCGAACTCGACGCGGGCACCGGCCTTGAGCTCGTCGACACCGCTCGGCAGGGCCGACTTCGGGACGAAGACGTCGCCTCCGTCGTCGCGGGACACGAAGCCGAAGCCCTTGTCCTTGTCGTAGAACTTGACCTTGCCGGTGGGCACGTCGGACCTCGTCGTCGTCGGGTGTGTGGGACCTCCCAGGCTAGCCGTCGGGCCGCACACCGCACCTACGATGACGAGGTGGCCAGGACCCGGGGCAGGCACGCGGCACCAGACGACCCGCGCCCCGGTGAGGGGCTCGTCCGCGCCGGCGCCGCGGTGTTCGGCGTCGGCGTCCTCGGGGTCCTGCTGGCGGTCGTGCCGTTCTTCTTCGGCCGCGACGACGCCCCGTCGTGGACGGCGCTGACGGCCTCGCTGCTGCCCGTCGGCCTCGGTCTGGCGCTCGTCGGGCTGCTGATCGGCGCCCGCGCCCGGCGCCGGGTGCACTAGCCCCTCCCGCCTCGGCCCGCCCGCCGGGGACGTCAGGTCGACGAGCCGCTCAGCGCGGCGTTCATCGACCCCGAGCGGAACTCGCGGGCGCTGACGTCGACGAAGCCCTCGGCGCGCACGACGTCCAGCGCCCGCTCGTCGGCGCGCGCGAGCGCCGCCGGGTCGAGCTCGACCCGCGCCCGTCCCTCGCCCAGGTCGCGCACCCGCAGGTCGACCACGTCACCCAGGTGCGCGCGCAGCGCCCGCTCGGCCCGGTCGACGCGAGCCAGCCCCGACGGGGTGACCTGCAGGCCGTACGCGATGCGGCTGGCCAGGCACGCGAGCGCCGGCTTGTCGGCCGTCGCGAGCCCCCACCGGCGGCTGGCCTCGCGCACCTGCGCCTTGGTGAGCCCGGCGTCCAGCAGGGGCGTGCGGGCTCCGCGCTCGGCCGCGGCGCGGATGCCCGGACGGAAGCCGGCGACCGCGTCGTCGGCGTTCGTCCCCGTGGCGACCGCGGCGAGGCCCAGGGAGGCCGCGAGCGGGCGCAGGGTGTCGACGAGCGTCGCCTTGCAGTGGAAGCAGCGGTCGGCGCCGTTGGCGACGTAGCCCTCGCGGGACAGCTCGTCCGTCGTCGGCGTCAGGTGGCGGACGCCGAGCCCGGCGGCGAAGGCCTGCGCGGACGGCAGCTCGTCGGCGGCCAGCGACGGGCTGACCGCGGTCGCCGCGACGACCCGGTCGGCGCCGAGCGCACGGACCGCGGCGGCGAGCAGGAAGGCCGAGTCGGCGCCACCGGAGAAGGCGACGAGCACGCCGTCGACCTCCCGCAGGTCGGCCTCGAGCGCGGCGAGCCGGGTGTCGAGCAGGCGGTCGTCGGACTCCACCGGCCCGAGCCTAGGCCGCCCGCCTACCCCTCGCCCGTCTCCAGCTGCTGACCGCTGCCGGCGGCGTCCCGGGCGCCGCGCGACTGCTCGGTCTCCATGTCGACCGGCGGGGCCGGTGTCGCGTCGGACTCCGCGTCGGTCGTCGGCGCGTCGCCCAGCGCCCGCTTGATGGGGTTCGTGACGCCGGTCAGCTCCTCCGTCGAGTCCGCGCCCTCGTCCGTCGACGCGGCGGAGCCCTCGTCGACACCCTCGGAGGTGGCCAGCAGGTCGTCGCTCGGGTTCGTCATGGTGCGGGCGTTCCCGCGCTCGGGACGGTGAACCGGCGGCTGCCGCCCGCCTACGCTTGTCCGGATGGACTCCGCAGCGCGCAGCCTCGCGGACTGGCTGCGCAGCTGGCCCGACGACCGCCTCGCCCGGCTGCTCACCGCCCGCCCCGACCTCGCCGTCCCGGTCCCGCCCGACGTCGGCGTGCTCGCCGCCCGCGCGGCGGTGCGGCTGTCGGTGCTGCGCGCCCTGGAGCAGCTCACCGCCTTCGAGCTCGCGCTGCTCGACGGCCTGGTGCTCGCCGAGGACACCACCTCCTGCGACGCGCTGCTGCGGCTCGTCGGGGGCGGCGCCGAGCCGGACGCGGTGGCCGCCGGGGTGGAGCGGCTGAGCGACCTCGCGCTCGTGTGGGGTCCGCCGGAGCGGCTGCACGTCGTCGGACCGGTGCGGGACGTCGTGGCCCCGGCCGCCGCGGGCCTCGGCCGGCCGGTGTCGGCGCTGCTGGCACGCCTGCGGGTGAAGGACGTCGCGCCGGTCGCCGCGACGCTCGGCGTGGACGGCGTCGGGGGGATCGTCGACCTGTTCGGCGACGCCGACCGCCTCGCCGCCCTGCTGGCCACCGCCGGCGAGCCGGAGCGGCGGGTCCTGCAGGCGCTCGCGACCGGCTCACCGCTGGGACAGGTCAAGGACGCCAAGCGGCCGCCCGGGCCCGGCCCGGCGGAGTCGCCGGTGCGCTGGCTGCTCGCCCGCGGGCTGCTCGTCCCCATCGACGACGACACGGTCGAGCTGCCGCGCGAGGTCGGCCTGGCCGTGCGCGGCGCCGCGGTCCTCGGCGACCTGCGGCCCGACCCCCCGCCGCTGGAGACCTCACCGGCGCGCGACCTCGACAGCGCCGCGACGCTGGCCGCCGCCGAGACGATCGCGAAGGTCGAGGCCCTGCTCGAGACCTGGACCACCTCGCCGCCCGGCGTCCTGCGGGCCGGGGGCCTCGGCGTCCGCGAGCTCAAGCGGGCCGCCCTCGCCATGGACACCGACGAGTCGCACGCCGCCCTGCTCGTGGAGGTCGCCGCTGCTGCGGGGCTCGTCGACCAGACGCCGGGCCTGGACCCGGAGTGGGTCCCCACGCCGGTGTTCGACGCGTGGTCGGCGCGGCCGCCGGAGCAGCGCTGGACGGCGCTCGCCCAGGCGTGGCTCGCGATGACGCGGCTGCCGGGCCTGGTCGGCGAGCGCGACGACCGCGACAAGGTCCTCGCCCCCCTCGGGCCCGACGTCGAGCGCCCCGGCGCGCCCGCCGAGCGCCGGCGGGCGGTCGAGGCGCTCGCCACGGCGCCGCCCGGCCGGGCCGTGACCGCCGGCAGCGTCGGCGCCCTGCTCGTCTGG
>CADCUE010000075.1 GCA_902805805.1 uncultured Frankineae bacterium | reverse complement strand
CGCGTGGCGGTCTTCGCCGGAGCCGCCGCCTTCTTGGCCGCCGCAGCGCGCGGTGCCGCAGCCGCGCCCTCCCCGGCCGCCTTGGGCGCCCGGGGCACCCCCGCGCGGGCGGTGACCGCACGGGCCCCCGCGACCGGGTCGACCTTCTTGGCGCCGCTGACGATGTCCTTGAACCCCTGGCCGGGCCGGAACTTGGGGACCCGGGTCTTCTTCAGCTTGACCGCTGCGCCGGTGGTCGGGTTGCGGGCCGTGCGCGCTGCCCGGTCGACGGGCTCGAAGACGCCGAAGCCGGAGATGCCGACCTTCTCGCCCTTCGCCACAGCCCGCGTGATCGCGTCGACGACCGCTTCGACCGCGGTGCTCGCTGTCCTGCGGTCACCCAGCCTCACGCTGACGACCTCGATCAGCTCGGACTTGTTCACGGCATGTCCCTCCGACGGGCAGGCGAGGCCGGGTGCCTCTTCGTCCGGAACGGTAGGGCTGTCAGACGATCTCCACAATGACCTTGCTCGGGCGAATTGCTGTGTCGCAGGAGGTTCGGGCCTCAGGACGCCGAGTCGTCCGCGTCCGCGACGGGCAGGCGACCGGCGTCCAGGTCGGCCAGCAGGACGTCGAGCCGTGCCGACGCACGGACGAGGTCGTGCTTCGACGCGTCGGTCAGCGCGATGAGACGCCTTGCCACCCTGGCTCTCTGGTCCGGCGCAGCCTCCAGCGCCGCCACCCGCCGGTGCGCGTCGCGCAGCCGACCGGCGAGCTCGACCTCCAGCTGCTCGCTCAACCCCGCGCCGTCGTCGAGGGCAGGTACGACGGCCGAACCGCCTCGTACGCCGAGATGTCCGGCTCGTTGCGCAGGGTGAGCCCGATGTCGTCCAGCCCCTCCATGAGGCGCCACCGGGTGAAGTCGTCGATCGGGAAGGAGGCGACGAGCTCGCCCGCACGCAGCTCCCGGGCACCCAGGTCGACGGTCACCTCGAGGGTCGGGTCGGCCTCCACGAGCTCCCACAGCCGCGACACCTCCGCGGCGGTGAGCTGCACCGGGACCAGACCGCCCTTGAGGGCGTTGTTGCGGAAGATGTCGCCGAATCGCGGGCTGACGACCGCCGCGAAGCCGTAGTCCAGCAGCGCCCAGACGGCGTGCTCGCGCGACGAGCCGGTCCCGAAGTTCTCGCCCGCCACGAGGACGCTGGCGCCGGCGTACTGCGGCTGCTCGAGGACGAAGCCGGGGTCGGCGCGCCACTCGCTGAACAGCCCGGCGCCGAAGCCCGTGCGGGTGACCCGCTTGAGCCAGTCGCTCGGGATGATCTGGTCGGTGTCGACGTCGCTGCGGCGCAGCGGGACCGCCCGGCCGGTGTGCGTCGTGATCGCCTCCACGTCAGGCCTCCTGCAGGTCGGCCGGCGCCGTCAGGCGACCGGTGAGGGCGGTCGCCGCAGCGACCTCGGGGCTCACGAGGTGCGTACGGCCGCCGCGGCCCTGCCGTCCCTCGAAGTTGCGGTTGGACGTCGAGGCGCACCGCTCACCGGGCTGCAGGATGTCGGGGTTCATGCCCAGGCACATCGAGCAGCCGGCGTTGCGCCAGTCGAAGCCGGCGGCGCGGAAGACCTCGTCGAGGCCCTCCTTCTCCGCCTGGAGCTTGACCAGCATCGACCCGGGGACGACCAGCGCGCGCATGCCGTCGGCGACGTGCCGCCCCCGGACGACCTCGGCCGCGGCCCGCAGGTCCTCCATGCGCCCGTTGGTGCAGGAGCCCAGGAAGACCGTGTCGACCGGGATCTCGCGCATCGGCGTGCCGGCGGTCAGGCCCATGTACTCCAGCGCCCGCTCGGCGGCCTCGCGCTCCCCTCCGGCGGGCAGGCTGGACGGGTCCGGGACGGTGTCGCCGAGGGCGACGCCCTGACCGGGGTTGGTCCCCCACGTGACGAACGGCGTGACGGCGCTCGCGTCGAGGAAGACCTCCTTCTCGTACGTCGCGTCGTCGTCGGTGCGCAGCGCGTCCCACGCGGCGACGGCGGCGTCCCAGTCGGCGCCGGTGGGGGCGTGGTCGCGCCCCGCGAGATAGGCGTACGTCGTCTCGTCGGGGGCGATCATGCCGGCGCGCGCTCCCCACTCGATGCTCATGTTGCAGACCGTCATGCGGCCCTCCATGGACAGCGCGCGGATCGCCTGCCCGCGGTACTCCACGACGTGGCCCTGCCCGCCGCCCGTCCCGACCTGCGCGATGAGCGCCAGCACCAGGTCCTTGGCGGTGACACCGGGCTGCAGCGCCCCCTCGACGGTGACGGCCATGGTCCTCGGCCGCACGGCGGGCAGCGTCTGGGTCGCCAGCACGTGCTCGACCTCGCTGGTGCCGATGCCGAACGCGAGGGCGCCGAACGCGCCGTGCGTGCTGGTGTGGCTGTCGCCGCAGACGATGGTCATGCCGGGCTGCGTGACCCCGAGCTGGGGGCCGATGACGTGCACGATGCCCTGACCGGCGTCGCCCATCGAGTGCAGCCGGACGCCGAACTCCGCGCAGTTGGCGCGCAGCGTCTCCACCTGGGTGCGGCTGACCGGGTCCTCGATCACCAGCGAGCCGGTCGGCACGTTGTGGTCCTCGGTCGCCAGCGTCAGGTCGGGCCGCCGGACCGGCCGGCCGGCCAGGCGCAGTCCGTCGAAGGCCTGCGGGCTGGTCACCTCGTGGACCAGGTGCAGGTCGATGTAGAGCAGGTCGGGCTCGCCCTCCGCCCGGCGTACGACGTGCGCGTCCCAGACCTTCTCCGCGAGAGTGCGGCCCATCGTTGCCGTCCCAAGTTATGAGAATGTAGTGTCAGTGTGTGGAACAGACTAGCGGAGTCGGCGTCCTGGACAAGTCCGTTCTCGTGCTCGAGGCAGTGGAGGGCGGGGCCACGACGCTCGCCGCGCTGGTGGACCGCACCGGGCTGTCCCGGGCGACCGCCCACCGGCTGGCCGTGGCGCTCGAGGTGCACCGCCTGCTGAGCCGCGACCGGGACGGCCGGTGGCGCATCGGCCCCCGCCTCGGGGAGCTCGCCGGCGGGACGGCGGGCGACGCCCTGCTCGAGCGGGCGGCGACCGTGCTGGGCCGGCTGCGCGACGTCACCGGCGAGAGCGCCCAGCTCTACCGCCGGCAGGGCGACCGGCGCGTCTGCGTGGCCGCGGCCGAGCGCGGGAGCGGCCTGCGCGACACCGTCCCGGTCGGCAGCGCGCTGCCGTTGTCGGCGGGCTCGGCGGCCCAGGTGCTGCTGGCGTGGTCGCCCGACGACCCGCTGGTCCGGACGGCCGCCTTCACCCCCCGCACGCTGGCGGAGGTCCGCCGACGGGGCTGGGCCCACTCGGTGGCCGAGCGCGAGACGGGGGTCGCGTCGGTGTCGGCTCCGGTGCGCGGACGGGACGGCCGGGTGCTGGCGGCCGTCAGCGTGTCCGGGCCGCTCGAGCGGCTCACCCGCTCCCCCGGCCGGCGGCACGCCGAGGCGGTCTGCGCGGCGGCGGCCGAGCTGGCGAGGGCCTAGCCCGATCGGGCGCGTACCGGACTAGTCCGGCGAACCGCCCCGGACCGTCCCGATGGGCCATGGCGCCGGCGGCCGGCAGCCCCGACGCTGGAGGTCCCTCCGCCGCCGCCGAAGGACTCCGTCGTGCCGTTCGACCCCGTCCCGCCGTTCGCGCTCCAGCCGTCCACCGACGACCGCGTCGTCGACCTCGCCGCCCGCCGTCGGGCGGCCGACGCAGCGGTGCGCGCTGCGGCCGAGGCACCGGTGCGCCACCTGCCGGCGGCGTTCCTGGACGCGCTGCAAGGGTCCTGGGGCACGCCGGACGAGCTGCTGGGCGTGCGGACGCCCGCGCCGCGGCTGGTGGTCGCCCGGTAGGTCCTCGGCGGCGGGCACCCCGCGACCCTGCGGACGCACGAGAGCCTGCTGTCCGCGGGGGACAGCAGGCTCTCGAGTCGGAGTAGCCCCGATGGGATTCGAACCCACGCTACCGCCGTGAGAGGGCGGCGTCCTAGGCCGCTAGACGACGGGGCCCTAGGCGTGCATGTGCAGTTGTCATGCTGGTCGTGCGCTGGGGTACCTGGACTCGAACCAAGACTAACGGAACCAGAAACCGTCGGGCTGCCAATTACCCCATACCCCATGGAAGCCGCAGAAGGGTCACCCCTGCGGTCCGCCGACGAGTCTAGCGGACGTCCGGCCCCGCCTTAGACCGCGCAGCGGCCGTCCGCAGCCGGCGCAGCACCCGCTCCTGACCGAGCAGGGCCATCGACTCGGGCAGCGGCGGCGCGACGGCCGCGCCGCAGACGGCGGCGCGCAGCGGGAGGTAGGCCTTGCCCCGCTTGAGACCCAGGCCGCCCTCGAGCAGCGCCCCGTCGACGGCGGCCTGCACGGTCTGCGTGGTCCACTCCGCGATGTGCTCCAGCGCGGCGACCGCGGCGTCCAGCACGGCGGCGTTGGCCGGCACCAGCGCCTTGGCGGCTGCGGCGGGCTCGACCGCGAAGTCGTCCTCCGCCACGAAGGCGAAGTGCACGAGGTCGGGCAGCTCGGACAGCAGGGCCACCCGCGTCTGCACCAGCGGCACCAGGGCGCGCAGGACCTCCTGCTGCTCCCGGGTCGCCGGGTCGGCGACCAGTCCGGCGCGCTGCAGGAACGGCAGGGCCCGGACGGCGAAGTCGTCCTCGGACAGCGCGCGGACGTAGTGCCCGTTGAGCCAGCCCAGCTTGTCGAGGTCGAAGACCGGACCGACCGTGCTGATGCGGGTCCAGTCGAACGTCCGGGACATCTCCTCGAAGGAGAAGACCTCCTGGCCGTCGGGCAGCGAGTAGCCGAGCAGCCCGAGGAAGTTCAGCAGCGCCTCCGGCAGGTAGCCCTGCTCGACGAACCACGTCAGGCGGGCGGCAGGGTTCTTGCGCTTGGAGATCTTGCTCTTGTCGGCGTTGCGCAGCAGCGGCAGGTGGGCGAAGGCCGGCCGGTCCCAGCCCAGCCAGTCGAGCAGCAGCAGGTGCTTCGGGGTGGAGGAGATCCACTCCTCGCCGCGGACGACGTGCGTGATCCCCATCAGGTGGTCGTCGACGACGACCGCGAGGTGGTAGGTCGGGAAGCCGTCGGCCTTGAGCAGCACCTGGTCGTCCGGACGCGGCGCGTGCACCTGTCCGCGCACGAGGTCGACGAAGCTCAGCGGCGGGTCGTCGGGCACCAGCATGCGCACGACCGGGGACGGCGAGAACCCCGGCAGCGCAGCCCGCTCTGCCTCGGTCCGGCCGACGCACAGGCGGTCGTACCCGGTCGGCACCCTGCGCTTCTGCTGCTCCTCGCGCATGGCGGTGAGTCGCTCGCCGGAGCACCAGCACAGGTAGGCGTGGCCGTCGGCGAGCAGCCGCTCGACGTGCGGGCGGTAGGTGTCCAGGCGCTCGCTCTGGCGGTACGGCGCGCACGGGCCGCCCTTGTCCGGTCCCTCGTCCCAGTCCAGGCCCAGCCAGCGCAGCGTGTCGTAGACCTGCTGCTCGCTGTCGGCGCGGAACCGGGCCCGGTCGGTGTCCTCCACCCGGAGCAGGAACCGGCCGCCCTGCTGGCGGGCGAAGGCGAGGTTGAACAGCGACATGTACGCGGTGCCGACGTGCGGATCCCCCGTCGGGGACGGCGCGACGCGCACCCGTACCGCTCCCGCGCCGGGGACCGGTCCGGCGAGTGACCCGTCGGTCATCGGGCGACGACCGGGTTGACGAGCGTTCCGACGCCCTCGACGTCGACCGACACGGTGCTGCCCGGCTCGAGAGGGCCCACGCCGGCCGGCGTGCCGGTCAGGACGACGTCTCCGGGCAGCAGCGTCATGAAGGACGTGACGAAGGCCAGCACCGACGGCACGTCGTGGATGAGGTCACGCGTGTTGCCGTCCTGGCGCAGGACCTCGTCGACCTCGCAGCGCACCCGGAGGTCCGACGGGTCCAGATCGGTCTCGAGCCACGGACCGAGCGGGCAGAACGTGTCGTGGCCCTTGCCGCGGGTCCACTGACCGTCGCTCTTCTGCTGCTCGCGCGCCGTGACGTCGTTGGCTGCGGTGTAGCCCCAGACGTGGTCCAGAGCGTTCGCCGTCGTCAGGTCGCGGGCCGGCTTGCCGATGACCACCGCCAGCTCGCCCTCGTGGTCGACGCGGCCCACACCGGCGGGCAGCCGGACCGGGTCGCCCGGTCCGACGACGGAGGTCGCCGGCTTGAGGAAGACCGTCGGCACGCCGGGGTCCTTCGCGGCGTCGGTGAGCCCGCCCATCTCGCGCACGTGGTCGGCGTAGTTCTTGCCGATGCAGACGACGTTGATCGGCTGCGTGGGCGCGAGCAGCCGCACCTGGGGCAGGGGCAGGACCTCTCCGGTCGGCGTGGGGTCGAACAGCGGGTGGCCCTGCAGCGTCGCGATCATCAGCTCCGCGGGGTCGTCACCGCCGCCCTGCACGAGGCCGTACGAGATCTCCCCGGAGTGGGCGAAGCGGGCGATGCGCACGCGGTCAGGACCTCTCGAGCGGCACGGCGACCTGGTCGGCCGGGGACGGTTGGAGGCTACCGGCGGCCCGCCGGCTCAGGCCCTCCGCGCACCGTCGCCCGTCAGCCGGCGGCCTGCGCCGGCACCGCGGGCCCGTCGGCCGGGACGCCGATGCCCTGGCGGAGCAGTCCGGTGGTGTAGGCCTCCTCCAGCGCCTGCCAGGACGCGGCGATGACGTTCTCGTGCACGCCGACGGTGTCCCACTCGGACACGCCGTCCGAGGTCTCCACGAGCACCCGGGTGACGGCGTCGGTGCCGTGCTCACCGCTGATGATGCGCACCTTGTAGTCGACCAGCTCGAGCTCCCCGAGTCCCGGGTAGAGCCCGCACAGCGCCGTGCGCAGCGCCGTGTCGAGGGCGTGCACCGGGCCGTTGCCCTCCCCGGTCGCGACGATGCGCTCACCGCCGGCGTGCAGCTTGACGGTGGCCTCCGACACGACCTCGCCGGCGCGGGCCTCGACGATGACCCGCCAGGACTCCAGCTCGAAGTAGTGCGGACGCTGCCCCATCTCCTCGCGCAGCAGCAGCTCGAAGCTCGCCTCGGCGGCCTCGAAGGCGTAGCCGACGGACTCCAGGCCCTTCACCCGGTCCAGCACGCGGGCCACGGTGGCGCCGTCCGGCTCCAGCCCGAGCGCGCGGCCCTTGAGCTCGATGGTCGCGCGCCCGGCCAGCTCGCTCACCAGCAGGCGCATGTCGTTGCCCACGACGGCGGGATCGGCGTGCTGGTAGAGGTCGGGATCGGCCTTGACCGCGCTGACGTGCAGCCCGGCCTTGTGCGCAAAGGCGCTCGCGCCCACCCACGGTGAGTGCGGGTCCGGCGCGATGTTGGCGAGCTCGGCGACGGCGTGCGAGACGCGGCCCAGCTCGACCAGCCGTCCCTCGGGCAGCACCGTGCGCCCGGCCTTGACCTCCAGCGCTGCGACGACGCTGAACAGGTCCGCGTTGCCGCACCGCTCGCCGTAGCCGTTCGCCGTCCCCTGCACGTGCGTGGCCCCGGCGTCGACGGCGGCGAGCGAGTTGGCGACGGCGCAGGCGGTGTCGTCGTGGGCGTGGATGCCGACCCGCAGACCGGTGCCCACGACGGCGGCGACCACTTCCGACAGGCGGTACGGCAGCATCCCGCCGTTGGTGTCGCACAGCACGAGCACGTCGGCCCCGGCGTCGGCGGCGACGTGCAGCACCTCGACGGCGTACGCGGGATCCGCGGCGTAGCCGTCGAAGAAGTGCTCGGCGTCCAGGAAGACCCGCTGCCCCTCGCCGCGCAGGTGGGCCACGCTGTCGCGGACCATCGCGAGGTTCTCCTCGCGGGTGGTGCGCAGCGCCCGCTCGACGTGCCGGACGTCGGCCTTGGCGACCAGCGTCACCACTCCGGCGCCGGACTCCCGCAGGTGCGCCAGGTCGTCCGCGGCCGAGCCGCCCGGGCGGCGGGTCGAGCCGAACGCCGCCAGCTGGGCCACGGCGAGGTCCAGCTCGGTGCGCGCGCGTCGGAAGAACTCCGCGTCCTTGGGATTGGCGCCGGGCCAGCCGCCTTCGATGAAGCCCACCCCGAGGTCGTCCAGGTGGCGGGCGATGGCCAGCTTGTCGTTGACCGACAGCGCCATCCCCTCGCGCTGCGCCCCGTCGCGCAGCGTCGTGTCGTAGACGTGGAAGGCGTCGGGGACGAGGGAGGCGCGCGGGCGGAGGTCCGGCGAGCCGGGCGGGCGTGTCACAGCAGTCCTACGGGCAGCGGGAGGTCCGGTGCGGGTGGCCGGCGGGGCCGGGGACGGCCAGGGACGGTGCGGGGTCGCCGCCCCGCCAGTCTGCCAGCCCTCAGCCGGCGCGGGCGGCGTCGTCGACCCACGCCCCGACGAGGCCGCGGTAGTGGGCGACGAACTGCTCGTGCTCGTGCGCCGGGAAGGTGGACTGCACGGTCTCCACGAGCAGCCGGTCGAAGTCGGCGGAGGAGAAGAACTCGTGCGCGACGGCGTCCAGGTCGCCGAGCTGGGTCGCGACGAACTCCGTGTAGCGCTCGGTCTCGAAGTAGTCGTCGGCCATCCGCCGGTACGCGGCCAGCTTGTGCTCGTAGGTCCCGCCCGCGTCCGCCACGTCGTACCAGCGCCGGGTGTCGAGGTCGACCCGCGGGGTGCGACCGGTCGCCGTGCAGAACAGCGACCACTTCACCAGCGCCGTCATCGCCCACGGGAAGTAGTAGTGCAGCGAGGTGAGCGAGACGTCGGGACAGGCGTTGGCGTAGTCGATGGGGTGCACCTGCCCACCCCGCACGAGGGTCTCGCAGGAGTTGAACTCCCAGCGGAAGAAGGCGTTGACGACCTTGCCGATGGTGACGACCTCCTGGCCGGTGGCCGCGTCGAGGAAGTCGTGGGAGACGCTGTAGCGGTCGTGCTGCGGCCGGTCCGGGGAGAAGCGCATGACCATCGTCTCGGCGCCGATCGACAGCGAGCGGGCGAAGACGTCGAAGCCCTCCACGCTGGCCTGCAGGTGCATCAGGCGCTGGCCGGACTCGTCGTAGGCCCGCTGCAGGTCGGCCTCGTCCGAGATCCGGCTGACGCCGACCCACGCGCCGCCGTCGTAGGGCTTCATCCACAGCGGGTAGCCGACCTGCTCGGCGACCCGCCGCAGGTCGAAGGGGCGGTTGTACTTGGCTGCGGTGTAGGGGAACCGGGGGTTGTCCGGCGGCTGCTTGTAGGGCACCAGCCAGGTCTCGGGCACCTTGAGCCCCAGCCGGATCATCGCGCAGTAGGCGGCGTGCTTCTCCATCGACTGGAACGTGAAGGGGTTGTTCAGCAGGTAGACGTCGTCCATCAGGGCGACCTTCTTCAGCCACTCCCGCGGGACGTAGTACCAGTAGGCCAGCCGGTCCACGACCAGGCTGTAGCGGCTCGGCTGGCGCAGGTCGAACGGCTCGATGGTGATGCGCTCGACGTCGAAGCGGTGCGTGTCGCCGCCGCGAGACAGCGCCGGGTCGAGGCGGCGCACCAGCGCCTCGAAGGCCTGCGGCCAGTCCTCCTCGGTCCCCAGCAGCAGGCCCAGCAGGTGCGTCCGGTCCGCCATGCGCTCTCCCGGTGTCAGACGAAGCGCGGCAGGTGGTGGGCCAGCTGCGCGCGCCAGGACGGCCAGTCGTGCGGGACGTCGTGCCCCCACAGGTCGGTCTCCACGCGCAGGCCCTTGTCCGCGCACAGCCGGCCGAAGTCCCGGGTGCTCTCCAGCGCTCCGGTGGTGTCCTCCCACCGGCCCTGCCCGCAGACCAGCAGCAGCGACAGGCGGGACCGGAGCCAGTCCAGGTGCTCGCCCTGCGCCGCGGCGAGCGACCACATGGGGTTGTTGAGGTGGAAGGCCGTCCCCCGCTCGCCCCAGCCGATCACGGACAGGTCGTAGACCCCCGACAGGCACAGGGCCAGCGGGAACAGGTCCGCGTGCCGCAGCGCGATGTTCGCCGCGTGGTAGGCGCCGAAGCTGCAGCCGGCGACGACCATCTCCTGGCGGCCGCCGCAGTCGGCGTCCACGAACGGGACGGCGCCCGCGACGACCCACCGCTCGTACGCCTCGTGCAGGCGGGCCCGCTCCTCGAGCGGCAGGTCCCGGCGGTACCACGAGCCGCCGTCCCAGGTGTCGAGGCAGTAGAGCTTGACCCGGCCGGCCTCGAGCAGCGGCCGGACGGCGTCCACCACCCCGAAGACCTCCGCGTCCTCGGCCCGCCCCTCCGAGGAGGGGAACAGCAGGACCGGACGGCCGTACGAGCCGTGCGCGATGACGCGCGGCGACCAGCCCAGCTCGGGCGACCACAGCTCGACCACCTCCCGCCTCATGCGCGGTCCCGGACCGCGCGCACCTGGGCGAGCAGGTCGACGAGGTGCGGGTCGAAGGTGTCGCGCCAGCCGGTGTAGGTGTGCACGTCCCGGTTCTCGACCAGGCGGGTGTCGTAGCCCTGGGCCTGCAGCGCACGGGTCATCAGGCGGTTGTTGTCGACGTTCTCCTCGATCAGCCCGCAGGACAGGACGACCGGCACGGGGTCCGCGGCGCGGTCCGCGCGCAGGACGCCGTCGACGAAGCCCGTGATGCGCTGGAAGCGCGCGAAGTCGCTCTCCTGCTCGTCCAGCACCCGGTGGAAGAAGCTGCTGCTCTGCAGGAACAGGCCGGCGAACACGCCCGGGTGCGCCCGCTGGGAGTGCAGCATGGCCAGCCCGCCCAGGCTGGCCCCCATGCCGACCACGAACGAGGTGGGCAGCGTCCTGAGCAGCGAGGGCACCAGGCCCAGCGCGAGCGCCCGGCCGTACGTCGGCGACGCGCTGTAGGTCTCGTTGCGGTCGACCGGTGCGAGCAGCGCCGCGCGCAGCGGCGGCAGGCGGCCGGCGTCCGTCATCGCGTCGAGGAACAGCGTGAGGCAGGCCAGGGCGTCGTACTCGGGGCCGTCGTGGACCACCAGCAGCGGTGCGGGCTGGGCCTGCCCGAGCCCGGCGCTCGACCACAGCACCGCCGGGACCTGCTGCGGCAGGCTCCGGCTGGCGAGCAGCAGCGACGACTGCGGACCGCGCGGCGGCGTGGCCGTCGTCCAGCCCGGCGGTGCGTACCCCGGCATGAGCAGGACCGACTTGTCCCCGAAGGCGCCGCGGACGCGGTGCGGGTTGTCGGGGTCGGTCACCCACTCGCTGCGCCCGTCGGCGTGCTGCAGCTCGAGGGAGTACTCCATGCGGTCGACGTCGGGGCGCGGGACGGTGAGGACCCACTCGCCGGCGGAGCGGACGAAGTCGAGGCGGTCCCCCGGCAGGCGGACGTCCTGCTGCAGGCGCACACCCCGCAGGACCGCGTCGGGGTCGCGGTAGCGGAAGGCGAGGGTGTCGCCGTCGACCGAGGCAGCCATGGGACCCGGCAGCCTAGGAGGTGCCGGCCACCGGACCGGCCGTCAGGTCCGGGCGCTCGCGCGGGCCTGGCTCCAGACACGGACGATGTCGCGCACGGAGATCACGCCGACGACCTGCGACGCCTCGCAGATGACGAGGTGGCGGAAGCCGCCGGAGACCATCGCGGCGGCGGCCTTGTCGAGGTCCCAGTCGGGCTCGGCCGCCACCGCGTCGGGGGTGAGGTGGTCGGACGCCAGCTCCTGGTCGAGGTCCTGCCCGGCGGCGACGGCTTCGAGCACGTCGCGCTCGGTCAGGATGCCCGGCCCGTCGGCGTCGGGGTCGAGCACGACGGCCGCGCCGACCCGGCGGCTGGCCATCTGCAGGGCCACCTGCCGCAGCGAGTGGGCCGGGCCGACGGTGAGGACGGCGGGGGTCATGACGTCGCGCACGAGCACAGCAGCTCCTCGGGCCGGGGAGCGCAGGCTACGGCGGCCCGGCGCTCAGGGCCAGACCCCCGAGGAGCTCACGCGGGCTCGACCCGGTGCATCCACCCGTGCGGGTCCTCGCGGCGGCCGTACTGCAGGTCCAGCAGGGCCGAGCGCAGCCGCAGGGTGACCTCCCCCGAGCCGCCGTCGCCCATCGTCCACTCGCCGGAGCGGCTGCGGGCACGGCCGACGGGGGCGATGACGGCCGCCGTCCCGCAGGCGAAGACCTCGGTGAGGGAGCCGTCCTCGGCGCGCTTGCGCCACTCGTCGACCGAGATCCGGCCCTGCTCGACAGGCAGCCCCAGCTCGGGAGCCAGCGTGATGAGCGAGTCGCGGACCACCCCGGGCAGCAACGTGCCCGTGAGCGCCGGCGTCAGGAGGCGGCTGCCCCCGTCCTCGGTGGCGTGCACGAAGAACAGGTTCATGCCGCCCATCTCCTCGACCCAGCGGCGTTCGACCGCGTCGAGCCAGACGACCTGGTCGCAGCCCTTCTCGGCCGCCTGGCGCTGGGCCAGCAGGCTGCCGGCGTAGTTGCCGGCGCACTTGGCCTCTCCGGTCCCGCCCACCGCCGCGCGGACGTACTCGTCGGACAGCCACACGGTGACCGGCTTGACCTCGCCCGGGAAGAACGGGGTGACCGGGAAGGCGATGAGCAGGAACAGGTACTCGGTGGCCGGACGCATCCCGACCTGGGCCTCGGTCGCGATCATGAACGGGCGCAGGTAGAGGCTCTGGCCCTCGGCCGAGGGCACCCAGGCGCGGTCGGTGTCGACGAGCAGGTCCACGGCCTGCAGGAACAGCTCGACCGGCAGCTCGGGCATGGCCAGGCGGGCGGCCGAGCGGTTGAAGCGCCGGGCGTTCTCCTCGGGCCGGAACACCGCCACGCCGCCGTCGGGCTGCCGGTAGGCCTTGAGCCCCTCGAAGATCGCCTGCCCGTAGTGCAGGACCATCGCCGACGGGTCGAGCTGCAGCGGCGCGTAGGCGCCCAGACGGGCGTCGTACCAGCCGTTCTCGGCGTTCCACCGCACCGAGACCATGTGGTCGGTGTGGACGCGGCCGAAGCCCGGGTCGGCCATGAGCGCGGCCCGCTCGGCGTCGCTGCGACGGGACGTGCTGAGGACCCTCTCGATCGCCGTGCCCGAGATCTCGGTGGCCGTCATGCGCGTCTCCGTCCGTGCGAGTGGTGCCTGCGACGGTAGCCGAGCCGGTCCCGGTCGATCAGGCGGTCAGCCGGGCCAGCAGGGCGTCCGCGACCTCGGTCGTGCTCCGGGGCTGCGCCGTCCGGCTCGCGAGGTCGGCGGCCACGGCCGCCTCGACGCGGCGCGCCTGGTCGAGATGACCGAGGTGCTCGAGCAGCAGGGCCACCGACAGGACCGTCGCGGTGGGGTCGGCCTTGCCCTGGCCGGCGATGTCCGGAGCGCTGCCGTGCACCGGCTCGAACATCGACGGAGAGGTCCGCGTGGCGTCGATGTTGCCGCTGGCGGCCAGCCCGATGCCGCCGGCGATCGCCGCGCCGATGTCGGTGAGGATGTCGCCGAACAGGTTGTCGGTGACGACGACGTCGAAGCGCTCCGGCTGCGTCACGAAGAACATCGCCGCGGCGTCGACGTGCTGGTAGTCGACGGTCACGTCCGGGAACTCGACCGCCACCTCGTCGGTGACCCGCTTCCAGAGGCCGCCGGCGTGCACGAGCACGTTGGTCTTGTGCACGAGCGTGAGGTGCCCGCGGCGCGCGGCGGCGCGCTCGAAGGCGTGCCGCACCACCCGCTGCACGCCGTAGGCGGTGTTGAGGCTGACCTCCGTGGCCACCTCGTGCGGCGTGCCTTCGCGCATCCGTCCGCCGTTGCCGACGTACGGCCCCTCGGTGCCCTCGCGCACCACCACCATGTCGATGCGCTTGTCGCCCAGCGGCGACGTCACGCCCTCGAACAGCCGCACGGGGCGCAGGTTCACGTGGTGGTCGAGCGCGAAGCGCAGGCGCAGCAGCAGCCCGCGCTCGAGCACCCCGGGCGGGACGCTGGGGTCGCCGACGGCGCCGAGCAGGATGGCGTCGTGGCCGCGCAGCTCGGCCAGCACGCTGTCGGGCAGGGCCTCGCCGGTGCGGTGGTACGCGGCGGCACCCAGGTCGTAGGGCGTCGTCTCGACGCCGGGCAGCACGGCGTGCAGCACGTCCAGCCCGATCTCGACCACCTCGGGTCCGATGCCGTCGCCGGCGATGACGGCCAGTCGGGTGCTCATGGCGCAGGACACTAGCGCCGGTGGGACGGTCGTCCCAGCCAGTGGGACGGGGTCAGCCGGCGCCCCGGTTCACCGCGCT
>CADCUE010000074.1 GCA_902805805.1 uncultured Frankineae bacterium | reverse complement strand
GTGGTGAGCGCCGCCGGGTCGCGCTCTGCAAGCTGCTGCTCGAGGCGCCCGACCTGCTGCTGCTCGACGAGCCGACCAACCACCTCGACGCCGAGAGCGTGCTGTGGCTGGAGAAGCACCTGGGGCAGTACGCCGGCGCCGTGCTCGCGGTCACCCACGACCGCTACTTCCTCGACAACGTCGCCCAGTGGATCCTCGAGCTCGACCGCGGGCGCGCGTTCCCCTACGAGGGCAACTACTCGACCTACCTGGAGAAGAAGCAGGAGCGCCTGGCGGTCCAGGGCAAGAAGGACGCCAAGCTCGCCAAGCGCCTGAAGGACGAGCTCGAATGGGTCCGGCAGAACGCCAAGGGCCGCCAGACCAAGAGCAAGAGCCGCCTGGCGCGCTACGAGGAGATGGCCGCCGAGGCCGAGAAGAACCGCAAGCTCGACTTCGAGGAGATCCAGATCCCGGCGGGGCCGCGCCTCGGGAGCGTGGTCATCGAGGCCGCCGGCCTGCGCAAGGGCTTCGGCGACCGGGTGCTCATCGACGGGCTGAGCTTCGACATGCCCCGCGGCGGCATCGTCGGGATCATCGGCCCGAACGGCGTGGGCAAGACGACGCTGTTCAAGACCATCGTCGGACTCGAGCAGCCGGACGGCGGCTCGGTGCGGGTCGGTGAGACGGTCAAGATCTCCTACGTCGACCAGAACCGCTCGAACCTCGATCCTGCCAAGACGGTGTGGGAGGTCGTCTCCGACGGCCTGGACCACATCCAGGTCGGCGCGCAGGAGATGCCGAGCCGGGCCTACATCGGCGCGTTCGGCTTCAAGGGCCCCGACCAGCAGAAGAAGGCCGGTGTGCTGTCCGGCGGCGAGCGCAACCGCCTGAACCTCGCGCTGACCCTCAAGGAGGGTGGCAACGTCCTGCTGCTCGACGAGCCGACCAACGACCTCGACACCGAGACGCTGGGCTCCTTGGAGAACGCCCTGCTCGAGTTCCCCGGCTGCGCCGTGGTCATCAGCCACGACCGGTGGTTCCTCGACCGCGTCGCCACCCACATCCTGGCCTGGGAGGGCACCGACGAGGACGCCTCGCGGTGGTACTGGTTCGAGGGCAACTTCGAGTCGTACGAGAAGAACAAGGTCGAGCGGCTCGGGGCGGACGCCGCGCGCCCGCACCGCGTGACCTACCGCAAGCTCACGCGCGACTGAGCGCGCCGCCGGCCGGGCCGTCCCGGCAGGCGGCCGGCCCGGTCCGCTGGGCCGGCCCCGCCTTCCTCGTCGTCGTCGCCGTCAGCGGCTACGTGCTGTTCTGGCCCTCGCCGGCGGGCAGCGCCGTGCACCTGCCCGGCGCCGACAAGGTCGTGCACGCCCTGCTGTTCCTCCTGCTCGCAGGCACCGCGCGGCTGCGCTTCGGGGCGGCGGCGACGGTCCTCGTCGCCGTGCTGGCCTACGCGGTCCTCAGCGAGATCGTGCAGGCCGAGCTGCTGACCCGGCGCAGCGGTGACCTGCTCGACGTCGTGGCCGACGGCGCCGGTGCCCTGCTCGGCTGGCGGGTCGCGCGCCGCTGGGCGTCCGCGCCGTAGGCGCGGAGCCGGCAGCACGCGGCGGTCGCCGGAGCCGGTCGACACACCGGTCCTGGTCACAAAGGACCAGCGGCTGTGCTCCCACTGCCGCTGCTCCGGCGTGTCGCACCTGGCCCGCGTCCGGTCACAAGGACCTATGGAGCGCAGGGCTCCGGCTGCCGACGTCCGAGGTGTCGCGCCGGCACCCGGTCGGCGCCGCAGTCAGGAGCATCACGATGTCGAAGACGGCCGAGGCCACCAGCGTCGACGTGGACGTCGACCAGCTGGTCACCGAGGGCCTGCCGCTGGTGCGCGCCGTGGTCGGCGGACTGGCCCACCACTACCCGAGGCACTGCGACCGCGACGAGCTCGTCGCGGCCGGCGCCTCGGGTCTGGTCGAGGCCGCCCGGCGCTTCGACCCCGGCAAGGGGGTGCCGTTCGACCGCTGGGCGGCGCTGCGGATCCGCGGGGCCGTGGTCGACGCCGTCCGCGCCTGCGACTTCGCCCCCCGGGCGCTGCGCTCCTCGGCCCGCGACCTGGCCGCCGTCCGCTCGACCCTCGAGCGCGAGCTCGGCCGCACGCCGACGTCCGCCGAGGTGGCGGACCGCATGGGCCTGTCGCTCAGCGACCTGGTCGGGCTGGAGGGCCGCCTGCACCGCAGCACCGTCCTGAGGCTGGACGCCCCGACGGGCGAGGACGCGCACGGCACGACGCTGGGATCGGTCGTGGTGGACCCGGGGGTCGACCCGCTCGAGGAGCTCGAGCGACGTGAGCGGGACAGCTACGTCGTCGACGCGCTGCACTCCCTGCCGGACCGCCTGCGGGCGGTCCTCGTCGGCGGCTTCCTCGAGGGCCGCAGCTCGGCCGAGCTCGCCGACCGGCTGGGCGTCACCGAGTCGCGCGTGTCGCAGATGCGGACCGAGGCGCTCACCCTCGTCCGCGAGGGCCTGGCCGCGCAGTACGGCGAGCGGACCCGCGCGCGGACCGGTCGCGCCGCCGCCCGCCAGGCGGCGTACGACTGCGCCCTGTCCCGCCGCTCCAGCTACGCCGCGCGGCTGTCCGTCGCGCCTCGCCCGTGCCTGGTCGACCGGCTGGCCGGCTGACGTCCCCGCCGGACCGCCGTGCCCGGACGCCCCAGTGCCCAGCGACCCAGCGCCTCAGCGCAGCAGGCTGTCGTCCTGCGGCGGGTGGTTGACCAGCGAGTACGCGGCCCGTTCCATGTGGTCCCAGATCGCCGCGCGCGCGGCGTCCGGGACGTCCAGGCGCGCGACGGCGTCGCCCATCAGCGCCAGCCAGGCGTCGCGCTCGCGCGTGCCGACCTGCCAGGCGACGTGCCGCATCCGCAGGCGGGGGTGCCCGCGCTGCTCGGAGTAGGTGGTCGGACCGCCCCAGTACTGCACCAGGAACATCCGCAGCCGGTCCTCGGCCGGGCCGAGGTCGTCCGGGTAGAGCGGACGCAGCACCGGGTCCTGCGCCACGCCTGCGTAGAAGTCCGCCACCAGCCGGCGGAACACCGGCTCCCCGCCGACCGCGTCGTAGAGGCTGGTCACGCCGCCGAGTCTAGGCGGGGGCCGGTGGCTGCCCGTGCAGGTCCAGCCCCGTGTGGGCGGCGAGGAAGGCCAGGACGTCCACGCTGAGCCCGACGGTGCGGCTGACCGCCCGGGCGCCGTGCCCGACGTCGCCCTCGGCGCGCAGCAGCACGGGCGCCTCGGCGCTCGTCGCGTGCTGCAGGGCCGCGCACAGCTTGCGGGCGTGCAGCGGGTCGACGCGGCTGTCCCCGTCGAAGACGGTGAACAGCACGGCGGGGTAGGCGCTGCCGTCGACGACCCGGTGGTACGGGGAGTAGCCGAGCAGCCAGCCGAGCTCCTCCGGATCGTCGGCGGTGCCGTACTCGTCGTTCCAGGTGCGGCCGAGCCCGAAGCGCTCGTAGCGGACCATGTCCAGAAGCGGGGCGCTGCAGACGACCGCGGCGTACGCCGTCGGCCGCTGCGTCAGCGCGGCGCCGACCAGCAGCCCGCCGTTGCTCCCGCCGTAGATGCCGAGCTGCGCCGGGGTCGTCCAGCCCTCGTGGACGAGAGCGTCGGCGACCGCCGCGAAGTCGTCGAAGACGTTCTGCTTGTGCGCGCGCATGCCGGCGCGGTGCCAGTCCTCGCCCTCCTCGCCGCCGCCGCGCAGGTTGGCGACCACCCACACGCCACCCGCCTCGACCCACGCGAGGGCGGCGGAGTTCCAGCCGGGGGTCAGCGGTACGCCGAAGCCGCCGTAGCCGTACAGGACGGTCGGGCGCGGCCGGTCCGGCGCACCGGTCGGCGACAGCACCGCGAAGCGCACGGTCGTGCCGTCCGCGGACGTCGTGGCGGACAGCGTCTGCACGACGGCACCGAGGGCCACTGCTCCGGGCGGCTCGGCCCAGACCCGCGTCGTGCCCGTGCCCGCGTCGAGCTGGTGCACCTGCGGGGGCGCCGTCGCGCTGGTGAAGCCGAACCACACCGAGGTCCCGCCCTCCGGCTGGGACGACAGACCGGCCACGCTGCCCGGCGCCGGCAGCACGACGGGACGCGTCCCGCCCGGCCCGTGCAGCGTGATCTCCGAGAGCGCGTGCCGGCTGCGCAGCGCCGCGAGCAGGTCCCCGTCGAGCAGCTCGACGTCCTCGAGGACCGCGTCCGGGTCCTCCGGGAGCACCGTCGTCCAGTCCTGCGGCGCCTGCGGGTCGGCCACGCACAGCCGCCCGCGAGGGGCGTCTCGGTCGGTCAGCAGCCACAGCCGCCCGTCCCGCGAGATCTCCGCCGAGCAGCGGGCGTCCACGCCGACCTGGACCTCGGCCGGCACACCGTCCCCCGCGAGGTCGAACAGCCACACGTCCTCGCGCGGCGCGGTGCCGGCGCTGGCGGACACGAGCAGCCACCGGCCGTCCTGCGACACCGAGCAGCCGTAGTAGCTGGTCGGGTCGAGCCCCTCGCCGAACACCAGCGCGTCCTGCTCGGCGGGGCTCCCGACCACGTGCCGCCACACCCGCCGGTGGAACTGCTCCTCGCCGGGCGGCACGTCACCCGGCGGCAGCCGGCGGACGTAGAAGAAGGCGTCCCCGCCCGGCACCCAGGCGACGGGGGAGTAGCGGCACCGGTCGATCGGCCCGTCCAGCCGGTCGCCGGTCGCGACGTCGAGCACGTGCAGCAGCGACTCCTCGTCCCCGCCGGCGGACAGCTGGCAGGCCAGCCGGCTGCCCTCCCGGGACGGCGCCCACGCGTCGAGGGTCGTCGTCCCGGTCGGGTCGATCACCACGGGGTCGAGCAGCACCCGCTCGCGTCCGTCGGGGTCGCGGGTCAGCAGCACCGCGTGCTCCTGACCGGGCGCCCGGCGCGTCCAGAACGGCCGGCCGGCGCGCCAGACCGGAGCGCCGACCGTGCCCGTCGCGAGCAGCTCGCCCAGCCGGCGGGCGAGCCGCTCCCGGCCGGGAAGCGCGTCCAGGTGCGCCCGCGCCGACCGGTCCTGCGCCGCCGACCACCGCGCCGTCTCCGGCGACCCGGCGTCCTCGAGCCACCGGTACGGGTCGGCGACCCGGTGGCCGTGCAGGACCTCGACGAGGTCGAGGCGCCGGGCGGGCGGGACGTCGGGTCGCAGCATGACGGCAGGCTAGGAGGCGCCCTCGAGCGCGAGCAGCGCGGCGCACAGCGCACCCCCGGTCCAGGCGCCCGTGCGCACCCAGTTGGTCCGGACGAGCCGCTGCGCGGCGACGTCGTCGTACGCCCGGCCGAGGCGGGTGTGCAGCGGGACCGACACCCCGACCGTGACGACCACGGTCGTCAGTGCCAGCACACCCGTCACCAGCCGCAGGGCCGACGGGCCGTCGCGCACCAGCAGTGCCGCCAGGCTGGCTCCCTGCACGGCCCACGGGAGGCCGACGACGAGCCCGATGGTGCGGGTGTGGGCCGCGTGCACCGCCGGCCAGGCGGGGGTGTCCCCGACGAGCCGGAAGGACGGGTAGACGACGAGCTGGACCACCCAGACGAGGCCGGCGAGAGCGGCCGTCGCGACGAGGTGCACGAGCAGCAAGGCCATGCCGACGATCCTGTCGACCGTTGGGACGTGGCGCATCTCGGTCTCGTCGGTCATGCTTCGCCTCCGAAGGAGGCCAGCATGGCGAGCAACGACCCCGCGCTCGTGCTCAACGCGAGCTACGAGCCGCTGTGCGTCGTGTCCGGACGGCGGGCCGCGGTGCTGGTCCTCACCGCCAAGGCCGTCCCCGTCGCCTCCGGGGACGTGGTCCTGCGCAGCGAGCGGACGGCGCTGCCCGTCCCGGTGGTCGTGCGGCTCGCGCGCTTCGTGAAGGTGCCCTACCGGGCGACGGTCCCGCTGACGCGCAAGGCGGTGTTCGCCCGCGACGGCGGTCGGTGCCTGTACTGCGGCGCGGCCGCCACGAGCCTCGACCACGTCGTGCCGAAGAGCCGGGGCGGCCCGCACACCTGGGAGAACGTCGTGTCGGCCTGCAGCCGCTGCAACCACGTCAAGGCCGACCGGGGGATCGCCGAGCTGGGCTGGCGGCTGCGGGCCATCCCGACGGCGCCGACCGGAGCGGCCTGGCGGGTCGTGGGTGCGCGTCGCGTCGACCCGCGGTGGCGCCCGTGGCTGGACGGTGTGCCCGTGGACGGCGACGTCCTGGACGAGCCGGCCTGACGTCCGTGCGCCCTGACGCCCCGACGCCCGACCTCTCGACCGACGGCTCCGGAGACCTGATCGCATGACCGCGCTGCACGATCTGTCGGCCCTGGAGCAGGCGGCGGCGGTCCGCAGCGGCGAGACGTCCTGCGCCGAGCTCGTGGAGCACTGCGCCGCCCGGATCGCTGCGCTCGACGAGACGGTCGGAGCGTTCGTCACGCTGACGCTCGACACGGCGCGCGCCCAGGCAGGGGAGGCCGATGCCGCGGTCCGCGCTGGCGAGGTGCTGCCCCCGCTGCACGGCGTCCCGATCGGCATCAAGGACCTGAACCTCACAGCCGGCGTGCGCACGTCGTTCGGCTCGCCGGTCTTCGCGGACTTCGTGCCGCCGGTGTCCGACTTCGTCGTGGACCGGCTGCGCCAGGCCGGCACGGTCAGCCTCGGCAAGACGAGCACTCCGGAGCTCGGCCTGCCCTGCTACACCGAGCCCGAGGGCCGGCCGCCGGCGCGCACGCCCTGGGAGCTGAGCCGGTCGGCGGGCGGGTCGAGCGGCGGCGCGGCGGCAGCGGTCGCTGCCGGGCTGCTGCCGTTCGCCCAGGGCAGCGACGGCGGGGGGTCGGTCCGCATCCCGGCGAGCGCCTGCGGGCTGTTCGGCCTCAAGCCCGCACGGGGGCGCATCAGCGCCGGGCCGGTCGCGGGCGACCTCACCGGTCTGCCGACCAACGGCCCGCTGGCGCGCACGGTCCGTGATGCCGCGGCGCTGCTCGACGCCATGGCCGGACCGATGCCCGGTGACCCGTCCTGGGCCCCTCCGCCGACCCAGACGTTCCTCAGCGCCTGCGACGAGCAGCCCGGCCGGCTGCGCGTCGGGCGCTGGTGCGACAACGCCTGGTCGGCCGGTCTGCATCCCCAGGTCCGGGAGGCGTACGACAGCGCCTCGACGCTGCTCGCCGGGCTGGGGCACGACGTCGAGGACATCGACGCGCCCTTCGACGCCTCGCTCGTCCCGCTGTTCGAGACGGTGTGGGCCACCAGCTCCGCCCTGACGCCCGTGGACCCGTCGCGCGAGGTCGAGCTGAGACCGCTCACCCGGTGGCTGCGCGAGCGGGGACGGGCGACGACCGCCGTGCAGTTCCTGTCCGCCCTGGCGGCGCTGCAGCGGGCGAGCCGCGCCGCCGTCCTCGCGACCCGTGCCTACGACGTGGTCCTGACGCCGACGCTCGCCGGGCTGCCGGCCCCGGTCGGGTGGTTCCGCGAGGCCGGCGAGCCTCGCGCGGAGTTCGACCGGATGCTCGGCTGGACGCCGTTCACGGCGGTCTACAACACCACCGGGCAACCGGCGGTGAGCGTGCCGCTGCACCAGACGCCCGACGGCCTGCCCGTCGGGGTCCAGCTCGTCGGGCGGCCGGCCGACGAGCTGACGCTGCTGCGCCTGTCCGCACAGCTCGAGCAGGCCCGGCCCTGGCGCGACCGTCACCCACCGCTGTGGTGACCGCGGCACCCGGCGGTCCCCGTCGCGTCCGCACACCGGACGCGTGAGAGTCCGCGGCAGGGGCAGGAGCGCCCGGTGACCCTCGCCCAGCTCGCCGCCGCGCACGGTGTGGCCACGTCGTACGAGGACTGGGCGGGCGCCGAGACGCAGGTGTCGGAGGCCGCCGTCGTGGCCGCGCTCGCCGCGCTCGGCGTCGACGCCCGGGGCGAGCAGGCCGTCGCGCAGGCGCTCGCCGAGGTCGACGCCGCGCCGTGGCGCCGGCGCGTCCCGCCGACCGTCGTGGTGCGCGGCGGCCGGGGCGTGGCCGAGGTGGTCGTGACCGCCGGTGAGGAGGTGTCGCTCGAGCTGCGGCACGAGGACGGCCGGCGCACCGCCGTCCCCCTGGCCGGGCCCGTCGTGGCCCGGTCCGGCGATGCCGTGCGCCGCGCGGTCCCCCTCCACGACGTGCCGCTCGGCTGGCACGAGCTGCACGCGACGAGCGGCGGCGGCACCGACACCGCGGTCGTCGTCTCCGCGCCGTCCCGGCTCGCGCTGCCGCCGGAGCGCGTGTGGGGATGGATGGTGCAGCTCTACAGCCTGCGCAGCGCGACGTCCTGGGCCATCGGCGACTACGCCGACCTGCGCACGGTCGTGCAGGCCTGCGCGCAGGACGGCGCCGGGGTGGTGCTGCTCAACCCGCTGCACGCCGAGACGCCGGTGGCTCCGATCAACCCGTCGCCGTACTCCCCGTCGAGCCGCAGGTTCCGGTCGGCCCTCTACCTCCACCTCGAGGACGTGGCGGAGTACGCCGCCGCCCCGGACGACGTCCGCACCGCCGTCGACGCCCTCAAGCCCGAGGCCGATCCCGAGCGGATCCCGCGGGACCCGCCGTGGCGGGCCAAGCTCGCGGCGCTCGAGCTGCTGTGGCCGCTGCACCGCGAGCAGGACCTCGCCGCCTGGCGGGACGCGCAGGGCCCCGCGCTGGAGGAGTTCGCGCTGTTCTGCGCGCTGGCGGAGGTGCACGGCGTGCCGTGGCAGTCCTGGCCCGAGCCGCTGCAGCGTCCCGACACGCCCCAGGTGCGGCAGGCGCGCGACGCGCTCGCCGACCGCGTCGCCTTCTGGTGCTGGGTGCAGCTGCTCGTCGACGAGCAGCTGGCCGGGCTCGGCGGCGACCTCGCTCTGGGCGTCGTCCACGACCTCGCCGTGGGCGTCGACGCCGGCGGCGCGGACGCGTGGGCGCTGCAGGACGCGCTCGCGCTGCACACGACCGTGGGCGCCCCTCCCGACTCGTTCAACCAGCAGGGGCAGGACTGGGGACTGCCCCCGTGGCGACCGGACCGGCTCGCCGAGGCCGGCTACGCGCCGTTCCGCGACGTCGTGCGCGGCGTCCTGCGCTCGGCCGGTGGGCTGCGCATCGACCACGTCATGGGCCTGTTCCGGCTGTGGTGGGTCCCCCCGGGCGCCACGGCGGCCGAGGGCACCTACGTGAGCTACGACGCACAGGCGCTGCTGGCGGTCCTCGCCCTGGAGGCCTCCCGTGCCGGCGCCGTCGTCGTGGGGGAGGACCTCGGCACGGTCGAGGACCGCGTGCGCGAGGCCCTCGACGAGACCGGTGTCCTGGGCAGCGCGGTGCTGTGGTTCGAGATCGACGACGACGACGCCTTCCTGCCGCCCGACTCGTGGCGCGAGGCGACCCTGGCGACCGTCACGACCCACGACCTGCCCACGGCGGCGGGCTTCCTGGCCGAGGAGCAGGTCCGCGTGCGCGACGAGCTCGGCCAGCTCGGGGTCCCCGTCGAGCAGGAGCGCGCCGGGGTCAGGCGCCAGCGGGCGGCGCTGCTCGCGATGCTCGAGGACGCCGGGCTGCTCGAGCAGTGCGACGGTGACGTGCCGCTGGCCATGCACGCGGCGCTGGTCGCGTCCCCCAGCCGGGTGGTGCTGGCCGCCTACACCGACGCCGTCGGGGACCTGCGCCAGCCGAACCTGCCGGGCACCGTCGACGAGTACCCCAACTGGCGACTGCCCGTCGCCGACGGCTCCGGGCGCCCGCTCGGGCTGGAGGAGCTGCTGGCGCATCCCGGCGTGCGTCGGCTCACCGACCTGCTGGCCCAGGGCGTCCCCCAGACGACGAAGGCGGTCCGATAGCGTGCGCGACGTGAACGACTCGACACTCGCCCCTCGCCAGAGGACGGGCAGCCGCCCGTGGCGCGGCGCTGCCGTGCTGGCCGCGACGGGTGCCCTCACCGCGTGCGGCGGCGGGGATCCCGCGGCCACGAACCACCTCGGCTTCGAGGACGGCGTCGCGCCGGCCGCCGAGAACGGCCTCACCACGATGCAGGCCGTTCTGCTCTACGGCGTCGCGCCGCTCGCGATCCTGCTGCTCGTCGCAGCGCTGGTGTGGCTGCCCGGCATGATCCGCAGCAGCCGCTACCGCCCGGCGCGGGGCTGGAACGCCGCGCCCCTGTGGTTCGGCGGCCCGGCCGACCCGGCCGCCGCCGTGGAGTCGGCGCGGACCGGTGACCTGGTGAGGGGTGGGGCAAGTGGCAACTGGTGAGGGGCTCACCCCGCGTCAGCAGGAGCGGATCGAGCACGCCGTCGAGACTGCCCGCAGCGAGAACGGCCTCGACATCTCAGTCCTCGTCGGCGATCTCGAGCTCGAGGACCTCTCGCAGTTCCGCGCTGCGTGCGAGCGGCTGCACGCCGCCCTGGGGGAGCGCAGCCCGAGCGCGGTGCTGTTCGTCGTGTCGCCCGGCCAGCGCCGGCTCGAGGTCGTCACCGGACCGGCCGTCCGTCGACGGGTGCCCGACCGGGTCAGCGCCCTCGCGGTCCTGTCGATGACCAGCGCCTTCCGCGGCGGCGACCTCGTCGGCGGGATCGTCGACGCCGTGCGGCAGGTCGCCGACGCGGCCGGTCGTCGCAAGGCCGTGTCCGTCGCGGAGGACCGGCGCAGCGTCATGGCCCGCCGCGCCGACAGCCTGCACGGGTCGCACGCCGACCCGGCCGCGCGCGCCGTCCACTAGCCCCCGGGCGCCCGGGAGCCGGCGCTCAGCCGGCGGCGGCGTCCCGCTCGCGGGCCCGCAGCGCCCGCACGATCCCGTCGCGGCCCTCGAGCAGCAGCCGGGCCAGCGCCGGCTGGACCTCGTGCGAAGCCAGGTAGGCGTCCGTGCGCTCCACCACCCGCGGGCTGACGAGCAGAGCCGGGTAGAGCCCGATGGCGACGTTCTGCGCGAACTCCGCCGTCCGCGACTCCCACACCCTGCCGACGGCCTCGAAGTAGGGCTCGACCCACTGCTCGAGCAGGTGCAGCTGCTCGGGGTGCGCGAAGCCCGCGATGACAGCGCTGTGGACGGCGTTCGGCAAGGACTCGTCCTCCACCGCGAGCCGCCACGCCTCCGCCTTGGCCTCGGGCGTCGGGCGCAGCGCGCGTGCGGTCGCCGCGTGCCGCTCGCCGGCGGACGTGCGGTCGCGCGCCAGCTCGGCCTCGATCGCCTCGTCGCCGTCGACGCCGAGCGCGACCAGGCGCAGCAGCAGGTGCCAGCGCAGGTCGGTGTCCACCGCGAGGCCCGGCACCTCGGTGGTGCCGTCGAGCAGACCGCGCAGCAGCGCGACCTGCTCCGGCGAGCTGGCCACCGAGCCGAGGGCTCGGGCCCAGGCCAGCTGCAGGTCGCTGCCCGGCTCGGCCGCGTGCACCGCCCGCACGGCGGCCTCGGCCAGCTGCGCCCGCCCGGTGGGAGCCCAGCCGGGGTCGGCGAACTGCGTGAGCGCCGCCTGCACCTGCCGCAGCAGGGACTGCACCACACCGATGTCGGACTCGCCGTCGATCCCGGCCAGCACCGTCGCGACGTAGTCGCGCGCGGGCATCTCGGCGTCGCGCGTCATGTCCCACGCCGCCGTCCAGCACAGCGTGCGCGGCAGGGAGTCGGCGAAGTCGCCGACGTGCTCGGTCAGGGTCGCGAGCGAGCGCTCGTCGAGGCGGATCTTGGCGTAGGTCAGGTCGTCGTCGTTGACCAGCACGAGATCGGGCTGCGGCCGACCCACCAGCGAGGCGACCTCCGTCTTGGCGCCCACGACGTCGAGCTCCTCGCGGTGCGTGCGCACGAGGCGCCCGTCGACGAGGTCGTAGAAGCCGATGGCGACCCGGTGCGAGCGCAGGGTCGGCCACTGCTCCGGCGCCTCCTGCACGACGGTGAAGGAGGTCAGCCGTCCGGCTCCGTCGGTCTCGAAGACCGGGCGCAGCGTGTTGACGCCGGCCGTCTCCAGCCACTCGGCGGACCAGTCGGACAGGTCGCGGCCGCTGGCCCGCTCGAGCGCGCCGAGCAGGTCGGCGAGCACGGTGTTGCCGTACTCGTGCGCGGTGAAGTAGCGCTGCAGCGCCGACAGGAAGGCGTCCTGGCCGACCCAGGCGACGAGCTGCTTGAGCACGGACGCGCCCTTGGCGTACGTGATCCCGTCGAAGTTGACCTTCACCGCCTCGATGTCGGCGATGTCCGCGGCGATCGGGTGGGTCGACGGGAGCTGGTCCTGCCGGTAGGCCCACGTCTTCTCCGTGCTGGCGAAGGTCGTCCACCCGCGCGAGTAGCGGGTCGCCTCCACCTGGCAGAGCACGGACATGTACGTCGCGAAGCTCTCGTTCAGCCACAGGTCGTCCCACCAGCGCATCGTCACGAGGTCGCCGAACCACATGTGCGCCATCTCGTGCAGCACGGTCTCGGCCCGGCGCTCGTACGCCGCGTCAGTCACCTTGGAGCGGAAGACGTAGTCCTCGAGGAAGGTGACGGCCCCGGCGTTCTCCATCGCGCCCGCGTTGAACTCGGGGACGAACAGCTGGTCGTACTTCCCGAACGGGTAGCGGTAGCCGAAGACCCGGTGGTAGTAGTCGAAGCCCTGCTTGGTGACGGTGAACAGGTCGTCCGGGTCCAGGTGCTGCACGAGCGAGCGGCGGCAGAAGATGCCCAGCGCGATCCCGTCGTGCTCGTCGTGCACCGAGGCGTACGGCCCCGCGACCAGGGCGGTGATGTAGGTCGACATGCGCGGCGTCTCGGCGAAGCGCCAGGTGCCGGGCTCGCCCTCCGCGGGACGCTCCTGCGCCGCCCCGTTGCTGACGACCACCCAGTCGCGAGGGGCTCGCACCGTCAGGCGGAACGTCGCCTTGAGGTCCGGCTGGTCGAAGCAGGCGTACATCCGGTGGGCGTCGAAGGTCTCGAACTGCGTGTAGAGGTAGACGGACCCGTCCACCGGGTCGACGAAGCGGTGCAGCCCCTCTCCGCTGCGCATGTAGGCGCCGTCGGCGACCACCCGCACCTCGTTGTCGGCCGCGAGAGGCCCGAGCGCGAGGCGGTTGCCGTCGAAGACCGCGGCGGCGTCCAGCGGCTCGCCGTTCAGGAGCACCTCGTGCACCGCGGGGGCGGTGAGGTCGAGGTGGCTGCCGGCGCCGGGCTCCGCGCACGAGAAGCGGACCACCGTGGTGGTGCGGAACGTCCCCTCGCCCGGCGCGCCCTGCCCGTCGGTCAGGTCGAGCTCGACGTCGTACGACTGCACGGTCAGCAGGCGCGCGCGTGCGGCCGCTTCGTCGCGGTGCAGGTTGTTCTGGCTCACGGAGCAGGGACCCTTCTTCGCCGTGCGGGAGCGGACATCCTCCCACGGTCGGGGGCTCGCGGTTTCGCGATCCGCCTGCCGGTGCAGGTCCTGCGTCATGGCTGCGAGCGCTCCGACCTCCGTCGACTTCTGGTTCGACCCGATCTGCCCCTGGGCCTGGATCACCTCCCGCTGGATGCTCGAGGTGGAGCGCGTGCGGCCCGTCTCGCTGACCTGGCACGTCATGAGCCTCGCCGTGCTCAACGACGGCCGGGACCTGCCGGAGGACTACCTCGCGACGATGGAGAAGGCATGGGGGCCGGTGCGCGTCTGCATCGCCGCCTCGCAGGCCGGCCACGACCTGCTGCCGCTCTACACGGCGTACGGCGAGCGCATCCACCACGACCGGGTCGAGCTGGACGACCCCTCGCTGCACGAGTCGGCGCTGTCCGCCGCCGGGCTCCCGACCGACCTCGCACCCGCTGCGTCCGACGCGTCGCTCGACGGCGCGCTGCGCGAGAGCCACTCCGCCGGCATGGAGCCGGTCGGCATGGACGTCGGGACACCGGTGCTGCACGTCGACGGCGTGGCCTTCTTCGGCCCCGTCATGTCCCGCATCCCGCGCGGGGAGCAGGCGGGTCAGGTCTGGGACGGCGCGCGGCTGCTGGCCGGCTTCCCGCACTTCTACGAGCTCAAGCGCACCCGCACCGAGGGCCCGGAGTTCGGCTGACGGGTGCGACTTCTCCGCTCGAGCGGATCGGCGTCGCAGGTCGTTTGACGCCGACCGCCCGGGCTCGTAGTGTTCTCCCTCGCCCCCGGGGCACCGGACACCAGCCAGGCGCTGGCGCACGGACCGAGGGCCTCACCCCCCGCACGAGCCGGCCTCACCGCCGCGCCGCGGGGCTGGGACCACCACCGCAACGGCGGTGGACGGGCCCAGGAGTGAG
>CADCUE010000073.1 GCA_902805805.1 uncultured Frankineae bacterium | reverse complement strand
CGGGATCACGGTGAACCGCAACGCCGTGCCCTTCTACCCTCGGCCGCCGATGGTCACCTCCGGCCTGCGCATCGGCACGCCCGCACTGGCGACGCGCGGGTTCGGCGTCGACGACTTCGTCGAGGTCTCCGACGTCATCGCGCGCGCCCTGCAGCCGTCGTTCAGCGACGCCGTCGGCGCGGACCTCGGCGCGCGGGTCGCGGCGCTGGTCGACCGTCACCCGCTCTACCCCTCGCTGACGCCCGGCTCCTGACCGCGGGCTCCGGCCCCGTCGCGCTCTTGCTGTTGCCCCCTGCCGGCGCGGTCTGCGCCGGCCCGGCCCGCCCGTCCTCGTACGACCCCCCACTCGCCTCCCGAGGAGGACCCCATGGCAGCTACGCCCCAAGTCGTGATCATCGGCGCCGGCATCGTCGGGTGCTCGCTGGCCGACGAGCTGACCGAGCGAGGCTGGACCGACGTCACGGTGGTCGATCAGGGGCCGCTGTTCTCCACCGGCGGGTCGAGCTCCCACGCGCCGGGGCTGGTGTTCCAGACCAATCCCAGCAAGACGATGACGGAGCTGGCGCAGTACACGGCGCGCAAGCTCTCCGGGCTGACGCTCGACGGCGCCTGGTGCTTCAACCCCGTCGGGGGCCTGGAGGTCGCGACGACTCCCGAGCGCTGGGCCGAGCTCCAGCGCCGGCACGGCTACACCCAGGCGTGGGGGGTCGACGGCGGGCGCCTGGTCGACGCCACGGAGTGCGCACGGCTGCACCCGCTCGTGGACCCCGACAGGGTCCTCGGCGGCCTGCACGTCCCGACCGACGGTCTGGCCAAGTCGCTGCGCGCCGGTGAGGCGCAGGCCCGCCGGGCCGTCGAGCGCGGCGCCCGCTTCCTCGGCGAGCACACCGTCGTCGACATCGCGAGCGAGGGTGGCCGCGTCACCGGCGTCGTCACGGACCGAGGTCTCGTGCCTGCCGACCTGGTCGTGTCCTGCGCCGGCTTCTGGGGCGCGAAGATCGGCCGGATGGTGGGGCTGACCGTGCCGCTGCTCCCGATGGCGCACCAGTACGCCAAGACCGGGCAGGTGCCGGGGCTGGTCAACGATCCGGTCCGGGAGGCGAGCAAGCCGATCCTGCGCCACCAGGACGCCGACCTGTACTACCGCGAGCACGGCGACCGCATCGGCATCGGCTACTACGGCCACCGGCCGATGCCGGTCGGCGTCGAGGGACTGAGCGACGCCTCGGACCCGGGTGAGGACGGGACCATGCCGTCGATGCTGCCGTTCACCGAGGAGGACTTCACGCAGGCGTGGGAGCACACCGTCGAGCTGCTGCCCGCCCTGTCGGACAACAAGGTGGAGGAGGGCTTCAACGGCATCTTCTCCTTCACCCCCGACGGCGCCGCTCTCATGGGCGAGCACCGCGACCTGTCCGGCTTCTGGGTCGCGGAGGCGGTGTGGGTGACGCACAGCGCCGGGGTCGCGCGGGCGATGGCCGAGTGGATGATCGAGGGGCGGTCGCGCATCGACGTGCACGAGTGCGACCTCTACCGCTTCGAGGACGTCCAGCTCACGCCCGAGTTCGTCGAGGACCGAAGCATCCGCAGCTTCGTCGAGGTCTACGACATCCTCCACCCGCTGCAGCCGGCCGAGACCCTGCGACCGCTGCGCACCTCCCCGTTCCACGTCCGTCAGCAGCAGCTCGGCGCTTTCTGCCTCGAAGCCGGCGGGTGGGAGCGCCCGCACTGGTACGAGGCGAACGAGCCGCTCGTCGCCCAGCTCGCCGACGCCGGCGTCGTCGTGCCCGAGCGCGACGCCTGGTCAGCCCGCTACTGGTCACCGATCGCCGCCGCGGAGGCGCACGCCACCCGGAACGCAGTGGCGATGTACGACATGACGCCGCTCAAGCACCTGGAGGTCGAAGGCCCCGGCTCGTTGGAGCTGCTGCAGCGCCTGACGACGAACAACCTGGCCAAGTCCGTCGGCTCGGTCACCTACACGCTGATGCTCGACGAGGCCGGCGGGGTGCTGTCCGACCTGACGGTCACCCGGGTCGCCGAGCAGGAGTTCCAGGTGATGGCGAACGGCCCGCTGGACACCGACCGGCTGCTGCGCGCGGCCCCGGAGGGTGTGCGGGTCCGCGACGTCACCGGCGGCTGGTGCTGCATCGGGCTGTGGGGCCCCCGGGCCCGTGAGGTGCTGCAGCCCCTCACCGGCACCGACTTCTCGCACGAGGCGCTCAAGTACTTCCGCGCCCAGCCGGCCTCGCTGCGCGGCATCCCGGTGCGCGCCCTGCGCCTGTCCTACGTCGGCGAGCTCGGCTGGGAGATCTACACGACCGCCGACCACGGCCTGGCGCTGTGGGACCTGCTGTGGGCGGCCGGCCAGGAGCACGGGGTGGTCGCTGCGGGGCGCAGCGCCTTCAACAGCCTGCGGCTGGAGAAGGGCTACCGGCTCTGGGGCACCGACATGACCTCGGAGCACGACCCGTACGAAGCCGGTCTCGGCTTCGCCGTCCGCCCCGACAAGGGCGAGTTCGTCGGCCGCGCCGCGATCGAGGGCCGGTCGCAGGAGACCGCCACCCGCCGGCTGACGTGCCTGGTCCTGGACGACCCGGCGCACGTGGTCCTGGGCAAGGAACCGGTCCTCCTGGACGGCGCACCCGCCGGCTACGTCACCAGCGCCGCGCACGGCTGCACCATCGGCCGCTCGATCGCCTACGCCTGGCTGCCCCCGCTCGAGGTCGGCAGGTCCGTCGCGATCGAGTACTTCGGCTCGCGCTACCCCGCCACCGTCAGCGCCGAGCCGCTGGTGGACCCCTCCATGTCCCGCATCCGTCGCTAGGAGTCGCACATGTCTTCGTACGATGTCGTCGTCGTCGGGCTCGGGGGGATGGGCAGCGCCGCTGCCCACCACCTCGCAGCGCGCGGTCAGCGCGTGCTGGGCCTGGAGCGGCACACCCCGGCCCACGACAAGGGCTCGAGCCACGGCGGCTCGCGCATCACCCGCCAGTCCTACTTCGAGGACCCGGCGTACGTGCCGCTCCTGCTGCGGTCCTACGAGCTGTGGGAGCAGCTCGCCCGCGACTCCGGTGAGGACGTCATCTCGCTGACCGGCGGGCTGTTCCTCGGCCGCGAGGACTGCCTGACCGTGGCGGGCAGCCTGCTCGCCTCGCGCCAGTGGGACCTGCCGCACGAGCTGCTGAGCGCTGCGGACGTGCGCCGGCGCTTCCCCACGTTCGCGCTCGCCGACGACGAGGTGGGGCTGTACGAGGCGAAGGCGGGCTTCGTGCGCCCGGAGGCGACGGTGGCGGCCCACATCGCCCTGGCCGCTCGCGCCGGCGCCGACCTGCACTTCCGCGAACCGGTGCTGGAGTGGTCGTCGACGGCCACCGGGGTGCGGGTCACGACCGCCGAGGGGACGTACGACGCCGGTCGGCTCGTGATCGCGCCGGGCGCGTGGGCGCCGCAGCTGCTCGCCGACCTCGGCGTTCCCATCACCGTCGAGCGGCAGGTCATGTACTGGTTCGAGCCGCTGGGCGGGGTGGGCCCGTACACCGCCGACAAGCACCCGATCTACATCCACGAGGACACCTCCGGTCGGCAGGTCTACGGCTTCCCGGCGATCGACGGCCCCGACCGGGGCGCCAAGGTGGCGTTCTTCCGCGGTGGCCAGCCGTGCACCCCCGACACCATCGACCGGCAGGTGCACGACGAGGAGATCGAGGCGATCCGCTCGCGGGTCGGTCAGGTGCTGCCCGGGCTGCCGACCCTCTACCTCGACGCCGCCACCTGCATGTACTCCAACACGGCGGACCAGCACTTCGTCATCGCCCAGCACCCCGCTCACGACAACGTCACCGTGGCCTGCGGCTTCTCCGGACACGGCTTCAAGTTCGTGCCGGTCGTGGGCGAGGTGCTCGCCGATCTCGCCACCACGGGCACCACCGCCCACCCGATCGGCCTGTTCGACCCCCGCCGACCGGCGCTGGGCGCCGTGCCGACCCAGCCCATCCCCGCGACCCTCGGAGCGAACGCATGAGCACCAGCGCCCCCGACACCGACACCGACCGGCTCCCGGCCGACCCCACCTCCGGCGGGCACATCGTGTCGGCCGACCTGTCGCAGGGCGACGGCCCCAGCCTCATCCCGACCCTCGCCGGCCACTACTACACCGACGCCGACGTGTTCGCCCGGGAGCAGCAGTTCGTCTTCGAGCAGATGTGGTTCTGCGCCGTCCGCTCGTCCGACCTGGCCAAGCCCGGGGCCTTCCGGAAGGTCCAGGTCGGCCGCGAGAGCGTGCTGGTCATCCGCGGCCGCGACGGCGGGCTCCGCGCGTTCCTCAACATCTGCCGGCACCGCGGCGCGCAGCTGTGCACCGAGCCCGCCGGCGAGCTCAAGCGCAACCTGCAGTGCCCGTACCACGCCTGGACCTACGGGCTCGACGGCCAGCTCGTGGCCGCGCCCAACCTCACCAAGATGCCCGACGTCGACCGCGTCGAGTACGGCCTGCACAAGGTCCACCTGCGGGAGTGGCTCGGCTACGCCTGGGTCAGCCTGGCCGACGAGCCACCCTCCTTCGAGGACGACGTGCAGGGCGCCGTGGCCGAGCGCCTGGGCGACCTGGAGTCGATCGACCGCTACGAGACCCAGGACCTCGAGGTGGGCAGGCGGATCACCTACGACGTCAAGGCCAACTGGAAGCTCATCATCGAGAACTTCATGGAGTGCTACCACTGCGCCACGATCCACCCCGAGCTCACCGAGGTGCTGCCGGAGTTCGCCGACGGCTACGCGGCGCAGTTCTTCGTCGGCCACGGTGCGGAGTTCGCCGAGGACGCGCAGGGCTTCACCGTCGACGGCTCGGCGGGCTTCGGCAAGCTGCCGGGCGTCGCGGACGACCAGGACCGCCGCTACTACGCGATCACGGTGAAGCCGACCGTGTTCATCAACCTGGTCCCGGACCACGTGATCGTCCACCGCATGTTCCCGCTGGCGGCCGACCGCACGGTCGTCGAGTGCGACTGGCTCTACGCCAAGGACGTCGTGGCCAGCGGCAGGGACGTCTCCCGCTCG
>CADCUE010000072.1 GCA_902805805.1 uncultured Frankineae bacterium | reverse complement strand
TGGTCGAGAGCGGGCCGCTGCTCGCGCAGCTTCGCGAGCAGGGCCTTGGGGGACGCCATGGCGCGTGCCGTACCCCAGCACCACCGTCGGCACGCGCCCCGATGATCGTCAGGGCGGCGCCACGGGGCCGGGACGACCGCTGCCGAAGGGGAAGTCGCGCTGCGGGCGCCACACCCCCTGCCGGTCCTGCTCGAACAGCGTGAAGCCCCACACGGGGAACGTCGCCTCGTAGCGGGCCAGGCCGTCGAAGGCGCGGTCGAGGGCGTCCTCGGGCAGGTCGTGCGCGACGGTGACGTGCGGGTGGTACGGGAACTTGATCTCCCGCGCGAGCGGTCCGGACCGGACCTGCGCCTCCAGCCGCTCGCAGTCGGCCAGGCCCTTGACGACGGGCACGAAGACCACGGGCGACACCGGGCGGAACGTCGCCGAGCCGCGCAGGACCATCTCGAACGGCTCCTCCTGCGCCGCCACCGAGCGCAGGTGCTCCTCGACCTGCGCCAGCGCCTCCTCGCGCAGCGCCGTCGGCGGCAGCAGCGTCACGTGCGGCGGGATCCCGGCGGCGTTGGGGTCGCCGAGGTGCTGGCGCCACTCCTGCAGCTCGCTGGTGAAGGGCTCGGGCAGGCCGATGGCCACGCCGAAGTCGCGCCGGGCCATCAGCGCGCGCCCGTGCTCACTGCCCCGCCGGCGCCAGCAGGCCGATCCGGTCCCGGACGGCGTCCATGGTGGCGACGGCGACCTCGCCGGCGCGCGCTGCGCCGCCGGCGAGCACCCGGTCGAGCTCGGCGGGGTCGGCCATGAGGGCGGTGTAGCGCTCGCGCACGGGGGCGAACAGCGCCACGACGGCCTCCGCGACGGCGCCCTTGAAGTCGCCGTAGCCCTTGCCCTCGAACTCCGCCTGCACCAGCTCGACCGAGCGGTCGCTGGCGACCGCGAGGACCGTCAGCAGGTTGCTGATCCCGGGCTTGGCCTCGGCGTCGAAGACCACCTCGCGACCGGTGTCGGTGACGGCGCTCTTCACCTTCTTGGTGAGCGCCTTCGGCTCGTCGAGCACCCACAGCGTGCCGGCGCCGCCGATCGTCTTGCTCATCTTGCGGGCCGGGTCCTGCAGGTCCTTGATGCGTGCGCCCGGCTTGCCGGCGTACGGGCCCGGGACGACGAACGTCTCGCCGTAGCGGGCGTTGAAGCGCTGCGCGAGGTCGCGGGTCAGCTCGAGGTGCTGGCGCTGGTCCTCGCCGATCGGCACCGAGTCGGCCTGGTACATGAGGATGTCGGCCGCCTGCAGGACGGGGTAGGTGAACAGGCCGACCGATCCGCCTCCCTTCTCCTTGAACTGCGTCATCCGGCTCGCCTCCCCGAACCCGGTGAGGCAGCCCAGCACCCAGGCCAGCTCGGCGTGCTCGGGCAGGTGGGACTGGGCGAACACGGCGCTGCGTGCGGGGTCGACGCCCATCGCGAGCAGCTCGGCCGCCGACCCGCGCGTGCGCTCGCGCAGCGAGGCCGGGTCGGGCACCTCGGTGAGGGCGTGCAGGTCGGCGAGGAAGAAGAAGCACTCCGCCTCGTCCTGCATCGCAGCCCAGTGGCGCACCGCGCCGAGGTAGTTGCCGAGGTGGAAGCCGCTGCCCGTGGGACGGATGCCGGACAGGACGCGGGGACGGGCTCGCGGGCCGGACGGGGCTGCAGGGCGGGACTCGGACATGTGGACCATCCTGTCAGGCGTGCAGGACACCTGGGACGTCGCGGTCGTCGGCGCCGGACCGGCGGGGACGGCGGCGGCGCTGTCGGCCCTGCGCACCCGCCCGGGCGCCCGGGTGCTGCTGCTCGACCGCGCCGAGTTCCCCCGCGACAAGTCCTGCGGCGACGGCATCGCGCCGCAGGCGCTCGACGAGCTCGCCCGCGTCGGGGCGGCGGAGGTGCTGGCCGACCGGGTGCCGGTGCGCCGGCTGCGCATCACCTCCCCCGGCGGGCTGGAGGTCGCGACGACGCTGGCCCGGCCCGACTTCGTCGTCCCGCGGACGCTGTTCGACGCCCGGCTGGTCGAGGCGGCCGTCCGCCGCGGGGCCGTCCTGGACCGGCGGACCGTGCGGCGGCTCGAGGTGCGCCGCGACGGCGTCGTGCTCGACGGCGAGGTGCACGCCCGCGTCGTGGTGGGCGCCGACGGGGCCAACGGCGTCGTCCGGCGGCAGAGCGGCGCGGCTCGTCAGCCGGACGGCGCGATGGCCGTGGCGGTGCGCGGGTACGCCGCGGCGCCGCCCGGGGAGCCCGAGCAGCGGATCGTCATGACGGCGCAGGACTGGCCGGCGTACGCCTGGTCGTTCGCGAGCGGTGACGGGCGGGCGAACGTCGGCTTCGGGATGCTGCTGCCGAGCCTGCGGGCGGCGCCGCGCGGCGGCCGCGAGGAGCTGCACGGCCGGCTCGCCGAGCTGCTGCCCGGCGTGGAGGCCGAGCGGCTGGTCAGCCACCACCTGCCGCTGTCGACGGCACGGCCCGCGCTGCGGCCGGGGCGGGTGCTGCTCGCCGGCGACGCGCTGTCGCTCATCAACCCGCTCACCGGCGAGGGGATCTTCTACGCGCTGCTGTCGGGCCGGCTGGCCGGGGCGGCCGCCGTGCACCCGGGGGACGCGGGTGCGCAGTACGCCGCCGCCCTGCGCGACGAGCTCGGCCGCCACCTGCGCCACACGACGCTGCTCGCCCGGCTCACCGCCCGCCCGGCGCTCGTCGACGCCGGCGTCGGTGCGGCGCGACGGTCACCTCGGGCGATGGACGCGCTCGTGGAGCTCGGGCTCGGGCGCGGGCTCATCACCCCGGCGCTGGTCGGAGGGCTCGCCCGTCAGCTGACCATGAGCTCGAGGAGCAGGTCGCTCTCCTTCTGACCCAGCTTCATGACCATCTCGGCGACGAACTGCTCGGCCTTGCCGCCGACGAGCGGCACGGAGACCTTCGCCTCGCCCTCGCGCAGGAAGCGCGTGACCTGCCCGACCGGCTCGACGCGCAGCGTGCCGCCGAGGCGGGCCGGCGCACCCGGCAGATCGACCTGCCAGGTGCCGGAGCGGCCGCCGCCCGCGTCGGGCGGTCCCCAGTCGTCGGTCTGCACGACCCGGCCGTCCTTCGGGAGCAGCCTGGCGAGGAAGCCCGGCGCACCGTCGGGCAGCTCGCGGGCGACGGCGAGCAGCAGCCCGCCGTCCGGACGCGCCTCGCGGCGCACGACCGTGGCGCCGTCGCGGAAGCGCTCGGCCCGGCGCTGCACGAAGACGTCGGAGGTCAGGACGGCGAACAGCTCCTCGACGCTCGCCCTCGTCTGGAAGTGCGTGCGGACGGGGGCGGTCACGCGCTCTCCTCGAGCTGCTCCTGCGGCTCGAGCGGCGTGACGCGCACCCGGGCGATGCGCCGGCCGTCGAGCTCGCTGACCTCGAGGCGGTGGCCGTCGACCTCGACCGCCTCGCCCTGGCGCGGCACGTGCCCGAGCGTCGCCATGACGTAGCCGGCCAGCGTCTCGTACGGCCCGTCGGGCAGCGAGACGCCCGTGACGCTGCGCACCTCGTCGAGGTGGAGCAGGCCGTCGGCCTCGACCTCACCGCCGCGGATCTCGAGCGGATCGCCCTCGTCGACGTCGTACTCGTCGCGGATGTCGCCGATGACCTCCTCGATGAGGTCCTCGAGCGTGACGATGCCGGCGGTGCCGCCGTACTCGTCGACGACGATCGCCATGTGGTGGCCCTCGCGGCGCATCTCCGACATCGCCGGCAGCACCTTCTTGCTGGCCGGCAGCATCTTCACCTCGCGCGCGACGTCGGCGACGCGCAGGCCCCGCGCGTTGGCGGCCGGGACCATGAGGTCGCGGACGTGCAGGAAGCCGATGACGTCGTCCTGCGACGTGCCGGCGACCGGGTAGCGGGAGTGCGGCTGCTCGGCGGTCTCGCGCAGCGCCCGCTGCAGCGTCATGCCGGCGTCGAGGAACGCGACCTCGGTGCGCGGCAGCATGACCTCGCGCAGCTGGCGCTCACCGGCGGCGAAGACGTCGTCGATGAGCTTGCGCTCGTCCTTGGTGAGCGACTCGTGCGCCGCCACCATGTCGCGCAGCTCCTCCTCGGTGATGGCCTCGCCCTTGGAGTGGGGGTCGCCGCCGAGCAGCCGGACCACGAGGTCGGTGCTCTTCGACAGCAGCCAGATGACCGGTCGCGACAGGCTCGCGATGCGGTCGAGGGCCGGCGCGAACAGCATCGACACGCCCTCGGGCCGCTGCAGCGCCAGGCGCTTCGGCGCCAGCTCGCTGAACACCAGCGAGAAGTACGAGATGACGAGCGTCACGAGCACCAGGGCCACCGTGTCGGAGGCACCGGTCGACATGCCGGCGTCCGTGAGGAGGTCGGACACGGGCACGGCGAGGCGCGCCGCACCGAACGCGGCCGACAGGAAGCCGGCGAGCGTGACGCCGACCTGCACGGCGGCGAGGAAGCGGTTCGGGTCCTCGACGAGCCGGGCGACCCGCGCACCGCGCTTGCCGCGGGCGGCCAGCGCCTTGGCCTGGCCCTCCCGCAGGCTGACCAGCGCGAGCTCGGTCGCCGCGAAGACGCCACCGATGAGGATGAAGACGAGGACGAGGGCGACGTTGACCAAGGTGTCGCTCACGGCGTGCTCCGCCTCCCGAGGAGGTCGGGGCACGCCTGACTAGAGGGAGGTTCCACGTCGTCCAGCGTACGGGCGCGCGCCGCGGCCCCGGAACGCACCACCCCGCCCGAACCGTGCGCCGGCACGGCGTGTCGCGAACGGTTCGAGCGGGGTGGTGGGCCGGACTGCCGTCAGAACTCGGCGAGCGCCCGGTTGAACGTCTCGCTCGGCCGCATCACCGCGTCCGTCTTGGCCTTGTCGACGTAGTAGTAGCCGCCGATGTCGGCCGGTGCGCCCTGCACGGCGATGAGCTCGTCGGCGATCGTCTGCTCGTCGGCGGCCAGCCGCTTGGCCAGGTCGGCGAACAGCGCCGCCGCGTCGGCGTCCTCGGCCTGCTCCGCGAGCGCCTGCGCCCAGTAGAGGGCAAGGTAGAAGTGGCTGCCGCGGTTGTCGATCTGC
>CADCUE010000071.1 GCA_902805805.1 uncultured Frankineae bacterium | reverse complement strand
TGGTGCACCCCGGGGCCGCGCAGGCCTCGCGCCGATGGCCGGTCGACCGCTGGGCCGAGGTGGTCCGCGGGCTCCGCGCACGCGGAGCGCAGATCGTCCTCAGCGGCGGGCCGGACGAGCGCGAGCGGGCCCTCGCCGTGGCACGCCGCGCGGGACTGGCCGAGTCGGCCGTGCTGGCGGGCCGGACGCGGCCGCTGGAGCTCGCGGCGCTGGTGGCGCGCGCGAGGCTGCTCGTCAGCGTCGACACCGGCGTCGCGCATCTCGCGACGGCGTACGGCACGCCGTCCGTCGTGCTGTTCGGCCCGACCGACCCCGCGCTGTGGGGACCGCCCGCCGACCGGCCGCAGCACCGGGTGCTGTGGGCCGGCCGGACCGGCGACAACTTCTCCGGGCGCGTCGATCCAGGGCTGCTCGCCCTGTGGCCGCAGCACGTCGTCGACGCGGCCGGCGAGCTGCTGGGCGCGTCCCCCGTCCGGTGATCCGCCCGCCGGTGGGTAGGAGCCCCATGAACTGCTCCCGCCCCTGTCGGAGGACGCCATGACCGCTCGACCAGCTCCCTCGTCCGACGCCGGAGGCACCAGCGGCGGCTTCCTGCTCGCGCTGCTGCTGCTCGTCGTCCTGGCCGCGGGTGCCTTCTTCTACTTCGGCGGCTCGGCCGACATCGACGCCGACGTCAACCCGCCGGCCGTCGACGTCAGCAGCAGCCCCGCGCCGAGCGCAGAGGCGAGCTAGACCCCTCACCGGCGTGGGGGTCAGAAGCGCCCCGCCCTGCGCAGGCGCCGCGGACGTCCGTCCGGGTCGAAGACGATGCGGTAGAGCGGCTCGGCCCACAGGCGCTGCCAGCCCCTGACCGGATCGGGTCGGTGCCGTCGGACCTGCCCGCGCGGACGCGCGCCCTGACGTCCGTCGGCGTGCCACGCGTCGAGCGCGTCGGCGGTCGCCGACCACAGGTCCCAGGCCGCCGCAGGATCGAGCAGCTCCGGGGCGTCGGGCGGTCTGTCCAGGTGCTCCGCCCACGTCTGCAGGCGCAGCTCGCGCGGCAGCCGGCGGGCGCCGTCGCCCGAGGCGGACAGGTCCCGGGGCTCGCGGTCGTCGGGCGTCGGGTCGAGCACCGCGCACGTCAGCTCGCTGTCGTGGGTCCACGAGCGCCGGTTGAAGTTGTCCGAGCCGCAGGTGAACCAGACGTCGTCGACGATGCAGATCTTGGCGTGCACGTAGATCGGCACGCCTGCGGAGCTCTCGAGGTCGAAGAACGCGACCCGGTCCGGGGCCACCGCCTGCAGGAGCTCCATCGCCTTGAGCTGGCCCAGCCGGTTGGGCGGCCCGGACACGTGGCCGTCGGCGTCGGGGTAGCGCGGGACGACGGCCAGCAGGCGCAGCTCGGGCGAGCCCTGGAGCGCCTCGGCGATGCCCTGCGCCACGGGCACCGACCACAGGTACTGGTCCTCGAGGTAGATGAAGGAGCGCGCGCGGGAGAAGGCCGAGCCGTACGCCTGCGCGACGGTGCGCTCGCCCTCCGGGGCGAACGGGTAGGGCGGACGGCGTACGCCGTAGGTGCGCAGCAGCTGCACGGCGTGCCGCCCGGCGGGCGGCGGGTCGGGGAAGGACTCCGGCAGGCGCTCGGGATGGCGGGGCATGTGCGACAGGCGCTGCAGGACCGCGCGGTAGGGACTGCGGCGGTCCAGCGGGTGGGGGTCGTCCCAGCGCTCGACGAAGGTCCGCAGCACCTCGCCGACGGCGGGGCCGCGGATCTCCAGGGTCGCGTCGTGCCACGGCGCCCGTTCGCCGTACCGGCGGTCGATGGGCGACTGCTGCGGGTCGCCGGCGTGCCCGGCGTCGTCGCGGCGGCCGTGGCACAGGTCGATCCCTCCGACGAAGGCGACATCCCGCTCGGGCGCACCCCGGTGCCGCACCACGACCAGCTTCTGGTGGTGGGACCCGAACCAGCCCACCCGCTGGTCGAGCAGCACCTCGGCGCCCACCTCGTTGAGCTGCCGACCGAGGTGCTCGTTCTCGGTGGCGCTGAACTGCAGGAGGTCGGTGTGCGAGCGCCACACCAGCCCCCGCACCTCGACGCCCCGCTCGACCAGCTGGCACAGCAGACCGGCGACCGTCGGGCCGTCCGGCAGCAGCCGCTCGTCCGGATCGCCGCGCCAGTCGGTGAAGTAGACGCGGTCGCCGTCCTGCAGCCCTTGCAGGACGTCGTGCAGCCGACGGAAGTAGGTCGCGCCGTGCACGAGCGGCCGCACGTCGTTGCCGGAGGTCCACGCCGTGCCGTCGAGGAACCACCGCCCGATCGCCGGGTCCGCCTCCTGCTCTGCCGAAGGAGAGTCGTCGTCCACGAGACCGCCCGACGTGTCCGTCACGGCACGATCAGACCATCCGCCGGGGGGTGCACCGCGGCGCGGCGCCGCTCGGCGATCCTTCCGCGGTGTCGGTGACCGGTCGTCAGCCCGGGCGGCGGCGTCCTCCGCGCAGCTCCGCCAGCTTCTGCCGGAGCAGGGCGCGGTTCTGCGGCGTGTCGTAGCGGCGGCGCGCCTCCCGGATCATCCGCTGCCCCTGCGGGCTGCGGGCGAAGGCCATCGCGGCCCCGATCAGACCGGCTCGACCCGTACGACGCATCAGTGCTCCTCCACTCGGCGGTCTCCCGCATCCTGAGCCGGTCGTGTACCCGCGCTCCGCCGGTCTGACCGCGCGCCGTCCGGGGCGGGTGTCCTCCGGACGTGGTGCGCGAGCGCGGCGTGGTGGTCCTCATCGCGATCGCTGCTGGGGCTGACGTGCACCGTCACGTCGTCCACCCGCGGCACCTCGTGCAGGAGCCGGTGGTGCGCCTCGGTGGCGACCGCGTGGGCCTCCACGAGCCCCAGACGGCTGTCCACGACGAGCCCCACCTCGGCGCGGATGCGGTGCCCGATCCAGCGCAGGCGCACGTCCTCCACCTCCAGCACGCCCGGGGTCGCCCGCAGGCTCGTCTCGGCCGCGTCGACCAGCTCGGGCTCCACCGCGTCCATCAGCCGGCGGTAGACGTCCGTCGCCGCGCTCCGCAGCACGAACAGGATCGCGACGGTGATGACCAGACCGATGAGCGGGTCGGCGATCGGGAAGCCGGCGGCCACGCCGAGCGCACCGGCGACGACCGCGAGCGAGGTGAGGCCGTCCGTGCGGGCGTGCAGGCCGTCGGCGACCAGCGCCGCCGAGCCGATCGCGCGGCCGACCCGGATGCGGTAGAGCGCGACCAGCTCGTTGCCGGCGAAGCCGATGAGCCCAGCGGCAGCCACGACGCCGACGTGCTCGATGGGCTGCGGGTCGAGCAGCCGGCGGACCGACTCGACGCCGGCGACGACGGCCGACAGCGCGATCATGGCGACGATGAACACCCCGGCCAGGTCCTCGGCGCGGCCGTAGCCGTAGGTGTAGCGCCGCGACGCGGGCCGGCGGCCCAGCACGAAGGCGATCCACAGCGGGATGGCGGTCAGGGCGTCGGAGAAGTTGTGGATGGTGTCGGCCAGCAGCGCCACTGACCCGGTGATCAGGACGACGACCGCCTGCGCCACGGCGGTCAGGCCCAGCGCGACGAGGCTGATCTTGACGGCCCGGATGCCCTGCGCGCTCGACTCGAGCGCCGCGTCGACGGAGTCGGCCGCGTCGTGGCTGTGCGGGCGGAAGACGGAGGCGATCAGGCCCCGCAGCCCGCCGGGGTGGTCGTGGTCGTGGTCGCCGTCGTGCCCGGCGTGGTCGTGGTCGTGGTCGCCGTGGTGACCGGCGTGGTCGTGGTCGCCGTGCTCGTGGCCGTCGTGGCCGGGAGCGGGCGGGTGGTGCTCGTCCAGGTGCGTCCCGCGGTCCCCGTCCATGGTCACGAGCATGCCCCGCGTGCTCCCACGGATGCACGAGCGCTCGTGCGGCGTCCGTGACCGGCCGGACGGGCTCAGCCGACGGTGCGCCGTGCGGACAGCAGCAGGTCCTCGGCCTGCGCCCGCACCAGGGGGTCCGACAGGTCGGTGCCGCGGTCGTAGACGAGCTGCCAGTCGAGCAGGTCACGACCGGGCCGCCGGCGCCCGACGACGCGCACGCCGCCCGACGGGCCGAGCCGGTAGTGGCTGGACCAGCCGACGCTGTCGGTGACCGCGCCGCGCACGGCGTCCGGCAGGTTGCCCTCCTGCTCGAGGTGCACGACGTGTCGCTCCCCCGTTCCGGCGATCTGCGCCGACCGCAGGACCGTCAGCAGCGGCCGGCTCCAGGAGGCCCGCTCGACGTCGGGCCAGTCGACGCGCGCGGCGCCGGGCAGGTGGAGGCCCAGATCGGTGGCGACGACCGGCTCGCCGCCCGGCGTGAGTCCCCAGGCCGTGCGCCGCTCCCCCGGCTCGAGCACCACCGCGCCGACCACCTCGGGGACACGTCGACCGAACAGGCGCATGGCGCCCACCCTAGGCTTGCCGCATGCGCCTCACGCTTGCCGTGCTCCTGACCGGGGTGCTCCTGACCGGCTGCTCGGAGACCCGCGACGCCGTGAGCGGCGCGAGCGACTGCGCCGGTCTGGCTGCCGACATCGCGCGCACCGGCCTGTCGGGGGTCCCCACGCAGGAGGAGGCCCAGCAGGCGGTGGACCGGCTCGACGAGCGGGTGCAGGGGCTGGACGACGGCAAGGTCAAGGACGCCGCGAGCGGACTGCGCGACCGGCTGCGGGAGCTGCAGGAGGCCGCCCGCTCCGCCGACCCGGCCGCCGTCCAGACCGCCGCGTCTCAGGCGCGCGACGCCGCCCGCGACACGGCGCAGGCCTGCGGGTTGCCGGCGGAGCAGTTCCTCGGCTGAGGCCGGCGCGGCCCGGCGCCGGGGCGCCGCGCCGGACAGCGGCGCTGCCGTACGGCCGGTGCCCGCTCAGTCGTGGTCGAGGTAGTCCCGCAGCTTGGCCGCCCGGCTGGGGTGGCGCAGCTTGAGCAGGGTCTTGCTCTCGATCTGGCGGATGCGCTCCCGGGTGACGCCGAACTCCTGGCCGACCTCCTCGAGCGTGCGCGCCCGCCCGTCGGTGAGGCCGTAGCGCAGCTCGATGACCTTCTTCTCCCGGTCCCCGAGCTCGTGCAGCACCGAGGCGAGCTGCTCCTTCAGCATGAGGAACGACGCCGCCTCGCCGGGCACCACGGCGTCGCTGTCCTCGATGAAGTCGCCGAGGTGCGAGTCGTCGGCCTCGCCGATGGGGGTGTCGAGCGACACCGGCTCCTGCGCCAGCTTGAGGATGTCGCGGACCTTGAGCGGCGACAGGTCGAGCTGCTCGGACAGCTCCTCGGGCGTGGGTTCACGACCGAGGTCCTGCAGCATCTGCCGTTGCAGGCGGACGACCTTGTTGATCGTCTCCACCATGTGGACGGGGATGCGGATGGTGCGGGCCTGGTCGGCGATGGCCCTCGTGATCGCCTGCCGGATCCACCAGGTGGCGTAGGTCGAGAACTTGAAGCCCTTGGTGTAGTCGAACTTCTCCACGGCGCGGATGAGGCCGAGGTTGCCCTCCTGGATCAGGTCGAGGAACAGCATCCCGCGGCCGACGTAGCGCTTGGCGATGCTGACCACCAGCCGCAGGTTGGCCTCGACGAGGTGGCGCTTGGCCAGCACGCCCTGCAGCTGCACCAGCTCGAGGTCGCGCCGCAGCGCTTGCGGCAGTCCGGGCTCGGCGAGCTTCTCGGCGGCGAACAGACCCGCCTCGACCGCCTTGGCCAGGTCGACCTCGAGCTCGGCGGTCAGCAGCGGGACCTTGCCGATCTCCTTGAGGTAGAGCCGCACCGGGTCGCTGGTCGGCCCGGGCTGCGCAGTCGGGTCCTCGCGCGGTCCCTGGTCGTCGTCGGGCGGCTCGACCACCTGCACGCCGGCGGTGCTCAGCGCCTGCAGGACCGTCTCGAGCACCTCCACCGGCAGGTCGCCGGCGAGCATCGCGGACGTCACGTCGTCCGTCGTCAGCTGGCCGGACTGTCGCCCGAGCGCCACGAGCGCCTGCACGGTCTCCGACGCGGTCACGACCGCGATCTCGTCGGACAGCGGAACGGGCGCCGGCGTGATCATCCGACGCGTCCAGCCGAGCCGACCACGATGCCCCCCCGGACGGTCACAGTGCTCCGATGCCGCGTTCTCGCAAGGCGCGGACCGTCTGCTCCAGGCTCACCAGCTCGGCGAAGACCCTGGAGTAGCGCTCGGGCTCCTCGACCGGGTTGACGCGTTGCAGCGAGGCCTTGAGCTCGTGGGTCGCCCGCGTCGCGGCCAGCTCCTGCACCCGCGCGAGGACCGCCCCGGCGTAGCGGTCGTCGGGCTCGAGGTCGTGCAGCGGCGCCTCGACGGCCAGCCGCGTGACCAGCGACCGGGCCTCGTCGGACGAGCAGGCCTCGAGCAGCGCCGTGACCCAGCCCTCGCCACCGGCGGCGGTGGTGGTGCCCCCGGCCTTGGCGATGACCGCGTGGACCCCGCGCAGGTCCGGCGAGGTGAAGCAGTCCTCGGCGAGGGTGTCGTACTGCGGTGAGACCAGGACCGGCAGCTGCACCGCCAGCTTGACCAGCTCGCGCTCGACCGCCGCTGCGGCCGCGTCGGCGGACGGCCGGGAGGCGGTGCGCCGCTGCTGCGGTGCGCGCGGGTCACCCGCCAGCTCGGCGACGCGGGTGGCCACCGGCTCGACGTCCATGCCCAGCCAGCCGGCCAGCCGGCGCGCGTACTCCGGGCGCAGGGCCCGGTCCTTGATCTTCGCGATGAGCGGCGCGGCCTTCTGCAGGGCTTGGACGCGCCCCTCGGCGGTCTCGAGGTCGTACTCCCCCAGCACCGACTTCACGGCGAACTCCACCAGCGGCACCCGGCCGGCGACCATGTCGCGGACCGCCGCGTCGCCGCGCGCCAGGCGCAGCTCGCACGGGTCCATCCCGTCGGGGCTGACGGCGATGAAGGTCTGCGCGACGAAGCGCTGCTCCTCGCCGAAGGCCTTGAGCGCGGCCTTCTGCCCGGCGGCGTCGCCGTCGAAGGTGAACACCACCTCGCCGCGCATCTCGTCCTGGTCCATGAGCAGCCGGCGGATCAGCCCGATGTGGTCGGCGCCGAACGCCGTGCCGCAGGTCGCGACGGCCGTCGGGATGCCGGCCAGGTGGCAGGCCATGACGTCGGTGTAGCCCTCGACGACGACCGCCTGGCGCCGCCGGGCGATCTCCTTCTTGGCGACGTCGAGGCCGTAGAGCACGCTGCTCTTCTTGTAGATCGGCGTCTCGGAGGTGTTGAGGTACTTGGGGCCGTGGTCGTCGTCGTGCAGCTTGCGGGCGCCGAACCCGACGACGTCTCCGGCGAGGTCGCGGATCGGCCACAGGAGCCGGCCGCGGAACCGGTCGACGGGGCCGCGTCGGCCCTCGGACGCCAGGCCGCCGAGCACGAGCTCCTCGCCGGAGAAGCCCTTGGCGCGCAGGTGCTTGACGAGGTGGTCCCAGCCCTGCGGGGCGTAGCCGACGCCGTACGCCGACGCCGCCTCCTGGTCGAACCCGCGCTCGGCCAGGAACCGGCGGCCGGTGACGGCCTCCGGCGAGGCGAGCTGCTCGGCGTACCACGCCTGCGCGGTCCGGTGGGCCTCGACGAGGCGGGTGCGCTGCGAGGTCTGCCGCCCGGCGGCGGCGCTGCCCTGCTCGTAGGTGAGCGTCACGCCGTAGCGCTGGGCGAGCCGCTCGACGGTCTCCACGAACGACAGGTGCTCGGTGCCGCGCACGAAGCTGATGACGTCACCGGACTCGCCGCAGCCGAAGCACATGTAGTAGCCGAGGGTGGGGTTGACGTTGAACGACGGCGTCTTCTCGTCGTGGAACGGGCACAGGCCCTTGAGCCGGCCGCCACCGGCGGGGCGCAGCTGGACCGACTCCCCGACCACGTCGGCGATGGGGGCCCGCTCACGCACGAGGACCACGTCCTCGTCACGGATGCGCCCAGCCACAGCAAGCTCCAACCTCGACGGACAGCTCCTGAGGGTGCGGCCCGAGCGCAGTCTAGGGCTCTCGGACGGTCGCTCGCCGAGAGTTAGCGAGCCTGGGCATGGAGCGCCACGGCCGCCGCATCGGTGAGCGAGGCGACCTGGTCGACGACCACCCGCAGGCGCGCGCGGTCGTCCGCGGCGGCCCGCCAGGCCTCGGCGTACGACGGCTCCAGGGCGTCCGGTGCCCGGTCGGCCAGGCGCAGGACGAGCTCGGCGACCACCTCCCGCTCGCGCTCCTGCGCTGCGACGACACCGGCGCGGGCCATGACCCAGCGGGCGGCGACGGCCTTGAGCAGGGCGCACTCCGCCCGGGTGCGGCGCGGGACGAGCAGGTCGGCGTCGTAGCGGCGCAGGGGGGCGGTGCCGTGGCGCTGCTGGGTCGCGACCTGCGCGGCCTCGCAGAACCGGCCGATGAGCGTGCTGGTCGTGGACTTGAGGCGCGCCTGGGCGGCGGCCGTGCCGTCGAAGGCGGCCGGCCAGACCGGGAGGTCCTGCAGGTCGCGCCAGACCTCGACCAGGTCGGCGGGCGACTCGTCGCTGTAGACGGAGGCCGCGAGCTCGCACAGCGCGGCGACCTCGTCCGGGTCGGCGAGGTCGGCCGGGCGCACCAGGCCGGCGACGATGCCGTCCTCCAGGTCGTGCACCGAGTAGGCGACGTCGTCGGCCCAGTCCATGACCTGCGTCTCGAGGCAGCGGCGGTCGCCGTCCACACCGTCGCGCAGCCAGGCGAACACGGCGAGGTCCTCCTCGTAGACGCCGAACTTCGTCGTCCCCTCACGACGGGGCCAGGGGTACTTGGTCGCCGCGTCGAGCGAGGCCCGGGTGAGGTTGAGCCCGGCGCCCTCGAGCTTGACCTCGAGGCGCGTCAGCACCCGCAGCGACTGGGCGTTGCCCTCGAAGCCCCCGCACGAGCGGGCGACCTCGTCGAGCGCGGTCTCGCCGTTGTGCCCGTACGGCGGGTGGCCCAGGTCGTGCGCGAGGCAGGCGGCGTCGACCAGGTCGGGGTCGCAGCCCAGCGCTGCGCCGAGCTCGCGCCCGACCTGGGCGCACTCGAGCGAGTGCGTCAGCCGGGTCCGGGGCACGGCGATGCCCGGCCCGCCCGGCTCGACGACCTGCGTCTTGCCGGCCAGCCGCCGGAACGCGCCCGAGTGCAGGACGCGGGCCCGGTCGCGCTGGAACGCGGTCCGGCCCGGGCGCTGGCCGTCCTCGGGGACGAGGCGGGCGCGCGCGTGCTCGTCGTACGCCTCGCTCGTCGTCCTGTCGAGGCCGTCCACCTCCTCGAGACTAGGGCCGCCACGCCTGCCCGCGGCGGGCGCGGTGGACGGCTCGCCACCTGGCCTTGTCCTCGGCCTGCAGGCGCGCGTCGTTGCGCCGGGCCTGCCAGGCGAGCTCGCGCTGCAGGCGCCGCCAGGACTCCATCCGGTCGGCCGACAGGTCACCGGCGTCGATGCTGGCCTGCACCGCGCACCCCGGCTCGCCCGTGTGGCCGCAGTCGGCGAAGCGGCAGGCGGCGGCGAGGTCCTCGACGTCGGCGAAGGCCTTGGCGAGCCCGTCCTCGGTGCCGGCCAGCGCCACGCCGCGCAGGCCGGGGGTGTCGATGACGACCGCACCGGACGGGAGCACCACGAGCTCGCGGTGGGTCGTCGTGTGCCGGCCCTTGCCGTCGACGTCGCGGACGTCGCCGGTGGCCATGAGGTCCGCGCCGGCGAGGGCGTTGACGACCGTCGACTTGCCGGCGCCCGAGGCTCCGAGCAGGACCAGCGTCGCGCCCGGTCCGGCGTACGGCGCGAGCGCCGACACGTCACCGGTCGTCGCGCTGACCGTCACGACCTCGCACCCGGGAGCGTGCGGTCGGAGCGCCTCGACCGCCGCGACCGGGTCGGGATGCAGGTCGGCCTTGGTGAGCACCACGACCGGGGTCGCGCCGCTCTCCCAGGCCAGGGTGAGCAGCCGCTCGATGCGGCGGACCGGCAGCGCCGCCGACAGCGACGCGCAGATCAGGACCGCGTCGACGTTGGCGGCGAGCGGCTGGCTGCGGCTGACCCCTGACGAGGCGCCGCGGACGAGCAGGGACGTGCGGGGCAGGACCTCGACGACGGACTCGTCGTCGACGGCCAGCCAGTCGCCGACGGTCGCCTGGGCGGGCGGCGGCAGGAAGGGCAGCCGCTGCGGGCCGCGCTCGGTCAGGACGTCGTAGGAGGAGCGGTCGACGCGCACCAGGCGCGCCAGCCGGCTGCCGGGCGGCAGCGGGGTGGTCGGGGGTGTTCCGGGCAGGTCGTGCAGGACGTGCAGGGACATCGCGGGGCCTTCGGCTGGGGAGGAGTCGCGGCCACGCGGGGAGGCGTCAGGCCGCGGCGGGCGGGAGGTCGTGCGGGCAGGTCGCGGACAGGTCGTCGACAGCCATCTCACGCACCTCCCTCACCCTCTCCGGCAGCCCTCGCGACTGCTCCGGCGGCGAGGCTAGGGCCCCGCCCGCCCGCTGTCAGGCGCTTTTCCCGGTCAGACGGCGCGGGGGCCGTGCTCGCCGCTGCGGCCGAGGACGCGGTAGTAGAGGTAGGCCAGCGTCTCGCGGGCGATGTAGCGGATCTGCGTGTCGCGGGTGCGCACCGACGGACCGGCCCGGGTCGGCGAGGTCTCGGCCTCGATGCCCTGGTCGCTGGCCATCCGGCGCGAGCGCATGCTGTGCCACGGGTCGGTGACGAGGACGGCCGACGCCCACCCGTTCCGGGTCATGAGGGCGTCCACCGCGACCATGCTCTGCAGCGTGTTGCGGCCCTCCGGCACGGCGACGACCTCGACGCCGCGCTCGCGCAGGAACGCCGCGCCCGCTTCGGCCTCGGTCGTGCGGTCCCCCGGCCGGCCGCCGCCGACCGTGACGACGCGCGGGGCGACCCCGTCCTCGTACAGCGCCCGGGCGTGCTGCAGCCGGGCCTTGAACACCGAGCTGGGCCGGCCGTCGAACTGCGAGGCCCCCAGCACGACGATGACGTCGCTGACCGGCCGGTCGTCCTGGCGGGCCACCCACCAGACGCTGACCGCCGTGCCGCCCACGACGAGCAGCACGGCGAGGACAGCTGCGGCGACGAGCCGGCGGACGAGCACCACCCCCCGAGTCTCGTCGATCACGGACCGGGGACCGGGACGCCGCACTGTGGTCTGCGTCCCCTCCGGGCTAGCCACGGGCGCGTCCTCGCGGGTCCTCGCGGCGGTGCGCCGGCGGGCGGGCACGGGCGGCGGTCCGGCGCCGGACGCGCCGTCGCTGCCAGGCGGCCAGGGCGAGCAGTCCGACCGCCGCCGCGGCCGCTCCGGCTGCCGTCGTCGCCGTGACGTCCACCGCCGGGTCGTCGGCAGGCTCGTCGGCAGGCTCGTCGCGGCTCTCGGGCGGCCCCGCGGTCGGCTCCTGCGACGGCTCCGGCGCTCGTTCGAGCACGATCCGGTGGACCTCGCTGCCTGCGCCCTCCGTGCTGACCAGGACCGAGGCGCCGTCCGGTGCGTACGCCAGGCCCTCTCCCTGCTGCGTCGACGGCAGCGGGGTGACGGTCGGCTCGCCGTCGAACGCCGCGGCGACGTCGTCGCCCGAGACCGTCCACTCGTAGAGGTCGGTGTAGGTCCGCAGCGCGACCCGGCGGCCGTCCGGGGCGATGTCGCCGGCCGTGACCAGGCGGTTGGCCAGCGCGCCGATGCCCGGACCGCCGGGAGTGCCGGTCGTCCGGGTGCTCACGTCGGCCACGAGCTCGAGGACGTTGGGCCGGTCGGCGGCCAGCGGCGTCGGAGCGGCGTAGACCCGCGCGGCTCCGCTCAGCGGCTTGGTCACGACGTAGAGCCGGCCGGTGCGCGGGTGCACCAGGAGCGTCTCGGCGTCGCCGGGCCGGTCCGGGTAGCGCAGCCGGAAGCTCGTCGGCGCCGGCGTGGTCACCTCCTCCGCGTCGGTCGGCGCGGGCTCGAGGACGCGGTGCACGAGCAGGCCGTTGTCCCGTGCGGCGCGGTTGTCGCCGATGTCGCCCAGCCACAGGCTGCTGCGGCCCTGCTCGTCCGGCCCGCGGGCCATGTCCTCCCAGTCACGGGGCGCCAGACCGGGCAGCACGTACGTCGTGCGCGTGACGCCGTCCGGCCCCACGGCGAAGACGCGGGCCTCGTCGCCGCTGTCGTTGTGCGTGTAGACGAGGTCGCCCTCGGACGCGGTGGCCAGACCGCTCGACTCGCTGATCCGCGGGTCCTGCCACCGGAAGGCGACCGTCGAGGACGAGGCCGCCGCGAGGAGCACCGCCGCGGCGAACAGGGGCAGCACTCAGACGACGCCGTACAGCCGGTCACCGGCGTCGCCCAGACCGGGGGTGATGTAGCCCTTCTCGTTGAGCCGCTCGTCGACGCCCGCCGTCACGACGGTGATCGGGCAGGTCGAGTCGTCGCGGAAGGCCTCGTCGACCTTCGCGATGCCCTCGGGCGCGGCCAGCAGGCAGATGGCCGTGATCTTGCTGGCGCCACGGGCCAGCAGCAGCTCGAAGGTCATGACGAGCGTCCCGCCGGTGGCGAGCATCGGGTCGAGCACGAAGACCTCGCGGCCGGCCAGGTCGTCCGGCAGCCGGTTGGCGTAGGCGGTCGCGAGCAGCGACTCCTCGTCGCGGACCATGCCGAGGAAGCCGACCTCGGCCGTGGGCAGCAGCCGGGTCATGCCGTCGAGCATCCCGAGTCCGGCGCGCAGGACCGGGACGACCAGCGGCACCGGGCGGCTGAGGCGGCAGCCCGTCGCGACGGCCACCGGCGTCGAGACCTCCACCGCCTCGACCCGCACGTCGCGCGTCGCCTCGTACGCCAGCAGCGTCACCAGCTCGTCGGCCAGCCGGCGGAAGGTCGGCGAGTCGGTGCGCACGTCCCTCAACGCCGTCAGCTTGTGGGCGACGAGCGGGTGGTCCACGACGAGGGTGCGCACGCCGTGGAGGCTACCGACGGCCGACGGGCACTCCTGCCGGTTCTCGGGTCCGCTTCGGCGCTTCCCCTGCGCTGCGGTACGCCCAGCCGCCCGTGGCGTACCGGACCGCAGGGGAAGCACCCGCCCGGCAGGTCCGCCTGCACCGCTTCCCCTGCGCTGCGGTACGCCGAGCGCGTTCCGGCGTACCGGGCCGCAGGGGAAGCACCGGGCTCAGGCGGCGTGACGGCGTGCGGAGCGCATAAAGGCGCGCCGCATGCGGGCGGCCAGCAACTGGGGGCGACGCAAGGCCTCCTCCCAGGTGTAGCGGACCACCTCCTCGCCCAGGTCGCGCATGCGGTCCTCCCGCCGCTTCTCCTCGAACAGGTCGGCGGGTGTCCTGTACTTCAGCGCTCCGTCGGCCTCGGCGACGGTGCGGTACTCCTTCCAGTACTGGTCGACGCGCGCGAAGGGCCCGTCCTCGTCGCACAGGACCACCTGCAGCTCCGGCGGCGGCAGTCCCGCCTGCGCGAAGCCGACCCGCCCGACGGACTCGAGCGCCGACTCCGATCGTCCGTCGGCGAAGGCGATGGCCTGCACCGCCGCGCGTGCACCCGGCCACCGGTCTCGGCCGACGAGAGCCGTCTCGAGGACGTCGCGGGACACTCCGCGTGCCAGGACCGCGTCGGCGATGACGACGCCGGACAGGAAGCCGCGGTGCCGGGCGACGTCGGCGGCCGTGCGCGCGAGGTCCGTCACGGGCACGCCCCGCACGGTGATCACCTCGTCGGGCCGCAGCGTGGTGCTGGCTCCGTGGTGCTGCGGCCGCGCCGGTCTGCGCTCCGCCAGGTGCAGGCGCGCCGGCCGAGGTCCGAGCACCGGAAGTCCGTGCACGAGCGCCGCTGTCTCGCCAGCCGCGATCAGGTCCACGGCGCTGGCCAGCCGAGCTGCAGCGACCTGGAGCGCCGTGGCGGCCCCCTCGTCGGCGAGACCGAGCAGCGTCGCGTCGGCGTACACCCCGCGCCGCACCCGGACGAGACGACGCTCACCCGGCCGCAGCTGCCTGCCCGAGACGCCCGCCGTCAGCGCCTGCTCGCGGGTGACGACGCCGCCCTGCGCGGTCAGCAGCTCATCGAGGTCCACGGGACGAGGATCCGCCGTCGGGAGCCGCAGCCCGCCGGGCGGCAGTTCTTGCACAGTCGTCGAGTGAGCCCTTGCGCAGCGACGAGGACCGTGTCGCGGCCATGGGCATCGCGCCGTGGCCATGGCAGAGGACCGCACTGCCCCTGCGCTGCCGTACGCACGGACGCCCCGGGCGTACCGCAGCGAAGGGGAAGCCGCCCGGGGCGAGGCGGACCGCCGCA
>CADCUE010000070.1:4148-5065 GCA_902805805.1 uncultured Frankineae bacterium | reverse complement strand
CGGAGGCCCAGCTGATGACGTTGCCCTGCGGGTCCGTGATCGAGACGATCGTGTTGTTGAACGTCGACTTGATGTGGGCCTGCCCGTGGGCGATGTTCTTCTTCTCCTTGCGCCGGACCTTCTTGACCCCGGCGCCAGTACGAGTCTTGGGAGGCAAAGCTCTTCTTCTTTCCAGGTGGGAGAGGAGGTGATCACGGAGTCGGGGACGAACCCCGGGGCCTGTGGGGGCGGAGCCCCCGCATCCGCTACTTCTTGGGCTTCTTCTTGCCGGCGACGGTCTTCTTCGGTCCCTTGCGGGTCCGGGCGTTGGTGTGGGTGCGCTGGCCGTGGACCGGCAGACCACGGCGGTGGCGGATCCCCTGGTACGACCCGATCTCGATCTTGCGGCGGATGTCGCCGGCGATCTCGCGGCGCAGGTCGCCCTCGACCTTGTAGTTGGCGTCGATCCAGTCGCGGAGCTTGACGAGGTCGTCCTCGCCCAGGTCACGCACGCGGACGTCGGGGCTGACGCCCGTCTCCGCGATCGTCTGCTGGGCGCGGGTGCGGCCGATGCCGAAGATGTAGGTGAGCGCGATCTCGAGCCGCTTCTCGCGGGGGAGGTCGACGCCGGCAAGACGTGCCATGCGGGGTGCTTCTCTCTTCCTGGTCTTTCGGAGGTCTGGTGCGTCGCCGTCCCTCCTCGACCCCTCGACGGGGTGGGGAGGGCCCCGGCCTCCGACCGGGGGTGACTGCCTGCGGCCGCGAGGCCGGGACAGGTGGGACGCGGGAGGTGCGCTGGTCGGGTCCTAGCCCTGCCGCTGCTTGTGGCGAGCGGTCGAGCTGCAGATGACCATGACGCGGCCGTTGCGACGGATGACCTTGCACTTGTCGCAGATCGGCTTGACGCTGGGCTTGACCTTCACTGGACGTCGTTCCTG
>CADCUE010000070.1:0-4138 GCA_902805805.1 uncultured Frankineae bacterium | reverse complement strand
GTCCCGCGGGAGAGGTCGTAGGGCGACAGCTCCACGACGACCTTGTCCTCCGGGAGGATGCGGATGTAGTGCTGCCGCATCTTGCCGCTGATGTGCGCGAGCACCTTGTGGCCGTTCTCGAGCTCCACCCTGAACATCGCGTTGGGAAGCGGCTCGACCACACGGCCCTCGATCTCGATGGCCCCGTCCTTCTTCGCCATGTCCCCTTGTTCCGTCAGTGTGGCTGTTGCGTCAGTGGTGTGGCTGGTGGTGCGATGCACGTCGTGTCGCGCTGGTGCTCGTGCGGCACGGGTGCAGGATCGCTCTGGTCGTGCGGCGATCGGACCGAGACGCTCCTGCTGACCGGGCATCGCTGTCCGGTCATCGTTCATGGCCGGGCATGACGTGCTGCCGGAGCGCAGTCCGACTGAGAAGTCTACGTCTGTCGTTGCGCCAGGACAAACGGGGGGTACGTCACACCGTCGGGCCGGCGCCGGCCAGCCGGTCGGCGCCGCCGTCGGACGCAGTCAGGACCCACGGTCCGTCGGGCGTCACGGCGACCGTGTGCTCCCAGTGCGCGGCCTGCTGCCCGTCGCAGGTGACGACCGTCCAGCCGTCGTCGAGCTCGACGACCTCACCACTGCCCAGCGTGGTCATGGGCTCGACCGCCAGCACGATGCCCGGCTCGAGGGCCATCCCCCGGCCCGGGCCGTTCGGGGCGAGGTTCGGGACGGACGGCGGCTCGTGCATCGCGGTCCCGATGCCGTGGCCGGTGTAGTCCTCGAGCAGGCCGTAGCCGTGCGGGCGCACGACGCTCTCGACCGCGTGCCCCACGTCCGAGAGCCGACCACCCGGCCGCACCGCGGCGAGCCCGGCCCACAGCGCCTGCTCGGTGACCGCGGACAGCGCCAGGAGCTCGGGCGCGCACTCCCCCACCGGGACGGTCACCGCCGCGTCGCCGTGCCAGCCGTCGAGGATCGCGCCGCAGTCGATGCTCAGCAGCTCGCCCTCCTGCAGCACGCGGGGGCCGGGGATCCCGTGGACGACCTCGGCGCCGGGCGAGGCGCAGATCGAGCCGGGGAAGCCGTGGTAGCCCAGGAAGCTGGGGACCGCCCCGTCGGCGCGGATCGACCGCTCGGCGATCTCGTCGAGCGCGCCGGTGGTGATCCCCGGTGCGACCGCCGCCTGCACCCGCTCCAGCGCCCGTGCCACGACCAGCCCGGCGGCGCGCATGAGCTGCACCTGCTCCGGCGTCTTGACCGTCACTCCTCGTGGGCGTCGGCGTCGCACGCTCATGCCGTCCGCCGGCGCACACCGGTCACGCGTGCTCGGCGGAGCCCGAGAACGGGCGCAGCGCATCGATGGCGCGCTGCGTCACGTCGTCGACCGGGCCGGTGGCGTCGATGCCGACGAGCAGGCCGCGCTCGGCGTAGTAGGACACCAGGGGCGCGGTCGACGCGGCGTAGACGTCCAGCCGGTTCGCGATCGTCTCGGCCTTGTCGTCGTCGCGCTGGTAGAGCGCTCCGCCGTCGAGGTCGCAGACGCCCTCGACGGCCGGCGGGTCGAAGTCGACGTGCCAGATGTGGTTGCAGGTGCGGCAGGTGCGGCGGCCCGACAGCCGCCGGATGACCTCGTCGTCGTCGACGACGAGCTCGAGCACCACGTCGAGCTTGGCGTCGGAGGTCTCCCGCAGCATGTCGTCGAGCACCTGAGCCTGCGGGACGGTGCGGGGGAACCCGTCGAGCAGGAAGCCGCCGACGGCGTCCGGCTCGCGCAGGCGGTTGCGGACCATGTCGATCGTGACGTCGTCCGGCACCAGGTCGCCGCGGTCCATGAAGGCCTTGGCCTGCACGCCCAGCGGCGTCCCCGAGCTGACGTTGGCCCGGAAGATGTCGCCCGTGCTGATCTGCGGCACGCGCAGGTGCTCGGCGATGTACTGGGCCTGCGTGCCCTTGCCGGCTCCGGGCGGCCCCACGAGAACGAGGCGCACTAGCGGTGCCCCTTCGGATGGGCTGGCACTAGCGCAGGAAGCCTTCGTAGTTGCGCAGCATCAGCTGGCTCTCCACCTGCTTCACGGTCTCCAGCCCGACCCCGACGATGATCAGGATGGCGGTGCCGCCGAACGGCACGGTGTCGCCGCTGCCGGTCAGGCCGAACAGCAGGTAGGGCAGGACGGCGACCAGGCCGAGGTAGACGGCGCCGAAGGCCGTGATGCGCGACAGGATGAAGTCGAGGTACTCGGCGGTGGCGCGGCCCGGGCGGATGCCCGGCACGAAGCCGCCGTACTTCTTCATGTTGTCGCTGACCTCCACCGGGTTGAAGGTGATCGCGACGTAGAAGTAGGTGAAGAAGACGATCAGGACGAAGTACACCGTCAGGTAGACGGGGTGGCTCGGCTGGGTGAGGTAGGTGGTGATGATGCGCGTGAACGTCGCGTTGCTGGTCCAGACGTTGGACAGCAGCTGCGGCAGGTAGAGCAGCGACGACGCGAAGATCACCGGGATGATGCCGGCCTGGTTGACCTTCAGCGGGATGTAGGTGGACGTGCCGCCGTACATGCGCCGGCCGATCATCCGCTTGGCGTACTGCACGGGGATGCGGCGCTGCGCCTGCTCGACGTAGACGACCAGCGTGATCACGACGAGGGCCAGCAGGGCGATCATCGTGACGGTGAGCAGCCCGTTGTCGGTCTGGTAGAGCCGCACCGCCTGCGCCGGGATGGACGAGATGATCGACGTGAAGATCAGCACGGACATGCCGTTGCCGACCCCGCGGTCGGTGATGAGCTCGCCCAGCCACATGATCACCGCGGTGCCGGCGGTCATGGTGATGACCAGCACCAGGATCCGGAACAGCGAGTCGTCCGGGATGACCTCGATGCTGGGGTCGGGGAACAGCCGGCCGGAGCGGGCCAGCGCGATGATGCCGGTCGACTGCAGGACCGCCAGTGCGATCGTGAGGTAGCGCGTGTACTGGGTGATCTTGGCCTGGCCGGACTGCCCTTCCTTCTTCAGCTCCTCCAGCCGGGGGATGACCACGACGAGCAGCTGCAGGATGATCGACGCCGTGATGTACGGCATGATCCCGAGCGCGAAGACCGACAGCTGCAGGAGCGCTCCGCCACTGAACAGGTTGACCAGGCCGTAGAGGCTGCTGCCCTCCGTCGAGGCCAGGGCGTCCTGGATGGCGACGTAGGAGACGCCCGGCCCGGGGATGTAGGCGCCGAGGCGGTACACGCCGATGATGAACAGCGTGAAGAAGATCTTCCGGCGGAGATCGGGGGTCTTGAAGGCCCGACCGAAGGCGGTGAGCACGGGTCCTCCTGGCGTCCGTCCGTGGCGTGCACGGCCGGGTCGGGGGGCCCTGCCGCGGCCCGGCGAGCCGGCGCGGGAGGGACGGTGGGATCAGCGGTCAGGCGGGCGGGGCGAGGGCGGGGATCGTCGGCAGACGCCGTCCCTGGCGTTCGGTCGACTGTAACAGCCGGACCGTACGCGAGCGGGCCGCCGGCCCGACAGGACCGGCGACCCGAGACGCGCGTGCGGAACGGCTACAGCGTGGTGGTGCTGCCACCAGCGGCGGCGATCTTGGCCGCAGCCGAGCCCGAGAACTTGTGGGCCGTGATCTGGACGGCGACGTCGATCTCGCCGTCGCCGAGCACCTTGACCAGGCTGTCGTCGCGGACCGCGCCGGCGGCGACGAGGTCGTCCACGCCGATCGCGCCGCCCTGCGGGAACAGCGCCGCGATGCGGTCGAGGTTGACCACCTGGTACTCGGTGCGGAACCGGTTCGTGAAGCCCTTGAGCTTGGGCAGCCGCATGTGCAGCGGCATCTGCCCGCCCTCGAAGGCGGCCGGCACCTGGTAGCGGGCGCTGGTGCCCTTCGTGCCACGACCGGCGGTCTTGCCCTTGCTCGCCTCACCACGGCCGACGCGCTGCTTGGCCTTCTTGGCGCCCGGGGCAGGACGCAGGTGATGGATCTTGAGCGGGGAGTCTGTCATGGGATCAGTCCACCTCCTCGACCGTGACGAGGTGCGTGACGGTCGAGACCATCCCGCGGATCTCGGGACGGTCCTCCTTGACGACGGTGTCGGAAATCCGCTTCAGGCCGAGCGAGCGCAGGGTGTCGCGCTGGTTCTGCTTGCCGCCGATCCCGGACTTGA
>CADCUE010000069.1 GCA_902805805.1 uncultured Frankineae bacterium | reverse complement strand
CCAGCCCCGCGTCAGCGGACTGCGCCCCGGCCCCGGCGCGGTGCGCAGCGTCCACGTCCAGGAGCCCGCTCCTGGTGTCGCGGAGGTGTGCGCGACCGTGCGGCGGGGGTCCCGCGCCGGGGCGTTCGCCCTGCGGCTGGAGCACGTCGACGGCGCCTGGTGCTGCACCGCCGTCGCCGGACTGCCGTCCTCCTAGCGGCGGACGGCCCCGCTGGAGGCGTTCCGCTGCTCGACCCGCCCGGCGCGCCGAGCACCAGGTCACCCTCACCCGCATGCCACCCCGGCTGCGGCACCCGCCGCCGACCGCGAGGCGTCCTGCTGCACGACCCGCCCGGCGCGCCGAGCACCGGACCACCCCGAGCCGCGGTCCCCGCCGCCGGGCTCAGGTGCGGCGCGGGTCCCCGTGACAGCGCTTGTACTTGCGACCCGAGCCGCAGGCGCAGTCGTCGTTGCGGTTCTGCGGCGTCCCGGTCGACACGCCGGTGCCGCCGGGGCCGGTCGAGCGCTGCACGCCGGTCGAGCCCGGGGCTGCGTCGTAGGCCGGCCCGGTGTACTGCAGCTGCTGCGGGGAGTCCGGACGGCCGAAGTCGTCCGGCAGGACCGCGCCCACCGGGTCGGGCACCGGCGCGGCGCCGTCCGCGCCCGTCCCGTCCCGGTCGTACGACCGCTCCGGCTCCCGCGCGACCGGGGCGGCGGACGGCACCGGCGAGCCGGCCACACCGACCGGCTCCGTCGTCGGCGCGGACGCCGGCTCCCCCGTCGTCCGGTCGAAGGCGTGCTCGGCCTCGAGGTCCGCGGCGCGCTCCCCCGGGACGTCCTCCTCGGCGGGCGCCGGCCGCTCGGACGCCAGGTGCTCGACGAGCACCTCGCCCGGCGCCTCCCCCGGACCGGTCGCCACCAGGTCGGCCGGCGGGGGGGCTGCCACGACGGGCGCCGAGGTCTGCACCTCGACGTTGAACAGGAAGCCGACGGCCTCCTCCTTGATGGCCTCCATCATGGCGTTGAACATGTCGAAGCCCTCGCGCTGGTACTCGACCAGCGGGTCGCGCTGGCCCATCGCGCGCAGCCCGATGCCCTCCTGGAGGTAGTCCATCTCGTAGAGGTGCTCGCGCCAGTGGCGGTCCATGACGGACAGCAGGACCCGGCGCTCGAGCTCGCGCATGACGGGCTCGCCGCTCGGGCTGATCCCCAGCGACTCCTCCCGCGCGGCGTAGGCCCGGCGCGCGTCCTCCTGCACGTCCTCGATCAGCTGCTCGGCGCTCAGGCCGCCGCGGTCCTCGTCGTAGGCATCAGCCGCGAGGCTGATCGGGAACAGCGTGCGCAGCGCCGTCCACAGCTGGTCGAGGTCCCAGTCGTCCGGGTAGCCCTCGGCGGTGGCGCCGTAGATGTAGCCCTCGATCACGTCGTCGATCATGTGCGCGATCTGGTCGTGCAGATCGGCGCCGCCGAGCACCTTGCGCCGCTCGTCGTAGATGACGGTGCGCTGGCGGTTGAGCACCTCGTCGTACTTCAGGACGTTCTTGCGGATCTCGAAGTTCTGCGACTCGACCTGGGTCTGCGCCGACCGGATCGCCCGGCTGACCATCTTCGACTCGATCGGGACGTCGTCCGGGATGTTCAGCCGGTCCATGATCATCTCGACGGCGCTGGCGTTGAACAGCCGCATGAGGTCGTCGCCGAGCGAGAGGTAGAACCGCGACAGACCGGGGTCGCCCTGGCGGCCGGAGCGGCCGCGCAGCTGGTTGTCGATGCGCCGCGACTCGTGCCGCTCGGTGCCGAGGACGTAGAGCCCACCGACCTCGACGACCTCGTCGTGCTCGGCCTTGACCGACGCCGTGGCCCGCTCCAGGGCGTCCGGCCACGCCTTCTCGTACTCCTCCGGCGTCTCGACCGGCGACAGGCCGCGGCTGCGCAGCTCGTCGGCGGCGATGTGCTCGGGATTGCCGCCGAGCATGATGTCGGTGCCGCGCCCGGCCATGTTGGTCGCGACCGTCACGGCGCCCTTGCGGCCGGCCTGCGCGACGATGGTCGCCTCGCGGTCGTGCTGCTTGGCGTTGAGGACCTCGTGCCGGATCCCCCGCTTGTGCAGCAGCTGGGAGAGGTACTCGCTCTTCTCGACCGAGATCGTGCCGACCAGCACCGGCTGCCCCGCCTCGTGCTTCTCGGCGATGTCCTCGACCACCGCGTCGTACTTGGCCGGCTCGCTCTTGTAGACGACGTCGGGCTCGTCGAGGCGCTGAGGATCGCGGTTGGTCGGGATCTCCACCACGCCCAGCTTGTAGGTCTGGCTGAACTCCGCCGCCTCCGTGGCCGCGGTGCCCGTCATGCCGCCGAGCTTGCTGTAGAGGCGGAAGTAGTTCTGGAGCGTGATCGTCGCGAGCGTCTGGTTCTCGTTCTTGATCTCCACCCGCTCCTTGGCCTCGATGGCCTGGTGCATGCCCTCGTTGTAGCGGCGGCCGGCCAGCACGCGACCGGTGTGCTCGTCGACGATGAGCACCTCGCCGTTCATGACGACGTACTCCTTGTCCTTGCGGTACAGCTCCCGCGCCTTGAGCGCGTTGTTGAGGTAGCCGACCAGCGACGTGTTGACCGACTCGTAGAGGTTGTCGATCCCGAGCTGGTCCTCGACCTTCTCGACCCCGGACTCGGTGATGGCGACGGTGCGCTTCTTCTCGTCGACCTCGTAGTCCACGTCGCGCACCAGGCGCGGGATGATGCGGGCGAACTCGGCGTACCACTTGGTCGCCTGGTCGGACGGGCCGCTGATGATCAGCGGCGTGCGGGCCTCGTCGATGAGGATGGAGTCGACCTCGTCGACGACGGCGAAGTGGTGGCCGCGCTGCACCAGCTCGGCCGCGCTCCAGGCCATGTTGTCGCGCAGGTAGTCGAAGCCGAACTCGTTGTTGGTGCCGTAGGTGATGTCGCAGGCGTACGACGCGCGTCGGACCTCGGGCCGCTCGTTGGCCAGGATGACGCCGACCGACAGGCCGAGGAAGCGGTGGACGCGGCCCATCCACTCGGCGTCGCGCCGGGCCAGGTAGTCGTTGACGGTGACGACGTGGACGCCCTTGCCCTCGAGGCCGTTGAGGTAGGCCGGCAGCACGCAGGTGAGGGTCTTGCCCTCACCGGTGCGCATCTCGGAGATGTTGCCCATGTGCAGCGCGGCCCCGCCCATGACCTGGACGTCGAAGGGGCGCTGGCCCAGCGTGCGGCGGGCCGCCTCGCGGGCCACCGCGAAGGCCTCCACGAGCAGGTCGTCGACCGTCTCGCCGTCCGCGAGGCGCTGGCGGAAGACGTCGGTCTCCGCGCGCAGCTCCGCGTCGGTCATCGAGTGGAAGTCCTCCTCGACGTTGTTGACCGCCTCGGAGATCGCCTTGAGGCGACGGAGCATCTTGCCCTCGCCGGCACGCAGGAGCTTCTGCAGGACCACGGTGGTGCATCTCCTCGAGGAGGGGGCGTCGTACGACCTGATCGATCCTAGGTGTCACAGCCTGCAACGCCTGGCCTTCGGGAGGGGTGCCCGGGCAGAGTCTGTCCGTGGAACCCGTGGAGATCACCGCCGGTCGGCTGCACCTGCGCCCGTGGCAGACCGGCGACGAGACCGTGCTGCTCGAGGCGTGCGCGGACCCGGAGGTGCAGCGGTGGACGTCCGTGCCGACGCCCTACCTGGCCGAGCACGCGCGAGAGCGCGTCATGCAGACGGCGCCGCGGGGCTGGGCGGAGCGGACCGCGCTGAGCTGGGCCGTCTGCGACAGCACCACTGGCGAGGTGCTGGCCGACCTCGTCCTGCGCCCGGCGGGCGACCCGGACGTGTGGGACGTCGGCTTCTGGTGCCGGCCGTCCGCGCGCGGACGCGGGGTCGTCCCGGACGCGCTGGGGGTGGCGTGCCGGTGGGCGTTCGCCGAGCTCGGTGCGCAGCGGATCGAGTGGAGAGCAGAGGTCGGCAACGTCGCCTCCCGCCGGGTCGCGGAGAAGGCCGGCTTCACCGTCGAGGGCATCCTGCGCCGCGGGATGGTCCATCGCGGCGGGCACGTCGACGGCTGGCTGGGTGCCCGACTGCCGGACGACCCCGTGCGCGACACCGCCGCGCTGCCACCGCTCGGGCGACCGTCCGACGGTGTGGTGGCGCTGCGGCGGTTCGCCGAGCGCGACCTCGCCGTCGTGCAGCGCGCCTGCGACGACGCCGAGAGCGCGCGCTGGCTGCCCCTGCCGGCCCCGTACACCGTGGACGACGCTCGCGCCTGGGCGCTCGGGGTCGTGCCGCTCGAGTGGGCGCAGGGCACGGTGGCCAGCGTGGCGGTCGTCGACGCCACGACCGACGAGCCGCTCGGCGCGGTCGGGCTGACGCTGGGCCGCGACCAGGTCGGTGAGGTCGGCTACTGGGTGGCTCCCTGGGCGCGGGGGCGGGGGGTGGCGGCGCGGGGCACCCGGCTGCACACGGCATGGGGCGTGCAGGCGCTGGGCCTGGCCCGGGTGGAGCTGCTCACCGACGTCCGCAACACCGCCTCGCAGCGGGTCGCGCAGAAGGCCGGCTTCGTGCGGGAGGGCGTCGCGCGAGCCGCCCGTCCGGCGCCGCGGTCGCACGAGCGGGTCGACATGGTGGTCTGGGCGTACGTGCCCTGAGACGCGTCAGGTGATCTCGAGCAGCTTCTCGCGGACGGCGTAGACCACGGCCTCCATCCGGGAGTGCAGCTGGAGCTTCTCCAGGATGTTGCGGATGTGGTTCTTGACGGTGTTCTCGCTGATGAACAGCTGCTTGGCGATGTCGCGGTTGTTCATGCCCTTCGCGACGAGCTTGAGGACCTCCATCTCGCGGTCCGTGAGGCGCGGCGTGGGGACCTGCTGGCGGTCGTCGGTCTTCTTGATCATCGAGGCGAACTCGGTCAGCAGCTTGCTGGCCATCGACGGGCTGATCAGCGACTGGCCGCCGTGCACCGCGCGGATGGCGGCGGCGACCTCCTCGATGGAGATCTCCTTGAGCAGGTAGCCCATGGCGCCGGCCTTGATGGCGTCGTAGAGGTCGGCTTCCTCGTCGGAGATCGTCAGCATGATGATCTTGGCGGACGGCACGGCCTCGTGGATGGCGGTGCAGGCGTCGATGCCGCCGCGGCGCGGCATGCGCACGTCCATCAGGACGATGTCCGGCGTCTCCTTGGCCGCGGCGACGACCGCCTCCGCGCCGTCGCTGGCCTCGGCCACCACCTCGATGTCGGGCTCCTGCTCGAGCACCATCTGCAGGCCGCGGCGGAACAGGGCGTGGTCGTCGACGACGAGGACCCGGATCGGTTCCACGACCAGACCACCGCTGGGTGCGGGCGGACCGGCGGCGGGGATGTCGGACAAGTCGATCCTTCCGGGGTCGGACGGCAGGGCCGCCGTCGACCCGGCTCCCCTGCAGCCGGGGATCGGGACGACCTCGGCATCTTGCCACGTGGGCGGGCGCCGTGGGACGCGTCGGAGGGGGGCCGCTCGGGCGACGCTGGGCCGGTGACCGGCCCGGGCTAGCCCGTCTGCAGGCGGATGACGCCGTAGTCGTAGCCGTGCCGGCGGTAGACCACGCTGGGGAGCCCGGTGTCGGCGTCCATGTAGAGGAAGAAGTCGTGGCCGACCAGCTCCATCTCGTGGAGCGCGTCGGCGCTGGTCATGGGCGTCGCGGCGTGGGTCTTGTCGCGCACGATCAACGAGGCGGTGTCGTCGCGCGAGGCGGCGCCGTCGAGCGCACCGGTGCCGTCCGAGCCGACGCCCGCGCCCGGGTCCAGGAGGGCGACGGTCTCCAGTGCGTGGTCGCTCTGCCCGTTGCGGCCCACCGGGACACCGAGCGGCTGACCGACCGGCAGACCGGCCGTCGCCTCGGCGACCGAGGGCGGCGTGTGCCGACCGTGGTGGACGCGGCGCCGGTCGTGGGCCTTGCGGAGCCGGGCCTCGAGCTTGAGGACAGCGGCGTCCAGGGCGGCGTAGAAGTCGGACGCGCTGGCCTCGGCGCGGATGATCGGGCCCTTGCTGTTGCAGGTGATCTCGACCCGCTGGCACCGGTCGGACTGCCGGGGGTTCTTCTCGTGCGCGAGCTCGACGTCGAGGCGGATGACGCGGGAGTCCAGCCGTTCGGAAGGCGCCAGCTTCTGCGCGACGTGGTCGCGGAAGTGGTCAGGGACTTCCACGTTGCGGCCCTTGACGACGATGTCCACGCAGCTTCCTCCTGTGCATCGGGAATGGGGCACGAGCGATGCTCCGGGCCCTGCTCTGCTCGCGAGCGCTCCTGTCCTCGGCGGCTGGCGGGCCCGCACCACTGGGGTGCTGATGGGATGACGCTAGACCCCGCCCGGCGGCCTGCACAGTGGGGTCACCTCCTGCGCTGGGACCACCGCAGGGTGGCCGCGACGACGGCGGCCCCGCGGACCCGCGCGCCGGCAGCGTCGAGCGCCCGGGCCGCCTCGGCCAGCGTCGCCCCGGTCGTGACGAGGTCGTCGACCACCACCACGTCGAGTCCGGGCACCGGGCGACGAGCGGTGAGCGCGCCGCTGAGGTTGGCCCGTCGCTCACCAGCGTCGAGCCCGGACTGGTCGTCGACCGCCCGGGACTGCACCAGCACCGCGGCCGTGCGCACGCCCAGCTGCCGGCCCGCCTGCGCCGCGACCCGTCGCGCGTGGTCGTGCCCGCGCGCACGGACCGCGGACGCGGCGGAGGGCACCGGCACGAGCACCGCACCGGGACCGTGGAGCCGCACGGCCTCGGCCAGGGCCCGGCCCAGCGGGCCGGCCAGCCCCACCCGACCGCGCTCCTTGTGGGCGATCAGCACCGAGCGGACGACCCCGTCGTACGCCGCGGCGGCCGTCAGATCGGGCAGGCCGGCCGGCGCCGGGCACGGCCGGTGCGCGAACGCCGGCCGGCGCAGCTCGCGGGCGCAGCGCCCGCACAGCGTGCGGCCCGGCTCGGCGCACCCGGCGCAGTCCCGCGGCAGCACGAGGTCGAGCAGGTCAGCGAGCACGTCCGCAGCCTGACCGCGCCGCGACGACGCCGCAGCGGTGCGCACGGCGGCTGTGCACGACCGGGCCCTCTGTGGACGGGCCTCAGCCCGGGTAGAACGGCGAGCTGCCCGGTCCCTGCCGGCGGAACAGCGTGCCGTTGTCGCGGTAGAGCTGCCGCTCGCCCTCGACGTCCGCCGCCACGACCAGCGGCAGCCGCGGTGCTGCGGCGATCTCGACCGCGACCGCCCCGACCAGTGGTCGCTGCACGACGTCCAGCGTGGACCCGTCGACCGCCACCTCGGCGGGGAACAGCTGCCCGTCGGGCTCGAAGGCGCCGAGCGCCACGAGCGACGTGCCGGTCTGCCAGGCGACGTCCGTGACCCCGACGAGCTCGCGCGAGACCCAGCCGAGCTCGGCGATCCGCCATCCGGAGGCTCCTCCGGCCGCAGGACCGGTGGGCTCGACGCGGCCGACGTAGAGCTGTCCGCCGAGCACGAGGGCGATCCGGGCGCCGTCCCGGGACACCTTCAGGGCGCTGAGGCTGCCCGCCCCGGCGGGCGGCACGAACGGGACGCGCTGCGGTCTGCGGTCCTCGGCCTCGCCGCCCGGGACGAGCCAGACCACGGCGGGCGGACCCGGCTGCAGGACCCACAGCCCTTGCTCCCCCGGTCCCCAGGACAGCGACGTGAGACCGGGGCCGCGCAGGACCGGGTCGCCGAACCCCCCGCGCAACGGGCCGATGCGCACCTCGTCGACCAGCCGCGAGCGACGGGTGCGGACGGCCAGCGACGGAGCCGACGGCGACAGGGCCGCCGCGTCGACCGGCAGCGCGCCGGTCGTGACCGGGCTCTGCTGCAGCTCCCGGTCGAGGCTGCGCAGGCGCCGGTCCTGCAGGTAGAGCAGCGGAGCGTCGCCGGAGATGGCGACCGGGTCGTACTCCGACCAGTCCGTCCGGTCCTGCACCGACCGGCCGCCGGACGCGAACGGCTCCCCCGCGACGCGCAGCCGCACCCCGGAGTAGGCCGGCACCAGCGTCCACACCAGCTGCGCGGCCAGCCGCTGGCGGGCCCGCGCGTCCAGGCGGCGCACCTGCTCGGACAGGTCGACCGTCACCACGCCCGAGTCGGCGCGGACCCGCGCCGTGGTGCCGGCGGGCGCGGCGCTCAGCACGGCCGGCGCCAGCCGACGGGTCGGCCCGCTCAGCAGGGCGTCGACGAGCGCCTGCCCGGGCTCGCCGAGGGCGGGCAGGAACACGCGGTCCGGCACCAGCCGGCCGCTCGGCTCGCCGTCGACGTCCCGGCCGAGGAAGTGGACGTCGTAGGGCGTGAACGAGCGCTCGAGGTCGTCCTCGAGCAGCCGCAGCCCCCTCGGCACGCTCGCGAGGCGCAGCTGGCCGTCGACCGGGACGACGCGGAAGTCGTCGCGCACCAGCGAGTCCTCCAGCCGGTAGGACCCGTCCTGCAGGATCCGGCCGACCGAGTCGAACGCGACCCGCACCAGCCTCGGGTCGGGCGTGACGGAGATCCGCCGGGCGGCCAGCGGGTAGAGGACCACCTCCGAGTCCTGGCCGCAGCACTCGACGTCCGGCGCCAGGAACTGGCGGGCGATGGCGTAGTCGTCCTGGGGGCTGCGGCTCAGCGCGTAGAGGAAGGCCGTCACGAGCTCGGTGGCCGTCATGTCCGGCTGCGGTCCCGGGGCGACGACGACGATGCCGCCGGCGTCGGGCTCGTCGCCCCGGGCCCCAGCAGCGTCGCGCACGCCGTTGGGCAGCGGCAGGCCGCACGCGGTCAGCACCACGAGCACGAGCGGGAGCAGCAGCCGCGCGCGCACGCCCGCTCGCGCCTCGCTCACGGGGGAGCCTCGCTCACCGGGGCACCTCCAGCGGCGTGTCCGGGACGGTGCGGCCGGCGGTGCGCGGCACCGTCATCCGGAAGACCGAGCCGCGCCCGGGAGCGCCCGCCGCCTGCAGCCAGCCTCCGTGCAGGCGGACGTCCTCGAGCGCGATCGCGAGGCCCAGACCGGTCCCGCCCGTCGTGCGCGCGCGCGACGGGTCCCCGCGCCAGAAGCGGGTGAACACCATGCCGGCCTGACCGGGCTGCAGGCCCACCCCGTGGTCGCGGACGGTCACGACGACCTTGTCCTCGTCCGCGTCGAGCGCGACCTCCACCGGCCGGCCCTCGCCGTGCTCGACGGCGTTGACGACGAGGTTGCGCAGCACGCGCTCGATCCGCACCTGCTCGACGTCGGCGACGACCGGCCGCTCCGGCAGGCGCACCTCGAGGCGGCTGCCACGCCGCTCCGCCAGCGGCGCCGCCGCGGACAGGACCCGGCGCACCAGCGGGCACAGGTCGGTGGGGCTGACGTCGAGGTCCGCGGCGCCGGCGTCGTAGCGGCTGATCTCCAGCAGGTCCGCGAGCAGCGCCTCGAACCGGTCGAGCTCGGCCTGCAGCAGCTCGGCGGACCGGGACGCGCCCGCGGGGAAGTCCTCACGGGCGTCGAACAGCACGTCAGCGGCCATGCGCACGGTCGTGAGCGGTGTGCGGAGCTCGTGCGACACGTCCGAGACGAACCGCCGCTGCACGCGCGACAGGTCCTCGAGCAGCCGGATCTGGCTCTGCAGCGCATCGGCCATGGAGTTGAAGCTCGAGCCCAGCCGCGCGATCTCGTCCTCGCCGCGCACCGTGAGGCGCTCGTCGAGCCGGCCGCTGGCCAGCCGCGCCGCGGTGCGGGCCGCGGCGCGCACGGGTGCGACGACCTGCCGCGCGACCAGCCCGGTGATCAGCGCGAGCATGACCACCAGCAGCAGCCCGGAGAACGTCGCCGTCCGCCGCACGAGGCGCTGGGTGTCGCGCTCAGCGGTGAGCGGGAACACGTGGAACAGGCGGTAGTCGCCCAGCTCGCCCAGCTGGGGCACGCGCACGGGCGACCCGATGACCAGGGACGGCTCCGGCTCCTGACTGCCGTCCGGGACCGGCGAGAAGACGTACGCCGCCGTCGGCCGCTCGTCGAGCCGCTGGACGAGCGACTGCGGCACGTCGCGCTCGCTGACGATGCCGGAGCTGAAGGCCGTCACGCTGCCGGGGGCACCGACCAGCAGCACCCGGTAGTCGCTGCCCGCGGCGCGCCGGGCGAGGTCCTCGAAGACGTCCTCGAGCCGGCTCACGCGCTCGGACTCGGTCAGCTCCTCGCCGAGCAGGCGGGGGTCGCTCTCCAGCGCCACGACCCCCGACCGGGCCTCACCGAGCGAGGTCCGCGTCTTGGCCTCGACCAGGCCGCGGCCCACGGACTCGAGCAGCAGCGACAGGAACAGCGCCACCACCAGGCTGGACGCCACGAGCGTGCTGACCACGACGCGGGTCTGCAGCGAGCTGCGCCACCGCTGGCCCGCCGCCCGGCCGAGCTCGCGGCCGCGGTCGGTCGACGCGTGCAGGACCCGTCGCCAGGCCGGGTCCAGCGACACCGGCGCCGGCCGGGACCGCACGGGTTCGGCGACCGCGTCCGGCACGGACGGGGCGGGCGCGTCGGGCAGTCCGGTGGTCAGGCCGGGCCCGCCTTGTAGCCGACCCCCCGGACGGTGACGACGACCTGCGGTCGCTCGGGATCGCGCTCGACCTTGGCCCGCAGCCGCTGCACGTGCACGTTGACCAGTCGCGTGTCGGCGGCGTGGCGGTAGTTCCAGACCTGCTCGAGCAGCACCTCGCGGGTGAACACCGTGTGCGGCTTGCGCGCGAGCGCGACCAGCAGGTCGAACTCCAGCGGGGTCAGCTGCACCTGCTCACCACCGTGCACCACCTTGTGACCGGGCACGTCGATGGTGACCAGGTCGTCGGGCGGGCCGATGGTCAGGGTCTCGGGCGCCTCGTCGTCGCGGGTGCGCAGCCGCGCGCGCAGCCGGGCCACCAGCTCCTTGGGCTTGAACGGCTTGACGACGTAGTCGTCGGCGCCGCTCTCGAGACCGAGCACCACGTCGAGGGTGTCGCTGCGCGCGGTCAGCATGACGATCGGGACGCCGCTCTCGGCCCGGATCTGCCGGCAGACCTCGATGCCGTCGGTGCCGGGCAGCATCAGGTCGAGCAGCACGAGGTCGGGCCGCTCGCGCCGGAAGGCGCCGAGCGCCGCGTCGCCGTCGGCGACGAAGGCCGCGTCCAGGCCCTCCTGGCGCAGGACGATCCCGAGCATCTCGGCCAGGGCTGGGTCGTCGTCGACGACGAGCACCTTGCTCACGGCCCCGGCTCCTCGCTGTCCACGCGGTGGAGCTCCATCGTCGCACCCGCACCGCTCGTGCACCGGCCCGACGAGCCGGTGCGTGGGAACATGGTCGGCGTCCGGCGCACCTGCCGGCCTGCGCAGGAGACGGAGTGCCATGAGCGACCCGGGCGGCTGGACGACACCGGACGGCTGGGGGGCGCCGGCGAGCCCGCCTCCCCCCGCGCCCGGCCAGCCGTCGTACGGCCCGCCTCCCGGCTACGGCCCGCCTCCCGGCTACGGCCCGCCTCCGGGGTACGGCCCGCCTCCGGGGTACGGCCCGCCTCCCGCGCCCGGCTCCCCGCCGCCGTGGGGGATGCGGCCGGTCGAGCACAAGCCCGGCGTCGTCCCGCTGCGACCGCTGGGGCTCGGCGAGGTGCTCGACGGGGCGGTCGGCGTGCTGCGCCGCTACCCGCGTCCGGCCCTCGGGCTCGCGGCGCTGGTCGCCGTCGTCACCACGCTGGCCAACGTGCTGCTGCTCGTCACGGCCTTCCAGCCACTGCTGACGGTCGACGGCGCGGCCCTCGACCGGGGCGACACGGACGCGCTGGAGGACGCCCTCGGCGGGGCCTTCAGCGGCGTCGCGCTGAGCACGCTGCTGTCGCTGGTCTCCGGTGCCGTCCTGACCGGGGCGATCACGGCGGTCGTCGGCAAGGCCGTGCTCGGCGAGCCGATGTCGTTCCGCGAGGCCTGGGCGCAGGTGCGGTCGCGGCTGCTCGGGCTCATCGGCCTCGCGCTGCTGGTGCTGGTCATCGTGGCGGGCACGTTCATGGCGGCCACCGCGGCCGGCGTGGCGCTCATCGCGGCCCTGGGCGGCACCGGGGCGCTCGTCGGCGTGCCGCTCGTCCTGGCCGGGGCCGCTGCCTCCGTCTGGCTCTACGTCCGCTTCGCGCTCGCGCCCTGCGCCCTCGTGCTGGAGAAGGTCGGCATCCGGGCCAGCCTGTCCCGGTCGGCCGTGCTCGTCCGCCGCGACTGGTGGCGGGTGTTCGGCATCCTGCTGCTCACCGTGGTCATCGGGACGTTCGTCGGGCAGGTCGTGGAGGTGCCGTTCGCCGCGCTGGGCGCCGGCTCGTTCGCCGGGCTGGTCGACCCGGCCAACGACGTGCTGGCCACCCGGTCGCTGGTCATGTCGGCCATCGGCGGCGGGCTGGCCGCCACGCTGGTCGCGCCCTTCACCGCAGGCGTGCGCGCGCTGCTCTACGTCGACCGGCGCATCCGCGCGGAGGGCCTGGACGTCTCGCTGTCCGCGGCGGCCGCGTCGCGCTCGTGACGGCGCAGCGACTGGCGCTCGTCCTCGACCGCGAGACCGCGCGCGACGCGGCGCAGGAGGAGCTGCGCCGGCGGGAGTACGTCGACGCCCAGCCGTCCCTGGTCGTGCGGGCGATCGGCCGGGTGCTGCGCGAGCTCGGCGAGCTGCTCGACCGGGCCGCCGGCGCGGCCCCCGGCGGAGCGCTCGGGCTGCTCGCCCTGGTCGTCCTGCTCGCGCTGGTGGTCGGGGTGGTCCTCGCCCGCATCGGTCCGCTCGCGCGGACGAGGGCGGCGCCGGCGCTGTTCGACGGCTCGGCGACCCTGACCGCGGCCCAGCACCGGGAGCGGGCCGAGACGGCCGCTGCCGACGGCCGCTGGGCCGACGCGGTGCGCGAGCGGCTGCGCGCCGTCGTGCGCGAGCTCGAGGCTCGCGGCGCGCTCGACCCCCGTCCCGGACGCACCGCCGGCGAGGTCGCCCGCGACGGCGGCGCCGCCCTCCCGGCGGTCGCCGGCGACCTGGCGCGCGGCGCGGCGCTGTTCGACGAGGTCTGGTACGGCGGCCGGCCCGCCGACGCCGGCTCGTACGACGTGCTGGTCGCCGTCGACCGCGCCGTGTCGGAGCGCGCCCTGGTCGTCCGGTGACCGGCGCGGTGCAGGAACGGGCCGTGCACGAGCGCACGTCCACGGCCACCGGTCCCACGGTCGGCTCCACCTGGCGGTCGGCGCGGGGACCGCTCGCCGCCGTGGTCGCGCTGGTCGTCCTCGGCACGGTGCTCGGCGTGCTGTCGGCGCGCGGTCCGGGCGGACGCCTCGACCCCGCCGCTCCGACGCCCGCCGGCGCCCGGGCGCTCGCCGAGGTCCTGCGCGACCGGGGCGTGCAGGTGGCGCGGCTCGACACCGTCGACGCCGTCGAGGCGGCGCAGTCCCCCTCGGTCACCGTCGTCGTGGCACACCCCGACGCGCTGGCGCAGTCCGAGCTGGAGCGGCTCGGGCGGCTGGACGGAGGGCTGGTCGTCGTCGGCGCCGACGACGAGCAGCTGCGCCGGCTGGACCTGCCGGCGCAGGTGCAGGACGAGCTCCCGGTCGAGCAGCGCAGGCCGGCCTGCGACCTGCCCGTGGCGACGCGCGCCGGCGACGTCGACCTCGGCGGGCTGACCTACCGCGCCACCGGCGGAGCCCGCGCCACCGGCTGCTACGCGGTGGGCGGCGAGGCCACGCTCCTGCGCCTGCCGGACTCGGCGGCGGTCCTGCTCGGCGACGGGGCTCCACTGACCAACGACCGGCTCGACGAGCGCGGCAACGCCGCGCTGGCGCTCGGTCTGCTCGGCGAGCGGTCCGGGAGTGTCCTGTGGCTGGTGCCCCGGCCCGGACGACCGGTGCCGCGCGGGGACGCCTCCCTGTCCGAGCTGCTGCCCGACGGGCTGCTGCTCGGCGCCCTGCAGCTGCTCCTGGCCGCCGGGGTGCTCGCACTGTGGCGGGCGCGACGGCTGGGTCGGGTCGTGGTCGAGCCGCTGCCGGTCGTCGTCCGGGCCGCGGAGGCGGTCGAGGGACGCAGCCGGCTCTACCGCGCCGCCCACGCCCGGGGACCGGCGGCCGACGCGCTGCGCGCGGCCGCGGTGGAACGGTTGTCGCGCCGCGTCAGCGTCCCGGTGACGGGCGACCGCGCCGCTGACCGCAGCACCCTCGTGACGCTGGTCAGCCGGCGCACGGGTGACCAGCCCGCGGTCGTGGAGCACCTTCTGTACGGTGGTCCCCCGGCCGACGACGCCGCCCTGGTGCGCCTCGCCGG
>CADCUE010000068.1 GCA_902805805.1 uncultured Frankineae bacterium | reverse complement strand
CAACGAGGCGATGCGCGACTGGGTCACCAACGTCGAGACGACGCACTACGTCATCGGCTCGGTCGTCGGACCGCACCCCTTCCCGATGATGGTGCGCGACTTCCAGCGCATCATCGGCGTCGAGGCGCGCGCCCAGGTCCTCGAGCTGGTCGGCCGGCTGCCGGACGCCGTCGTGGCGTGCGTCGGCGGCGGGTCCAACGCCATGGGCCTGTTCCACCCGTTCCTCGACGACCGCGAGGTGGCCCTGGTCGGCTGCGAGGCCGGCGGCGACGGCGTCGAGACCGGCCGGCACGCCGCCCCGCTCACCGCGGGCCAGCCCGGTGTGCTGCACGGCGCCCGCAGCTACCTCATGCAGGACGAGGACGGCCAGACCGCCGACACGACCAGCATCAGCGCCGGTCTGGACTACCCGGGGGTCGGCCCCGAGCACGCGCTGCTGCGCGACAGCGGCCGGGCGACCTACACCGGCATCCCCGACGCCTGGGCGATGCAGTGCCTGGAGAAGCTCGCGAAGAACGAGGGCATCCTGTGCGCGATCGAGACGGCGCACGCCTTTGCCGGCGCCTGCGACTGGGGCCGTGCCCAGGTCGCCGCCGGGCGCGACGCGGCGGACCTGGTGCTGGTCGTCAACACCTCCGGCCGGGGTGACAAGGACGTCGACACGGCCGCCCGGTGGTTCGGCCTGGTGACCGGTGAGGAGATCGCCGAGTCCGAGCTGGTGCGCGCGCACGAGGGCGAGCAGCCGTGACGGACGGACGCCTCCGGCTCCTGCCGAGCGGCTCATGAGCGCCCTGGACGAGCTGTTCGCCCGGTGCCGCAGCGAGCGGCGCGCCGCGCTGATCGGCTACCTGCCGGCCGGCTTCCCGTCGTACGACACCGCCGTCGAGGCGCTGACCGCGATGGTCGAGGCCGGCGTCGACGCGGTCGAGGTCGGCATGCCCTACAGCGACCCGCTCATGGAGGGACCGGTCATCCAGGCCGCCCACCAGGCGTCGCTGGACGCCGGCACCCGGCAGGCCGACGTCCTGCGCACCGTCGAGGCGGTGGCCGCCACCGGAGCGCCGACGCTGGTCATGGGCTACTGGAACCCGGTCCACCGGTACGGCTTCCGCCGCTGGGCGCAGGCGCTCAAGGACGTCGGGGGAGTCGGCGCGATCACGCCCGACCTCATCCCGGAGGAGGCGCCGGAGTGGCTGGACGCCTGCCGCGACCTCGGCCTCGACCCGGTGTTCCTCGTCGCCCCGAGCAGCACCGACGAGCGCATCGCCGTCGTCGGGCGCACCAACCGCGGCTTCGTCTACGCCGCCGCGGTCATGGGCGTGACGGGGGCCCGGTCCGAGCTCGGCGCCGGAGCCCGGACCCTCGTCGAGCGGGTCCGGGCGCAGACCCCGCTGCCGGTGGCGGTCGGCCTGGGGGTGAGCAACGGCGCGCAGGCCGCGCAGGTGGCGCAGTTCGCCGACGGAGTGGTCGTCGGGTCGGCGCTGGTGACGGCGCTGCAGACCGGCGGCGTCGAGGGGGTGCGCCGCCTGTCGGCGGAGCTGGCAGAAGGGGTGCGTTCGGCCGTGCCCGCCTAGGCTGCGGACGTGCCCCCAGCCCTGGCCTACCTGCCGAGCCCCTCCCAGGGGGTGTGGCACCTCGGCCCCGTCCCGCTGCGGGCCTACGCCCTGGCGATCATCACCGGGGTCGTCCTGGCGGTGGTCATCGGCGAGCGCCGCTGGGTCGCCCGCGGCGGCACGCGGGGCGTGGTCACCGACGTCGCGACCGTGGCCGTGCCCTTCGGGATCATCGGTGCGCGGGTCTACCACGTCGTCACGAGCCCGGCTCCCTACCTCGACGACCCCGTCTCGGCGCTGTACGTCTGGCAGGGCGGTCTCGGCATCCCGGGCGGCATCGCCGGCGGCTTCCTGGCCGCCTTCGTGATGCTGCGGCGGCGCGGCGTCTCGCGCAGCGCCTTTGCCGACAGCGTCGCTCCCGGCGTGGCCGTCGCGCAGGCCGTCGGGCGGCTCGGCAACTGGTTCAACCAGGAGCTGTTCGGGCGGGCCACGACGCTGCCGTGGGGCTTGGAGATCGACCCGGACAACCCGGATGCCGTGCCGGGAGCCGAGGCCTACCACCCGACGTTCCTCTACGAGCTGCTGTGGAACCTCGGCGTCGCGGCCGTCGTCGTCTGGGCCGACCGGCGCTGGCGGCTCGGTGGCGGCCGGGTGTTCGCCCTCTACCTCGCCCTCTACGCCGTCGGGCGGTTCTGGATCGAGGGGCTGCGCATCGACGACGCCAACACGCTGCTCGGCGTGCGGCTCAACGAGTGGGTCATGGGCCTGGTCTTCCTCGGCGCCGTCGCCTACCTGGTCCTGCGGCGCGGCGTCGGACGCGAGGACCGGGTCGAGCCGCTGTCCGGCGAGGAGCAGGACGTCGACGTCCGGCCGCGGGAGAGCGCATGACCACCGAGCGCGTGAGCAGCGGGTCCGGGCCGGAGCCAGGCCCCCGGCCGCCCGCCCGGACGCTGCCCGAGCAGCACCACGAGCACCGGGACGTCACCGGCGGGTGGCTGCGCCCGGCCGTCTTCGGCGTCATGGACGGGCTCGTCAGCAACACGGCGCTGGTCGCCGGTGTGGCCGGCGGCGGGGCGCCACCGCGCACCGTGCTGCTCGCCGGGCTCGCCGGACTGGCCGCGGGCGCCTTCTCCATGGCGACCGGCGAGTACGTCTCCGTGGCCTCGCAGAGCGAGCTGACCCGCGCCGAGATCGAGATCGAGAAGCGCGAGCTGCTGCGGGTGCCCGAGGCGGAGGAGGCCGAGCTCGCCGGCATCTACCGCTCCCGCGGCGTCGACGCGAGGACCGCCGCCGAGGTGGCCCGGCAGCTCTCCCGCGATCCCGAGCAGGCCTGGCGGGTCCACGCCCGCGAGGAGCTGGGCGTGGACCCCGACGACCTGCCCTCGCCGTGGCTGGCGGCGGGGTCGTCGTTCGCGGCCTTCACCGTCGGAGCACTGGTGCCGGTCCTGCCCTACCTGTTCGGGGCGACCTCGCTCCTGCTGCCCGTCCTGCTCGCGCTCGTCGCGCTGTTCCTCGCCGGCGCGCTCGTCAGCCGCTTCACCGACCGCGGGGCGCTCTACAGCGGCGGCCGCCAGCTGCTGCTCGGCGGCGCCGCAGCCGCGGTGACGTACGCCGTCGGCAGTCTGGTCGGCACCGGCGTCTGAGCCGGCGCCCGCACACCGCGACCGGCGTCAGCCGACGGGCACCGGAGCCAGGGGCAGCGCGGCGCCACCGGGCGCCAGGCGGACCTCCACCGTGACCCAGCCGATGTCGCTCTGGACGTCCACCGTCCCGCCGTAGACCTCGACCAGCCGGCGCACGACGTACAGCCCCACGCCGATCCCCTCCCGGTCACGGGTCGTGCCGGTGCTCATCTGCGTGAACGGCTGGAACAGCTGGCCCTTCTGGGTCAGGTCGAGCACACGCCCCTCGTTGCTGACGGTCACCCACACGCCGTGGTCGTCGTGGCCGCCCGCGACGAGAGGGGTGGAGCCGGGAGCGCCGTGCTGCAGGGCGTTGTCGAGCAGGTTGGCCAGCACCTGGTGCAGCGCCTGGCGGTCGATGCGGGCCGTGAGCCCCGGCTCGACGAGCACGGACACCGGCGCGCGGCCACGCTGGCCGGCCGCCAGCATGGCGACCTCGGCGGCCACCGCGTCCACCGCGGTCGAGGCCTCCGGGTCGACGGCGGTGGCGGTGGCGGCGAGCAGCATGTTCTCCAGCAGGCGGGAGAGCCGCTCCTGCTGGTCCAGGATCGCCGTGAGCATGCGGTCGCGGTTCTCCTTGTCGAGCCGGTCCCCGCGCTTGAGCAGCGTCAGCGCGGCCGCCCGGATACCGGTCAGCGGGGTCCGGAACTCGTGCGAGACGGTGCCGATCAGGTCGTCGCGGATGCGGTCCGTCGCCTCGATGCGGGCCTGCACGCTGTCCTGGCCGGCAGCCAGCTCGACCCGTGCCTCCTCCGCGGCGACCCGTGCCCGCTCCGCGGCCTGCCGGGCCGACTCCTCGGCCTGCCGGGCCGACTCCTCGGCCTGCCGGCTCAGCTCGTGCGCCCGCCAGAACAGCACCAGCACCGCCGACTCGGCGACGACGAAGGCGGCGTGCACCCCGGCCACGAGCCAGCCGCCGTCGGTCCCAGGACCGGCCAGCAGCACCATCGCGCCGTGGTGCAGGAGCACGAAGACGATGGCGACCGCGTAGAGCGCCCAGTCCTGGTAGAGCGCGATCACCGCCACGGTGACGAAGAAGTGGAAGTGCGACTCGGGCGACCCGTGCGCGAGGTGCACCACCAGGGCGGAGCAGGTCAGCAGGCCGAGGGCGCCCGCCAGCGACCGCACCGCGCGGCTCAGCGCGGGCAGCCGGGCGACGAGCAGGAGGGGGGTGAGCGGCACCAGGACGTGCCACAGGTCGCCGTGCTCGGACAGCAGGGCCCAGACCGCGAGGACCGGCACGTGCGCCGCGAGGACCAGGCCGACGGCCGTGTGCCGCCAGCGCCAGTCCTGCGTGCGCAGCGAGACACCGTGCGGCACCCAGGCGAGCGCCTGGGTGCGGGCACGGGCAGGCGAGGGCATGCGAAGAGCCTGCCCGATCACCGAGTCACCCGCCATGGCCCGATCGGATCAATTCCGGACACTCCGACAGACGCCTGGACGTCATCTGCGGGCCACGGACGGGCTCTCCCGGTCGTGTAACGTCGGCGACATCTGCAGCAGGGCCAAGGTCGTCCCGGGGCGCAGGAAGCACGCACACGTCGTCCCCCGGTGAGAGGTCCGCCATGACGTCCAGCTCGTCCTCGTCCGTCTCCTCCTCGATCCAGGGCCACCCGGCGCAGGGCCTGTACGACCCGGCGAACGAGCACGACGCCTGCGGTGTGGCGTTCGTGGCCGACATCGCCGGGCGGGTCACCCACGACACGGTCGAGCAGGGCCTCACGGCCCTGCGCAACCTCGAGCACCGCGGCGCCTCCGGCAGCGAGCCGGAGACCGGTGACGGCGCCGGCATCCTCGTCCAGGTCCCCGATGCCTTCCTGCGCGCCGTGCTGGCCGAGCAGGG
>CADCUE010000067.1 GCA_902805805.1 uncultured Frankineae bacterium | reverse complement strand
TCAGACGTGTGCTCTTCCGATCTGCCCTCGCGGGCACCACGATCGGGCTCGGCGACGATCCCGTCACGCTCGGCCGCGCCGACGACTCGACGCTCGTCCTGACCGACGACTACGCGAGCACCCGGCACGCCCGCCTGGTGCCGGGCGACGGCGCCTGGCTCGTCGAGGACCTCGGGTCGACGAACGGCACCTACCTCGGTGCCGCGAAGGTCGTCCGGCCGACGCCGGTCCCGCTCGGGCAGCCGATCCGCGTCGGCAAGACCGTGCTCGAGCTGCGCCGGTGACCCTGGCACTGCGCTTCGCGGCCCGCTCCCACACGGGCCTGCTGCGCGAGGGCAACGAGGACTCCGTCTACGCGGGTCCGCGGGTGCTCGCCGTGGCCGACGGCATGGGCGGGCACGCCGCAGGCGAGGTCGCCTCCGCCGTGGCGATCGCCGCCCTCGCGCCGCTCGACGAGGACGTCCCCGGCAGCGACCTGCTCGACGTCCTGCGCGACCGCGCGGCCGCCGCCAACGACCACCTGCGCGACCTGGTGCACGGCGACCAGGCGCTCGACGGCATGGGGACGACGCTCACGGCGTTCCTGTTCGCCGGCAGCCGGCTCGGCATGCTCCACATCGGTGACTCGCGCGCCTACCTGCTGCGCGACGGCGTCCTGACCCAGATCACCCACGACCACACGCTCGTGCAGGCGCTCGTCGACGACGGACGGATCAGCGAGGAGGAGGCGAGCAGCCACCCGCAGCGCTCGCTGATCACGCGGGCTCTCGACGGGCGCGGCGGCATCGAGCCCGACCTGTCCGTCCGCGAGGTCCGGTCCGGTGACCGCTACCTGCTGTGCACGGACGGCCTGACCGGCCCCGTCGGGCGCCTCGAGACGCTGCAGGAGGCGCTCGAGATCGCCGACCCGCAGGCGGCCTGCGACCGGCTGGTCCAGCTGGCGCTGCGCGGCGGCGGTCCCGACAACGTCACCGTCGTCGTCGCCGACGTCGTCGACGCGCAGGGCGTCCGGCCGTCGCCCGCCGTCGTCGCCGGAGCCGCCGCCGACCGTCCGCAGGCGCCGCCGGCCGGCATCAGCGAGACCTCCGCTGCCCGGGCCCGCACCGCCGAGGGGCGCGACGTCACGCCGCTCCCCCGCCCTGCGGCCGAGCCGCAGACGGGGTCCCGGCCCGACCGCACCCGCACGATGCTCGTCGGCCTGCTGGTCCTGGGCCTGGTCGTCGCCGCCGCCGTCGGCGGCTGGGCCTACGTCCGTTCGCAGTACTACGTCGGCGTCGACGGGCAGGAGGTCGCGATCTTCCGGGGTGTGAGCGGCTCCGTCGCCGGCCTGCACTTCTCCGAGGTGTCCGAGCGGACCGAGCTGACGACCGAGCGCCTCGACCGGCTCGCGCTCTCGCGCGTGCAGCGCGGCATCGTGGCGGCCGACCGCCGCGACGCCGAGGCCATCGTGGCGCGGCTCGAGGACGACAACCCCGAGTGCACGCCGGCCGACGAGGTCCCGTCGACGCTCCCGACACCCGCTCCCAGCGGCACCCCCGCACCCGGAGCCACGGCCTCGCCGGCCCCCGGCGAGGCGCCCGTGCCCAACGCCCTGGCGCCGCTGTGCCCGGCAGGCGCCTCGTGAGCGAGGACACCGCGGCCGTGGCGGCACCGGCTGGAGCGTCCGGCCGCCGCGGCACCGAGCTGGTGCTGACGGCCTTCGCGGTCCTCATCGCCGTCCTCGCCTACACAGCAGTCGGTCTGGCCATCGACGGACGCGTCCCGTCCGGCACCCTCGGCTACGGGCTCGGGCTCGGCGGGCTGTTCCTCGTCGCCCACCTGGTGGTGCGCGTGGCCGCACCCCACGCCGACCCGCTGATCCTGCCGTGCGTGGCCCTGCTCAACGGCCTCGGCCTGGTCGTCATCCGCCGGCTCGACTTCGCCGCCGCCGAGCGCGCCGTGCAGCTCGGGCGCAGCGTCCCCTCGGGAGAGGCGCCGCGGCAGCTGATCTGGACGGCGGTCGGCGTCGCGGCCTTCGTCGTGCTCCTGCTCGTCGTGCGCGACCACACGCTGCTCCAGCGCTACACCTACACCGCGGCCGTCACCGGCCTGGTCCTGCTGCTCCTGCCCGCGCTGCCGCTGCTCGGGCGCACCATCAACGGCGCCCGCCTGTGGATCCGCGTCGGCCCCTTCACCTTCCAGCCCAGCGAGGTCGCCAAGCTGCTGCTGGTCCTGTTCTTCGCCGGCTACCTGGTCGCCAAGCGGGACGTGCTGTCGCTCGCCGGTCGGCGCGTCCTCGGGCTCGACCTCCCGCGCGCCCGCGACCTCGGACCCGTCCTCGTGGCGTGGGCGGCGAGCCTCGCGGTGCTCGTCCGGGGGCGCGACCTCGGCAGCTCGCTGCTGTTCTTCGCGCTGTTCGTCGTCATGCTCTACATCGCCACCGAGCGCACCAGCTGGCTGCTCATCGGCGTCGCGCTGTTCCTCGGGGGTGCCTACGTCGCGCACTCCATCTTCGGTCACGTGCAGCGGCGCGTCGCCATCTGGCTCGACCCGTTCGAGGACCCCGACGGCGCGGGCTTCCAACTCGTGCAATCGCTGTTCGGCTTCGGCACAGGCGGTCTCACCGGCACCGGGCTCGGCGAGGGCCGGCCGAGCTCCGTGCCGTACGCCAGCACCGACTTCATCATGGCCGCGATCGGCGAGGAGCTCGGACTCGTCGGCGTCATGGCCGTCCTGCTCGTCTTCGGCCTGGTCGTCGAGCGCGGCCTGCGGACGGCCCTGGCGGTGCGCGACTCCTTCGGCAAGCTGCTCGCGGCCGGCCTGTCCTTCTCGCTGTGCCTGCAGGTGTTCGTCATCGTCGGCGGCGTCACCGGTCTCATCCCGCTCACCGGTGTCACGCTGCCGTGGCTGTCGTACGGCGGGTCCTCCATCGTCGCCAACTGGGCGCTCGTCGCCGTCCTGCTGCGCATCAGCGACGCAGCGCGGCGCCCCGTGGCCTCACCGGTCACCCCCGACGTCGCCCGCGCCGCGCTGGCCTCCGCGCAGACGCAGGTCGTCCGGCGCCCGCCCCGGCCGTCTCCGCAGCCGGGAACGCCTCGGGACGGGGAGGACTCGTGAACCGCCCGCTGCGGCGCGTGGCCGTCGCCTGCATGGTCCTGTTCGGGCTGCTCATGCTGAACGCCAACTGGGTGCAGGTCGTCAAGGCCGACGCCTACCGCGACGACCCCCGCAACAGCCGTGTCCTGCTGCGCACCTACGAGCGCGAGCGCGGCGCGATCGCCGTCGTGCAGCCCGACGGCAGCGGGCGCACGGCAGTCGCCGAGTCGACGCGCACGGACGGGCCGCTCACGTGGCTGCGGCAGTACCCGGGCGAGCGGACGTACGCCCACGCGACGGGCTACTTCTCCCTCGTCTACGGCCGCACGGGGCTCGAGCGCAGCCAGGACGAGGTGCTCTCCGGCGAGGACGACCGGTTCTTCGTGCGCCGGCTCTCCGACACGATCACCGGCCGGGAGCCCGAGGGCGGCAACATCATCACGACGCTCGACGCCGAGGCGCAGGAGGCGGCGTACGACGCGCTCGGCGACAACCGCGGTGCCGTCGTCGCCCTCGACCCGCGGACCGGCGCCGTGCTGGCCATGGTCAGCAAGCCGTCCTTCGACCCGGCCCGGCTGTCCTCCTTCGACCCGGCCGACATCCGCGCCTACTACGCCGATCTCAGCGAGGACACGGCGGACCCGCTGCTCAACAGGACGATCAGCCGCACCTACCCGCCCGGCTCGACGTTCAAGGTCGTCACCGCCGCCGCCGCGCTGTCGTCCGGCGACGTCACGCCCGAGACGCAGATCCCGTCGCCCCGCGAGCTCGACCTGCCGCAGACGACGGCCCGGCTGCGCAACTTCGGCGGCAGCAGCTGCGGCGCGGAGTCCATCACGCTCGGCGAGGCGCTCCGCATCTCGTGCAACACCTCGTTCGGCTCGCTCGGCCTCAGCCTCGGGGCGGAGCGCCTGCGCGAGCAGGCCGAGGCGTTCGGGTTCGGGGACGACTCCCTGTCGGTGCCGACGTCGGTCGCGACCAGCGTCTTCCCCGAGGACCCGAACGAGCCGCAGACGGCGCAGTCCGCCATCGGGCAGTTCGACGTCCGTGCCACACCGCTCCAGATGGCCATGGTGGCAGCCGGTGTCGCCAACGGCGGCGAGGTCATGGAGCCCTACCTCGTGCGGGAGGTGCAGGCCCCCGACCTGTCGCGCCTCGACCAGGCCGATCCGCGCGTGCTCGAGCGGGCGGTCGACGAGGACGTCGCCGAGCAGCTCACCGAGATGATGGAGCTCGTGGTGAGCGACGGCAGCGGTGTGCGTGCGCAGATCGACGGCGTCCGGGTCGCCGGCAAGACCGGCACCGCCCAGCACGCGCAGGGCCGGCCGCCGCACGCGTGGTTCATCGGCTTCGCCCCTGCCGACGACCCGCAGGTCGCCGTCGCCGTCGTCGTCGAGGACGGTGGCAGCGTCGGCTCCGAGGCCACGGGCGGCGCGGTCTCCGCGCCGGTCGCACGACGTGTCATGAGCGCGGTGCTCCGGCGATGAGCCCGCCGGCAGGCGTCGTCGACGGCCTGCTCGCCGGCCGCTACCGGTTGGTCACCCGTCTCGGGTCGGGGGGCAACGGCGAGGTGTGGCGCGCCCACGACGAGCGCCTCGACCGGGAGGTCGCGGTCAAGCTGCTGCGGCCCGAGCTCGCCGACGACGACGACGTGCGGGCGCGCTTCCGGGCGGAGGCCCGCCACGCCGGCGGCCTGCGCCACCCGGGCATCGCTGCGGTCTTCGACTTCGCGGAGGACGACGACGGGGCGTGGCTCGTCATGGAGCTCGTCGACGGGCAGCCGCTGTCGGACGTCCTGCGTGCGGAGGGGCGCCTGCCGGTCGACCGCTGCCTCGACGTCGTGGAGCAGACCGCCTCGGCGCTGCAGGCGGCGCACGACGGCGGTGTGGTCCACCGCGACGTCAAGCCCGGCAACCTGCTGGTGCGTCATGACGGCCGGCTCAGCGTGACCGACTTCGGCATCGCCCACGCCACCGGTGCGGCGGCGCTCACCCGGACCGGCCAGGTGGTCGG
>CADCUE010000066.1 GCA_902805805.1 uncultured Frankineae bacterium | reverse complement strand
CGAGCTCGCCGAGGTGCTGGCCCGGGGACCGGACGCCGACCTGCCGCGTGCCGTCGGGCTGGCGCAGGAGGCCGCCTCGGCCGCACGGCGGATCGGGCTGCCCGGGCCGCTGGCCCGGGCGGACCGGCTGCTGCAGGCGTGCGCCGCCGCCGCCGCTGCGGCGGACCCCCTGACAGCCCGCGAGCGGGAGGTCGCCGACCTGGTGGCCCGGTCGCTCAGCAACCGGGACATCGCCGACCGCCTCGTGCTGTCCGAGCGCACCGTGGAGAGCCACGTCCGCAGCGTCCTGGCCAAGCTCGGGCTGCGCCGCCGTACGGACGTCGTCCTGCGCTGGGCCGAGGACCGCCCGACGGCCGGTCCGCCGGGCGGGGCAGCGGTCGCCCGTCCCCGACCCGCCCACCTCGGCGAGGACCTGGAGCGCCGGTGACCGAGCCGTCCGCCGGGCCGGTCAGGGTCCGGCTCGACCTCGCCTACGACGGCACCGCCTTCGGGGGCTGGGCGCAGCAGCCGGGCCGTCGCACCGTGCAGGGCGTGCTGCACGACGCCCTCGGCGTGCTGCTGCGGGCCGACCCGCCGCGGGTGCAGGTCGCCGGACGCACGGACGCCGGCGTGCACGCCCGCGGTCAGGTGGCGCACGTCGACCTGCCGTCCGCGACCGCGACCGACCCGCTGCTGCTGCGCCGGCTCAACGGGCTGCTCCCGGCCGACGTCCGGGTCCGACGCGTGTCGCCCGCGCCGGACGGCTTCGACGCCCGCTTCTCGGCGCTGTCGCGCACCTACCGCTACCGCGTCGCGGACGGCCCCGAGCACGCCGACCCGCTGCGCCGGCACGACGTGCTGACCTGGCGCGCGCTCGACCTCGCCGCGCTGCAGTCGGCGTGCGCGCCGCTGCTCGGGGAGCACGACTTCGCGGCGTACTGCCGGCGGCGCGAGGGGGCCACCACCGTGCGCGCGCTGCTCGCGCTGGACTGGGTGCGCAGCGACGATGGGCTGCTCGTCCTGACGGTGCGGGCCGACGCCTTCTGCCACTCGATGGTGCGCTCCCTGGTCGGGGCGATGCTCGCCGTGGGGGAGGGCCGGCGGCCGCCGAGCTGGCCGGGTGAGCTGCTGAGCCGCACCGCCCGCGCCGACGACGTCGCCGTGGCCCCGCCGCACGGCCTGGTGCTGGAGCACGTCGCCTACCCGCACGACGACGAGCTGCGGGCGCGGCAGGAGGTCACCCGCCGGCTGCGCGCGTAGCGGCCGCGGCCCGCTGCGGATGCTCGACCGTCCACCTCGTCGAGGGGCTCGGCGAACGACCAACCCGAGCGAGCCCGACGGTCCGTCCGCCGCCGCGGAGGTGGACGGTGGAGCGTCCGCCCCGGCCTGCGGGCCCGATCTCGCTCGACAGCGCCGCGACACTGGTCGCCATGGGGTACGTCGACGTCCAGAAGCTGTCCTGCGTGCTGCCGGACGGCCGGGTGCTCTTCGACGAGGTGAGCTTCCGGGTGGGTGAGGGCGCCAAGACCGCGCTCGTGGGGGCGAACGGCACGGGCAAGACGACGCTGCTGCGGATGATCGCCGGGGACACGCCGCCCGCGTCGGGCACCGTGGCCCGCACGGGCGGGCTCGGTGTGATGCGCCAGTTCATCGGCTCCATCCGCGACGACACGACCGTGCGCGACCTGCTCGTGGACCTCGCGCCGCCCGCCGTGCGCGACGCCGGCAGGGCGCTCGACGCCGCCGAGCTGGCGATGATGGAGACCGACGACGAGAAGACCCAGCTGCGCTACGCGTCCGCCCTGTCCGACTGGGGCGACGCCGGCGGCTACGAGATCGAGGTCGTCTGGGACGTGTGCACCACCGCTGCGCTCGGCGTCGCCTACGACCGCTGCTCGCACCGCCTGCTGCACACCCTGTCGGGCGGTGAGCAGAAGCGGCTGGCCCTCGAGGCCCTGCTGCGCGGACCCGACGAGGTGCTGCTGCTCGACGAGCCGGACAACTACCTCGACGTGCCGGGCAAGCGCTGGCTCGAGGCGGCGCTGGCCGACTCGCCGAAGACCGTGCTGTTCGTCAGCCACGACCGCGAGCTGCTCGCGCGGTCGGCGACGCGGGTGGTCACGATCGAGGCGCACGGCGCGTGGGTGCACGGCGGCGGCTTCTCGACCTACGCCGACGCGCGGCGGGCCCGGCGCGAGCGCCTCGAGGAGCTGCACAAGCGCTGGGACGAGGAGCGCGAGCGGCTCCGCAGGCTGGTCATCACCCTGCGGGAGCAGGCGCGGATCAGCCCGGACATGGCCAGCCGCTACTCGGCCATGCAGACCCGCTACGACAAGTTCCTCGCCGCCGGTCCGCCGCCCGAGCAGGTCGTCGACCAGAAGGTCGTCATGAACCTCAAGGGCGGGCGTACGGGCGTGCGCGCCCTGACCTGCGCCGGTCTGGAGCTCACCGGCCTGATGCGGCCGTTCGACCTCGAGGTCTTCTACGGCGAGCGCCTGGCGGTGCTCGGGTCGAACGGCAGCGGCAAGTCGCACTTCCTGCGCCTGCTCGCCGGGCAGCCGGTCGCGCACACGGGCGGCTGGCGGCTGGGCGCGCGGGTCGTCCCCGGGTGGTTCGCCCAGACGCACGACTCACCGGACCTGCACGGCAGGACGCTCGTCGAGCTCCTGCACCGCGGGGACGACCGGCGGCGCGGGCTGGACCGGGCGGCGGCGATCGGGGCGCTGCGGCGCTACGAGCTGCACGGCCAGGCCGACCAGGGCTTCGACTCGCTGTCGGGCGGTCAGCAGGCGCGCGTGCAGGTGCTGCTGCTGGAGCTGTCCGGCTGCACGATGCTGCTGCTCGACGAGCCGACCGACAACCTCGACCTGGAGAGCGCCGAGGCGCTGGAGGAGGGGCTGCGCGCCTTCGACGGGACGGTGGTGGCGGTGACGCACGACCGGTGGTTCGCGCGGGGGTTCGACCGCTTCCTCGTCTTCGGCCAGGACGGGAAGGTGTACGAGGCGGCGGAGCCGGTGTGGGACGAGGGTCGCGTCGCACGCGCGAGGTAGGACAGCGTCGCACGCGCGAGGTAGGACAGCGTCGCACGCGCGAGGCAGGACGACGTCGCACGCGCGAGGCAGGACGACGTCGCACGCGCGAGGTAGGACAGCGTCGCACGCGCGAGACAGGGCAGCGTCGCACGCGCGAGGCAGGACAGCGTGGCGGGCGCGAGGCAGCGCGGGCTTCGCCCCTGCGCACGCGATCGGGTACTGTCGAGGGCTGTTGCGCGGCGCGCCGAGTTGACGTCTGCCCGGCGCGGCCCGAACGCATCCCGATCTGTTCTCCGAGGAAGTCTGGCGGTCCTGTGCGCACGTACACCCCGAAGCCGAGCGACATCACGCGCGCCTGGCACGTCATCGACGCGCAGGACATCGTGCTGGGCCGGCTCGCCAGCCAGGCCGCGCAGCTGCTGCGCGGCAAGCACAAGCCCTACTACGCGCCGCACCTCGACACGGGCGACTTCGTCGTGATCGTCAACGCCGGCAAGGTGGCGATGACCGGCAACAAGGCCGAGCAGTCGACGGTCTACAGCCACTCCGGGTTCCCCGGTGGCCTCAAGCGCACGTCGTACGCCGACGTGCTCGCGACGCGGCCCGAGCGGATCGTCGAGAAGGCCGTCAAGGGCATGCTGCCGCACAACACCCTCGGCCGGCAGATGCTGTCCAAGCTGAAGGTCTACGCCGGTCCCACGCATCCCCATGCGGCGCAGGCTCCTGTGCCGTTCGAGCTGAAGCAGGTCTCCCAGTGACCGTCCTCTCCGGCCCTCCGGCCGACCTCATCCAGACCGTCGGTCGCCGCAAGGAGGCGATCGTCCGCGTCCGCCTCGTCCCGGGCACCGGTCAGTACAAGCTCAACGGCCGCACCCTCGAGGAGTACTTCCCGAACAAGGTGCACCAGCAGGCCATCAACGAGCCGTTCGTGACGCTCGAGAAGACCGAGCAGTACGACGTCGTCGCCCGGCTGCACGGCGGCGGCATCAGCGGTCAGGCCGGCGCGCTGCGCCTGGCGATCGCCCGCGCGCTCATCGAGGTCGAGCCCGACGACCGGCCGGCCCTGAAGAAGGAGGGCTTCCTGACCCGCGACGCGCGGATCAAGGAGCGCAAGAAGTACGGCCTGAAGAAGGCCCGCAAGGCTCCCCAGTACTCCAAGCGCTAGTCGTCCCCGCCGAGGCGGTCCTGGTCAGCCGGGGCCGCCTCGCGGCATGTCTGGAGGTCTGCACGGTGACACCGACGAGAGCTCGGCTGTTCGGCACCGACGGGGTGCGTGGCCTCGCGAACGGCGAGGTGCTCACGCCGGAGCTGGCGCTGGCCGTCGCCCGCAGCGCGGCGCACGAGCTGCTGGCCATGCGGAGCGGTGCCGGGCGCCCGCGTGCCGTCATCGGCCGGGACACGCGCCCGTCGGGGCCGATGCTGGAGGCCGCGGCGGCGGCCGGCTTCGCCAGCGCCGGGGTGGACGTCCGGCTGCTCGGGGTGGTCCCGACACCGGTCGTCGCCCACGCCTGCGCCTCCGGCGGCGCTGACCTCGGTCTGGTGGTGAGCGCGTCGCACAACGCCATGCCGGACAACGGGCTCAAGCTGTTCGGCCCGGGCGGCTGGAAGCTGCCCGACGAGGTGGAGGTGGCGCTCGAGCAGGGCCTCGGCGCGACGCGCGAGCGGCCCACCGGGCTGGACCTCGGGCGCATCGCACCGGCGGAGCACCTCGTGGCGTCCTACGTCGACGGCCTGCTCGCGGCGCTGCCGGCCCCTGTGCCGGGCCTCAAGGTGGTCGTGGACTGCGCCCAGGGCGCCGCGTCGGCGCTGGCTCCGGAGGTCTACCGGCGGGCCGGTGCGGAGGTCGTCGCCCTGGCCGCGGACGGCGACGGGGAGCGCATCAACGACGGCTGCGGAGCGACGCACCTGGGACCGCTGCAGCGGGCCGTCGTCGAGCACGGCGCGGACCTCGGGCTCGCGCACGACGGCGACGCCGACCGCTGCCTGGCCGTGGACGCGTCCGGCGCCGTCGTCGACGGGGACCAGCTCCTGGCGCTGCTGGCCGTCGGGATGGCCGAGCGGGGCGCCCTGCCGACCGGGACGGTCGTGGCCACCGTGATGAGCAACCTCGGCTTCGTGCGGGCGATGACCGAGCGCGGCCTGCGGGTCGTGCGGACCGCCGTGGGGGACCGGTACGTCCTCGAGGCCATGCGCGCCGGCGGGCACGCGCTCGGCGGTGAGCAGTCCGGGCACACCGTGCTGCTCGACCACGCGACCACCGGCGACGGGCTGCTGACCGGTCTGAGCGTGCTCGGGCGGATGGCCGAGACGGGACGGTCGCTGGCCGAGCTCGCCGCCGTGATGACCCGCCTGCCGCAGGTCCTGGTCAACGTGCGGGCCGAGCGCTCCCGCGCGACCGACGTCGACGTCCTGGACGCGGTGGCCTGCGAGGAGGGGCTGCTCGGCGGCGGCGGACGCGTCCTGCTCCGCCCGTCCGGCACCGAGCCGCTGGTGCGGGTGATGGTCGAGGCCGAGACCGCCGAGCGCGCCGCCGAGGTCGCGGACCGCCTGGCCGAGGTGGTGGGCCGGTGAAGAACCTCACCCGCGCGCAGGCGCAGGAGCGCGCCGCCCTGCTCGACGTCACGTCGTACGACGTGGTGCTGGACGTCACCGGCGACCACGAGCACTTCGGCAGCGTCAGCGTCGTGGCCTTCTCCTGCCGGCAGCCGGGAGCGACGACGTTCGTGGAGCTCGACGGCGCGCTGCTCAGCGCCGAGCTGAACGGCCGGCCGGTCGGGCCGCTCGACGGCAACCGGCTGCCCCTGACCGACCTGCAGGCCGACAACGTGCTGACGGTCCGCGCGCGCTGCGCCTACAGCCGCACCGGCGAGGGACTGCACCGCTTCGTCGACCCCGCCGACGAGCGCGTGTACGTGTACGCCCAGAGCTTCCTCGACGACGCGCAGCGCATCTTCGCCTGCTTCGACCAGCCCGACCTCAAGGCGACGATCCGGCTCGCCGTCGACGCGCCGCAGGGCTGGTCCGTCGTCGCCAACGGGCGGTGCACCCGCTCGGGCAGCCGGTGGGAGTTCGCGCCGACCGAGCGGATCAGCACCTACCTGTTCACGGTCGCCGCGGGCCCGTGGCACTCGGTCGCGGGACGGCACGACGGCATCGACCTGGGGCTGCACTGCCGGCAGTCGCTGGCCGAGCACCTCGACGCCGACGCCGCCGAGCTGCTCGAGGTCACCGGGCAGTGCCTGGACTTCCAGCAGGAGCGCTTCGGCCGCCGCTACCCGTTCGGGGACGCCTACGACCAGCTGTTCGTGCCGGAGTTCAACGCCGGCGCCATGGAGAACCCCGGCGCGGTGACGTTCTCGGAGATGTTCCTGTTCCGCAGCCGCACGACCGACGACAAGCGGCGGCAGCGGGCGATGGTGGTCGCGCACGAGATGTCGCACATGTGGTTCGGCGACCTGGTGACCATGCGGTGGTGGGACGACCTGTGGCTCAACGAGTCCTTCGCCGAGCTGATGGGCTTCCTCACCGTCGACCGGGCGACGCGCTTCGAGGACACCTGGGTCGACTTCAGCGCCAGCCGCAAGGCCTGGGGCTACCGCGCCGACCAGCTCCCCAGCACCCACCCGGTGCAGGGTGACGTGCCGGACAACCGCAGCGCGCTGCTCAACTTCGACGGCATCTCCTACGCCAAGGGCGCCTCCGTCCTGCGCCAGCTCATGGCGACGGTCGGCGAGCAGGCGTTCTTCGCCGGCGTGCGCGCCTACTTCGCCCGGCACGCGTACGGCAGCACGAGCTTCGCCGACCTGCTGGCCGAGCTGGAGGCGGCCAGCGGCCGCGAGCTCGGCGCCTGGAGCCGCGCGTGGCTGCAGACCTCCGGGGTCAGCACCCTGCGGACCGTGGTGACCGGCGACGGCGTCGAGCTGCACCAGGAGTCCGACGTGCTGCGCCCGCACCGGATCGGCGTGGGGCTCTACGACCGCGTCGGCGCTGGGGCGGACGCCGCGCTGGTCCTGCGCCGCCGGCTGGACGTCGAGCTGGCCGGCGCCACCGCGGCCCTGGACGTGACCGACCGGCCCGACCTGCTGCTGCCCAACGACGGCGACCTGAGCTTCGCCAAGGTGCGCTTCGACGACCGGTCGCTGGCGACGGTGCTGGCCGACGTGCGGCGCCTGGGCGACCCGCTGGCGCGCGCGCTGTGCTGGGCGGCCCTGTGGGACGCCTGCCGCGACGGCGAGCTGCCCGCTGACGCCTTCGTCCAGGCCGTGCTGCTCGGGGTCGACGGGGAGGCCGACCCGGCCGTCACCGCCACCCTGCTGGGCCAGGCGCGCAGCGCGGCGACGCTGTACGCCGCCGACGGCGAGCCGCTGCTGGCGGCGCTGGCGGACGCGTCCTGGGAGGCCGCGCGCGGCGCGCCGGCGGGCAGCGACCTGCAGCTGACCCGGGTCCGGGCCGCGGCCGAGGCGTCGCTGCGCGCCCAGTCCGCCCGGCTGCGGGCGCTGCTCGACGGCTCCGACGTCCCGCCCGGGCTGGCCGTGGACACCGAGCTGCGCTGGCACCTCGTCGAGTGCCTCGCCGCACTGGGCGAGCTCGACGACGCCGCGATCGACGCCGAGCTCGCCCGCGACGACACGGCGGCCGGTCGGCTGCACGCGCTCACGTCCCGTGCCGCCCAGCCGCGGGCCGACGCCAAGGAGCGGGCCTGGAGCGCGGCGACCACCGACGCGTCGCTGTCCAACCACGAGTCGGGCGCGGTGGCCGCCGGCTTCTGGCGGCGGGGGCAGGACGCGCTGCTGCGGCCGTACGTCGACCGCTACGTCGCCGAGCTGCCCGGCCTGTGGTCGGCCCGGACGCCGCAGGTGGCCGGCACGCTGGCGCAGCGGCTGTTCCCCTCGACCCTGGTGGACCGGGACGTCCTCGACCGCACGGCGGTCCTGGAGGACGGCGCGCACCCCGCCGGGCTGCGCCGCTACGTCGCCGAGCAGCGCTCCGACCTGCGCCGGGCGCTCACCGCCCGCGAGCGCGCATGAGGTTCGCCGAGCCGGTCGAGGTGGTCGGCGTCGACGGCGACGACACGCTCTGGCGCTGCCAGGACGCCTTCGACGACGCCGAGGTGGAGGTCGCCCGGCTGCTCGCGCCGTACGCCGGACCCGAGCAGGTCGCCCGCGCCCTGGCCCGCACCGAGCGGACGAACCTGTCGACGTACGGCTTCGGCGTGAAGTCGTGGACCCTCAACGTCCTGCAGACGGCGCAGGAGCTCGCCGGCCCGGACGCGCCGGTCGTCCCCTTCCTCGAGCTGGGGCGCAGCCTGCTCACCGGACCGGTGGAGGTGCTGCCCGGCGCCGAGGAGGCCGTCCTCGCGCTCGGCCGGACCCACCGGGTGGTCCTCGTGACCAAGGGCGACCTGGTCGACCAGCGCCGCAAGCTCGCCGCCTCGGGCCTCGCGGGCTGCTTCAGCCACGTCGAGATCGTCCCGGACAAGGGCCCGGCGACCTACGCGGAGCTGCTGCGCTTCCTCGGCGTGCCGCCCGAGCGCTTCCTCATGGTCGGCAACAGCGAGGTGTCGGACGTCCATCCGGTCCTCGAGCTCGGCGGGTGGGCGGTGCACGTGCCCTACCGCACGACGTGGGTGCTCGAGCGGGCCGAGACGCCCGTGGTGCACGAGCGCCGGGTCACCGTCGCCTCGCTGTCGGAGGTCCCGGCGCTGCTCCGGGCCGACAGCGCCTGAGGTCCCCTGCGGGAGGGTGGGCGCGCACTACCGTGAGCCGCATGTGCGGCATCGTGGGCTACGTCGGGGACAAGCAGGCGCTCGAGGTCGTGGTCGACGGCCTGCGCAGGCTGGAGTACCGCGGCTACGACAGCGCCGGCGTGTCGGTCCTCGGTGCCGACGGCCTGCACGTCGAGCGCAAGGCCGGCAAGCTCGCCAACCTCGAGAAGGTGCTCGTCGAGCGCGAGCTCAAGGGCACGCTCGGCATCGGGCACACCCGCTGGGCCACCCACGGCCCGCCCACGGACGCCAACGCGCACCCGCACGTCGACTGCGCCGGCTCGGTCGCCGTCGTCCACAACGGGACGATCGAGAACTTCGAGCCGCTCGCCCGCGGTCTCGAGCAGCGCGGTCACGAGCGCCGCTCCGACACCGACACCGAGGTCGTCGCCCACCTGCTCGAGGAGCACTACGCCGCCGGCCCGACCCGGGGCGACCTGGCGGCGTCGCTGCGCGCGGTCTGCCGGCTGCTCGAGGGGTCGTACGTCCTCGTCGTGTCGCACCGCGACGAGCCGGACCTGGTGGTGGCCGCCCGGCGCAACCTGCCGCTCGTCATCGGTCTCGGGGAGGGCGAGAACTTCGTCGGCTCGGACGTCACCGCCTTCATCGCGCACACCCGCGAGGCCCGCGCCGTCGAGCAGGACCAGGTCGTCGAGGTGCGCCGGGCCGGTGTCACGGTCACCGACCTCGAGGGCACCGTCGTCGAGGGCGGCAGCTACCACGTCGACTGGGACACCGACGCGGCGGAGAAGGGCGGCTACGACTTCTTCATGCTCAAGGAGATCGACGAGCAGCCGGCGGCCGTCCGCGACACCCTCGGCGGCCGGCTCGCGGCCGACGGGCTGCTGCACCTCGACGAGCTGTCGATGAGCGACGAGGACGTGCGCGGGATCGAGCAGGTCTTCATCGTCGCCTGCGGCTCGGCCTACCACTCCGGCCTGGTCGGCAAGTACGCCATCGAGCGGTGGTGCCGGCTGCCCGTGCAGGTGGAGATGGCCAGCGAGTTCCGCTACCGCGATCCCGTCCTCGGCCGCAACACCCTCGTCATCGCGGTGTCGCAGTCGGGCGAGACCGCCGACACGCTCGAGGCCGTGCGGCACGCCCGCTCGCAGAAGGCCTGGGTGCTCGCCGTCACCAACACCGTCGGCTCGACGATCAGCCGCGAGTCCGACGCCGCGCTCTACACGCGCGGCGGGCCGGAGGTGGCCGTCGCCTCGACCAAGGCCGTGATGACGCAGATCACCGCCATGTACCTCGTCGGGCTCTACCTCGCCCAGCTGCGCGGCACGCGGGACCCGGACGAGGTGCGCGCCCACCTGCGCGACCTGCAGGAGATCCCCGACCTGGTCGCCGAGCTGCTCACCCGCATGGACGGGGTGCGCCAGCTCGCCCACGACCTCCGGGACGAGCCGCGCGTGCTGTTCCTCGGCCGGCACGTCGGCTACCCCATGGCCCTCGAGGGCGCGCTCAAGCTCAAGGAGCTGGCCTACGTCTCGGCCGAGGGCTTCCCCGCGGGGGAGATCAAGCACGGCCCGATCGCCCTGGTCGAGGACGGCACGCCGGTGATCGTCATCGCCCCGCGCCACGCGCTGCAGGCCAAGCTGATCAACAACGTGCAGGAGGTCCGCGCCCGCGGCGCCCGCACCATCGTCCTGGCGACCGACGGGGACGACAGCGTGACGCCGTACGCCGCCCACGTCATCCGCCTGCCGGACACCAAGTCGCTGCTCACGCCGCTGCTGACGCTCGTCCCGCTGCAGGTCTTCTCCGCCGAGGTGGCACGTGCCCGCGGGCTCGACGTCGACCAGCCGCGCAACCTCGCCAAGTCCGTCACGGTCGAGTAGGCACGGTCGAGTAGAGCGCACGGCGCAGCAGCGCGGAGCGCTTCGGCGCAGGACGTTCCCCCGGACGGGTGTCGTCCTGGCGCGGTGCGCCGTCGACCTCTTGCAGTGCCGGGGGACCGACCTCCGGTCGGGCCGGGTGCCCCCCAGCCCCCGACCACGAAGAGGAAGGAGCTCGCTCCATGTGGAAGAACCTGAACGCCCGTCTCATGTCCTCCGCCGGTGCCGTCGCGGCGCTGGTCGCGATCCTGGAAGCCGGCCACAAGTGGTCCTGAGGACGTGACCGCTCGATCGGTGTCTTGAGCCCGTCCGGCCCGGGACACCGGTCGCCACGTCTCAAGGATCTGCAGCATCCGGCCGAGGAGAAGGGCAGGACGACCCAGCCCCCCTCAGCGACGGAGAAGGACCCATGGAGCAGCTGCCGACCGCGGCTCGGCGCTTCATCACCACCATCGTGGTGATGGGCTCGGTCGCTCTCGGCGTCGTCCTCGTGGCCGGCGCCGGGCAGACCTCCGGCAGGCAGAGCGCCGCTGTGTGCCTGCTGCTGGCCGCGCTGGTCTTCGTCGGCGAGCTGCGGCCGATCGTCATCGCGCGCGGCGACGCCCGCGACGAGATCACGGTGTCCACGACCTTCGCCCTGGCGCTGCTGTTCGTCGGCCCGCTGTGGGTCGCCATGGCGGTGCACGGCGGGGCGGTCGCGCTGCAGGACACCCGCTCCCGCAAGGGCGCCGTCAAGGTGCTGTTCAACGCGGCGCAGTACGTCCTGACCGTGCTGGTCGCGCGGGTGACCTTCGCGCTGCTGTCCGGTCACCCGCTGCTCGAGGGCGGGCCGCTGCGCCTGCCGGAGGACCTGCCCGCCGCGCTCGCCGCCGGGGCCGCCTTCCTGCTCGTCAACAAGTGCCTGACCTGCGTCGTGGCGGCGCTCGTGGCCGGCAAGCCGTTCCTGGGCCTGCTGCGCAGCGACGTGCGCTTCGAGCTCGCGACGTCCGGCGTGCTGCTGACCTTCTCGCCGGTGGTGGCCGCCGCGGCGCACCTCTCGCTGTGGCTCGTGCCGCTGCTGCTGCTGCCGATCGAGGCCATCCACCGCAGCGCCCAGCTGGCCGCGGACCGTGAGTGGGAGGCGCTGCACGACGGGCTCACCGGGCTGCCCAACCGGGCGCTGTTCCGCCTGCGCGTGCAGCGCGCGTGCGAGGCGTCGCGGCGGTCCGGCCGGCCGTTCGCCGTCATCCTGCTCGACCTCGACCACTTCAAGGAGATCAACGACACGCTCGGCCACCACGTCGGCGACGACCTGCTGCGGGTCGTGGCCACGCGCCTGCAGGACAGCGTGCGCCCCGACGACACGGTCGCCCGGCTCGGCGGGGACGAGTTCGTCATCCTGGTGACCGACCTCGCCGTCGGGGAGCAGGCCTGCGACGTCGCGACCCGCCTGATCGACGCGCTGGTCGAGCCGTTCCTCGTCGACGACGTCCGGCTCGAGATCGGCGCGAGCCTCGGCGTCGCGCTGCACCCGGACCACGGGGACCACGTCGACCTGCTGCTGCAGCGCGCCGACATCGCGCTCTACGGCGCGAAGGTGGAGCGCGGCCGCTACAAGCTCTACGAGGCCGCCGACGACGTGCACACCCCCGCCCGCCTGACGCTCGCCGCCGAGCTCCGCGAGGGCATGGAGCGCGGCGAGCTGTTCCTGCAGCACCAGCCGAAGGTCGACGTCCTGTCCGGGACGGTCGTCGGCTTCGAGTCGCTCGTGCGCTGGCGCCACCCCGAGCGCGGCGTCGTCATGCCCGACCAGTTCCTGCCCGTGGTGGAGAACACCGGGCTCATCACGCCGCTGACGCTGACCGTGCTCGACCTCGCGCTGAGCGCCGTGGCCGAGTGGCGGGCCGCCGGTCACGACGTCACCGTCGCGGTCAACCTGTCGGTGCGGCACCTGACCGACCTCGGTCTGCCGCGCCAGGTCGACGAGGCGCTGCGCAAGCACGGGGTGCCCGCGAGCGCGCTGGTGCTCGAGGTGACCGAGACGCTGATCATGTCGGACCCGGTGCGGGCGACCGACGTGCTCCGGCTGCTGCGCGAGCTGGGCGTCGCGCTGGCCGTCGACGACTACGGGACCGGCTACAGCTCGCTGGCCTACCTGCGCCGGCTCGACGTGCACGAGCTGAAGATCGACCGGTCCTTCGTCAAGCACATCACCTCCGACGAGGGCCACGCGACGATCGTCCGGTCGACCATCGAGATGGGCCACAACCTCGGTCTGCGCCTGGTGGCCGAGGGCGTCGAGGACGCGGCCACGCTCGACCTGCTGCGCGGCTGGGGCTGCGGTGTCGCGCAGGGCTACCACCTGAGCCGTCCGCTCGACCTGGCGGCCGTGCTGCCGTGGTTGGGCGACCGGGCGACCCGCCGTCTGCCGGCGCTGGTCGCGGACGAGCCCCAGATCCCGCTCGCCCTCGGCGGGAGGCTGGCGTGCTGATCCTGGCGGGCACGGTCCTCGCGATGCTCCTCGTCCCCCTGCTCGGCGGGCGGCTGTCCGGCCTGGCCACGATCGAGCTGCGCGGCGGGCGGCTGCTCGCCGGTGCGCTCGGGCTGCAGGTGCTGGCGTTCACCGTCTTCCCGACCTGGCCGCACGCGCTGCTGGTCACGATGCACGCGGCGTCGTACGCCCTCGCCGGCGTCTTCGTGTGGGTCAACCGGCGGCTGCCCGGGCTGCTGCTGCTGGCCTCCGGCGGGGCCCTGAACGCGCTGGCGATCGCGGCGAACGGCGGTCAGATGCCGGCGTCCGAGGCCGCGGTGCGCCAGGTCGGGCTGCCGGTGGACGTGGACCACTTCGTCAACTCGGGGGTGCTCGCCGAGCCGCGGCTGCTCGTGCTCGGAGACGTCTTCGCCTCGCCGGACTGGCTGCCGCTGCGCAACGTCTACAGCGTCGGCGACCTCCTGCTGCTGGCCGGCGCGGTGTGGGTCGTCCACAGCGCGTGCGGCACCGTGCTGGCCCGCGACCCCCGGCCCCGGCTGCGAGCCCTGCGCTCGGTCTGAGGCCGTCCGGGGCACACTGGCGGCCATGGGCATCGTCGGTGTGGGGGTCGACGTCGTGCAGGTCGAGCGCCTCGAACGCGCGCTCGCGCGCACACCGAGCCTCGCCGGCCGGCTGTTCACCCCGGGCGAGCAGGCCGCCGGCCGGTCGGAGTCCCTGGCCGCCCGCTTCGCGGCCAAGGAGGCCGTCGCCAAGGCCCTCGGCGCTCCCGGCGGTCTGCGCTGGCAGGACGCCGAGGTGGTCAGCGACCCGAACGGACGTCCCCGCCTGGTGCTGCACGGCGGAGTGGCCGAGGAGGCCGCGGCCCAGGGCATCGGCACCTGGCACCTGTCGCTGTCGCACGACGGCGGTCTGGCCACCGCCGTCGTGGTGGCCGAGTCGTGACCGGCTCGCGGTGATCCGGGCCCACACCGTCGCGCAGGTCCGTGCGGCCGAGGACCGCCTGCGGGCCACCCTGCCGCCGGGCACGCTCCTGCAGCGCGCCGCCACCGGACTGGCCGTCGCGTGCGCCGAGCGCCTCGGCCGGGTCTACGGCGCCCGCGTGCTGCTGCTCGTCGGCAGCGGCGACAACGGGGCCGACGCGCTGCAAGCCGGCGCCCGCCTGGCCCGGCGCGGCGCGGCCGTGACGG
>CADCUE010000065.1 GCA_902805805.1 uncultured Frankineae bacterium | reverse complement strand
GACCTGCTGCGCGGCACGCCGGCGAGCCGGAGCAGCGGGTCGCCCGGGGGCTCACCTCCTGTCCGGCGCGAGCTTCCCGGCGGTCGCTCGGGGTGACGTGCTGCGCGGCACGCCGGCGAGCCGGAGCAGCGGGTCGCCCGGGGGCTCACCTCCTGTCCGGCGCGAGCTCCCCGGCGCCCGCTCGGGGTGACCTGCTGCGCGGCACGCCGGCGAGCCGGAGCAGCGGGTCGCCCCGGGGCTGATCTCCTGTCCGGCGCGAGCCCCCGGCGGCCGCTCGGGGTGACCTGCTGCGCGGCACGCCGGCGAGCCGGAGCAGCAGAAGGCCCCGCCGCTGGGCGCGGCTCAGCGGTAGTTGGTGAACTGCAGGGCGAAGTCGAAGTCGGTGCCCTTCAGCAGGGCGATGACGGACTGGAGGTCGTCCTTCTTCTTGGCCGACACGCGCAGCTGGTCGCCTTGGATCTGCGCCTGCACCCCCTTGGGCCCCTGCTCGCGCACCACCTTGCTGACCTTCTTGGCGTTGTCCTGGCTGATGCCCTCGCTCACCGTCGCCGTCAGCCGGTACTCCTTGCCCGACTGCTGCGGCTCCCCGGCCTCGAGGGTCTTGAGCGAGATGGACCGCTTGACGAGCTTCTCCTTGAAGACGTCGAGCAGCGCGGCGCAGCGCTCCTCCGAGCCCGCCTTGAGGACGATCGAGTCGCCGGACCAGGCGATCTCGGCGCCGGTGCCCTTGAAGTCGTAGCGCGTCGCGGCTTCCTTGGCGGCCTGGTTGACGGCGTTGTCGACCTCCTGGCGGTCGACCTTGCTCACGATGTCGAACGACGGGTCAGCCACGCTGCGCTCCTTGCTATCGTCTTCGGCGCACCTGTCACAGGGCGCGTTGGGCGGGTTGCCCGAGTGGTCAAAGGGAGCAGACTGTAAATCTGCCGGCTCAGCCTACGAAGGTTCGAACCCTTCACCCGCCACACGACGTGCCGCGCGGCCCCCGACCTCAGGTCGGGGGCCGCGCGGCTGTCGGGCTCAGTCGGCGACGCGGCAGCGGTGTCCAGGCGGAGCTCCGGAGGCGTCCTGCTTGCCGCCGCCCGGCTTGCACGTCGGCGCGGTCGTCTCGAGGGTGCTGCCGGCGGTCGGCGACGGCGACGGTGACGGCGAGCTCGTCGGCCGAGCGGTCGGCCGGGGGCTCGCCACGACCGTCGGTGCGGGGCTCGGCGTGGTGCCCGCCCCGTCGGCGGGCGGCTGCGAGGCCTCGCCGTCCGGCCCCGTGACCTCGCCGTCCGGCCCCGAGACCTCGCCGTCCGGACTCGTGCCCTCGCCGTCCGGCCCCGTGACCCCGCCGTCCGGTCCTGCCGCCGCGCCGTCCCGCGCTGCCCGGTCGAGCATCCAGGCGCCGAGGTGGCGCTCGCCGGCTTGCTCGCCGGTGAGGGCGGCGATGGTGGCGTCGAGCGGCTGCGCGGTGGTGGGAACGGCCGTGAGCAGCGCCTCGGTCGGCGCCCACGTGCTGTCGAGGACCGGGGCGCCGGTGAACTCGGTGCCCGTGCTCTCCTGCCGCTCGGCGGACCGGAAGGACCGCACGGTCGTGTAGACGTCGGGGCTGGACGTGCCGTCGGACCAGGTGCTGATCCAGGTCGGGCTGCTCGCGGTCGGGCGGTGGTAGGCGTTGCCGTTCGCCGTGACGCCGATCGTCTCGGCGCTGCGCAGCAGCGCGCTGTCCTGCAGGCAGAGCAGGCAGTTCGAACCGCCGGCCGTGATGACGTTGTTCTTCACGGTGATCGGGCCGAGCACCCAGGTGACCGTCGGGTCCGGCAGCGTCTGGCGGGGGTCGTGGCCGGGTGTGGACAGGTCCTTGGCCACCCGGTCGTCCTGGACGAGCCACACCGGCCGCCCCTCGTTGCCCGTGATGGTGTTGTTCCAGATGGACACCGACTGCGCGTTGTTGATCTTGAGGCCGGTGGTGCCGTTGTCCGCCAGGAGGTTGTCGGCGAAGACCGCCTTGCTGGAGATCTCGAAGGAGATGCCGTTGCGGGTGTTGCCGACCGAGTCGTTGCCGACGACGGTCGTGTCGTAGACGGACTCGTCGAACCACAGTCCCGAGCCCTCGTTGTGGCTGGTGCTGCTGTTGGTCACGCGGACGCCCCGCAGGCGGGTCAGCTTGAAGCCGCCGGCAGCCGGAGAGCCGTTGAAGTGCTCGGTGTTGTTGTGGTCGGCGCGCACGCTGTCGGCGACCAGGTCGTCGGCGTGGTTGGCCAGGACACCCATGAGCCCGTTCCGCTCGGACGTGACGTTCCGGAGCTGCACCCCGCGTCCGCGCACGAACACGCCCTGGGTGGCGTTGTCGCTGACGTGCACGTTCTCCAGCTGCGCACCGTCGGCCAGCACGCGGACCGTCCCCATCAGCGGGACGCTCGTGGCGTAGCGGCGCACCCCGACGCCTCGCAGGACGCTGCCCTCGCCGCTCATCGTGAGAGCGGTCTGCAGCGTGCTGGAGCGGACCTCCTTGCCGCGCGGGTCGGTGCCGAGGTAGATCCGGTCGCCCGCCCGGTCCGCGAAGAAGGTGCCCGGCTCGACGTCGTCCCGGGTGCGGACCTGCTGCTGGGCCACCCCGTCGACGAAGACCTGCTCGGGATGGGCGGCCATCGGGTAGCGGGCGTTGACGAACGACCAGCCCGGCTCGGTGCTGTCCGGGGCGCCGGCGGTGTAGGTGGGGCTGTGGTCGAACTCTGCCGTCCAGCCGCTCAGCCGCCAGTCGCCGCCGTCGGCGGTCCAGCCGGTGACGACCTTGCTGCCGTCGAGCCACACCGCCTCGCCGGGGGCCGACTGGATGGTGAGCCGCTTGCCCGAGGGGGCCGTGACGCTCTCGGAGTAGGTGCCGCCCCGCAGCACGAGCGTCGCGCCGTCGCGGGCCGCCCTGACCGCCTTGGCGACCGTGCGCCAGGGCGCCGTGGCCGTGCCGGCCGCGCTGTCGCTGCCGTTCGGCGCGACGTACCGCGCATCCGACGGCGCGACGTACTGCGTCGTCCCCACCGGCTCCGCGCCGGCCGCCCGGCCGGTCGGCACCACGGCCGTCGCCCCGGTCGTCGTGCCGGCCGTCGCCCCGGTCGTCGTGCCGGTCGTCGTGGCGGAGGCCGGGTCCTGCGGCCCCGGCGCAGCGGTGACCAGGTCGGCGTCGGAGTACGCGCCGCTGGTCTCGGTCGCCTGCGCGGCGGTCGGCGGCAGGACGAGCGCGAGCACCGTCAGGCACAGCGCAGCGAGCGGGCGGCGCCGGAGGGCGGGACCGGCTGAGGGGCTCGGGTGCACTCTGGACCTCCACGTCGGCGGCCGCACGTGCGCGGCCTCGACGAGGACAGTGGCCAGACCACCTTGGGGAATCCTGTGGTCGCTCGACCGGGTGATCGTCCACAGCTCCATCAACAGAGTGTGAACAACGACTACGCATAGTCACAAAGGACTAGTCTGCCCGGCCCGCCCGAGGCCTTCGTGTAGTCTCTGGTCGGCTTTCGCCGCCCCCTTAGCTCAGTCGGCAGAGCGTCTCCATGGTAAGGAGAAGGTCTACGGTTCGATTCCGTAAGGGGGCTCTGCTCCGCATGCCGGCTCCGGCCGGTGCGCGGGTCGCCTCAAGGCGGTGTAGCTCAGCCTGGTAGAGCAAGCGGCTCATAATCGCTGTGTCACCGGTTCAAGTCCGGTCACCGCTACACCCCCCGGCGCGCGCCGGGTAGCCTGGCACGTACCGACCGTTCCGCAGGTCCAAGACAGAGAGCAGGCACTCCCGCATGGCCGCCACCGACGTCCGCCCGAAGATCACGATGGCCTGCCAGGTGTGCAAGAACCGCAACTACATCACCAAGAAGAACCGCCGCAACGACCCGGACCGCATGGACCTCAAGAAGTTCTGCCCGACGTGCCGGCAGCACACCGACCACCGCGAGACGCGCTAGCCGCTCCCGCCGCCCGTCCGACGGCCGGTCCCCCTCGGGGACCGGCCCTCGTCGTTCCCGGGAGAGGCAGCGCTAGGGTCCGTGCGTGCCTCTCAACCGCGACTGCCTGGGTCGCTCCACCACCTCCGGCGAGCCGTTCGAGGTCACCCGTGGCGACGTCCGGCGCTTCGCGACCGCGATCGGCGACCGCAACCCGGCCTGCCACGACGTGGCCGCCGCCGCGGCGCTGGGCCATCGGGACCTCGTCGCCCCGCCGACGTTCCTCATCACGCTCGGCATGTCGACCGCCGAGAGCCTGATCATGGACCCGGAGCTCGGCCTCGACTACTCCCTCGTCGTCCACGGCGAGCAGCGCTTCGCGCTGCACCGGCCGGTCTGCGCGGGGGACCTGCTCGACACCGAGACCCGCCTCGACGCCATGCGCGACGCCGGTCGCAACGAGCTGCTGACCATCGTCACGGAGGTGCGCTGCGCGGGCGAGCACGTCGCCACCTCGACCAACTCGCTCGTGAGCCGCGGCACTGCGGCGCCGCGCACGCCGACCACCCCGGAGGCCTGAGATGCCGTCGTACGCCGACGTCGAGGTCGGCACCGCCCTGCCGGCGCAGTCGTTCACCCTCACCCGGGCCGACCTCGTGCGCTACGCCGGCGCCAGCGGCGACTTCAACGTCATCCACTGGAACGAGCGGGTCGCGCGGTCGGTGGGGCTGCCCGACGTCATCGCCCACGGCATGCTCACCATGGCCACCGCCGGCCGCCTCGTCACCGACTGGGTGGGTGACCCGGGAGCCGTGCTCGAGTACGGCGTCCGCTTCAGCCGCCCGGTCGTCGTCCCGGACGACGACCGGGGGGCGACCCTCGACGTCGAGGGGGTCGTCGAGGACAAGCTCGACGACTCCCGCGTCGCCGTCGTGCTGACCGCCACCGTCGACGGCCACAAGGTGCTGATGGCCGCTCGGGCGGTCGTCCGGCTGCCCTGATGACCGTGTCCGCGCCTGCGGCGCCGGTGGACGGGCGCACGGCACGCGGCCTGCGCACCCGGCGGGCGGTCGTCGACGCCCTGCTCGCGCTGCAGGAGGAGGGCGACCTCGAGCCGACGGCGCAGCGCGTGGCCGCCCGCGCCGGAGTCGCGCTGCGCACGGTCTTCGGGCACTTCTCCGACATGGAGACGCTGTGGGCGCAGGCCGGCGAGCAGGAGCTGGCGAAGATCACCGCGCTGGCCGACGTCCCGTCCGGCGACCTGCCGCTCGCGGAGCGCCTCGACCGCTTCTGCGCCTCGCGGGCCCGGGTGCTCGAGGCGCTGCTGCCGGTGATGCGCGCCGCACGGCTGCGCGAGCACGCCTCTCCGGCGCTGCAGCGCAACCGGGAGATCTTCACCGCGGCCGGGGACGCCGAGGTCGCGGCGGTGTTCCGCACCGAGCTCGCGCCGCTCGAGCCGGCCGAGCGCGAGGTGCTCGTGACAGCCCTGCACCTGGCCGCAGGAGGGCCGGCGTGGGAGCTGCTGCGCCACGACCGCGGGCTGCCGGTGGAGCAGGCGGCCGCACTGGTGCGCCGTACCGTCGGGCGCCTGGTCCCCTCGACCGGAGGTCCGCTGTGACCGCGCTGAGTCCCCCGTCCACTCTCGCCCGCCGGGCCGAGGAGGCGCTCGAGCGCCTCGGTGACACCCCCAGCCTGTTCTTCGAGGGCACCTGGCACACCTCGGGCGAGCTCGCCCGGCGGGCCCGCCGGGCAGCGGCGGGCCTGGTCGCGCTCGGCGTGCGGCCGGGCGACCGCGTCGTGCTGTGCATGGCCAACTGCCCCGAGGTCGGCATCGCTTGCGCGGCGCTGTGGCGCGCCGGCGCCGTGCCCACGCCGGTGCTGTTCCTGCTCAGCGAGGACGAGCTGCGGCACGTGCTCGCCGACTCGGGCGCGGTCGCCGCGGTCACGACCCCGGAGTTCCTGCCCAAGGTGCGGGCCGCCGCGGGCGGGCTCCCGGTCGTCGTGGTCGGCGGTCCGGCGGGCAGCGCGGGGGCGTCCACGTGGGACGAGCTCGAGGCCGGCGACGAGCTCGCCCTCGTCGACCGGACGCCCGACGACCTGGCTGCCCTGCTCTACACCGGCGGGACGACCGGCCGGAGCAAGGGCGTCGCGCTGACCCACGGCGGGCTGGACGCCGCCGGGGCGGCAGCCGCCCTCGCCGGCCGCGCTCCGGGCCGGACCCGGAGCCTGCTGCCCCTGCCGCTCGCCCACGTCTACGGGCTCATGGTGTCGGTGGCCGGTCTGCACGCCGAGGAGCCGGGACAGGCCGTGCTCATGCGGTGGTTCGACCCCGCCGGCTTCGTCGCCCTCGTCGAGGAGCACCGCACGCAGACCAGCGCGCTCGTCCCGTCGATGATCTCGTCGCTGCTGACGCAGCCGCTCGAGCAGCACGACCTGTCCTGCCTCGAGCGGGTCAGCAGCGGCGGTGCACCCCTGGCGCTCGACGTCGCGCGCGAGCTCGAGCGGCGGATCCCCGGCGTGGAGGTGCGCGAGGGCTACGGCTGCACCGAGTCCAGCGCCCTCATCAGCGCCCAGCCGCCGGACGAGCGGCGGCTGGGGTCGGTCGGCAAGCCGGTGCCCGGGGTGCAGGTGCGCATCTGCGGGCCGGACGGCACGACGCTGCCGACGGGGCAGGACGGCGAGATCTGCGTGCGGGGACCCGTCCTCATGACCGGCTACTGGAACGCCCCGGAGGCCACCGCGCAGACGCTGCGCGGGGGCGAGCTGCACACCGGCGACATCGGCCACCTGGACGAGGACGGCTACCTCTACGTCGTCGACCGGCTGAAGGACCTCATCATCCGCAACGGCTTCAACGTCTACCCCCGCGACGTGGAGGACGTCCTGCTGGCGCACCCGGAGATCACCGGTGCCGCCGTCGTCGGACGCCCCGACCCGCGCACGGGCGAGGAGGTCGTCGCCTTCGTCTGCCTCGCCCCCGGGTCCGGGCTCACCCCCGACCGCGTCGTGGCCCACGCGAAGGAGCACCTGTCCGCGGCGAAGTACCCGCGCGAGGTGCACCTCGTCGACGCGATCCCGCTGACCAGCGTCCTGAAGACCGACCGCAAGGCGCTGCGGGCCCGGCTGGAGCAGGCGTGAGCCCGGACGTCCCGCCGGAGGTGACGGCGCTCGCCGAGCGCCGAGCGGCCGCCCGCGCCGCCAAGGACTTCGCCGAGAGCGACCGGCTGCGCGACGCGCTCGCCGACGCCGGCTGGCTCGTGCGGGACGGCGCGGACGGCTGGGTCCTGGCGCCGCGGCCGCCGTACGCCGTCCTCGCGTCCGTGGCCGAGCTGCCCGACCGCACCGGGGAGCCCGAGGCGCGTCGCTGCACGGTGGGGCTGCTCGTGGACGGCTGGCCCGACGACGTCCGCACCTGCGTCACGGCGCTGCTCGAGCACGCGCCGCCGGACGTCGTCGTCGTGCTGCTCGAGAACGGCCCCACCGACGCCGGCGCCGTCGTGCACGAGCTGGCCGTCCAGCACCCCGGGCGGGTCGAGGAGCTGCACGTCGACCGGGCGGCCGGCTGGGGACCGGCCCGCTCGGCGCTGCTCGCCGCCGACGTGGCCGCCGTGCACGTGCTCATGGACGTCTCCACGGTCCTGGAGGGCGACGCCCTGACCCCGGTGCTGGCCGCCTTCGACGACGACCCCTCCGTGGTGGGTGCCGGCTGGCGGGGCGTCGCGGTGCAGGACGGCTGGCGGGAGTTCGCGGACGCCGGGCCCGGTGAGGTGGAGGCGCTGCTGGGCTACCTGTTCGCCGTCCGGAGGGCGGCCGCCCGGCAGGTGCCCCCGCCGGCCAAGGCCCGCTTCTACCGCAACGCCGACATGGAGTGGTCGTTCCTGCTCCGCGAGGCCGGCGGGCGGCTCGTGGTCCCGGCGCAGCCCCTCCCGCTGCGCCAGGACCGGCACCGGGGCTACCACGACAGCGACCCGGCCGTGCGCGACCGGGAGTCCCGCAAGACCTACGACCGGTTCCTGCAGCGCTTCCGCGGTCGCGAGGACCTCCGCCTGCCCCGGTAGGCCGGCCGACGCCGCTCGCGCCTACTGCGCCTCGGCCAGCAGGTCGGCGAGCCGGCCGACGCCCTTCTCGAGGTCGGCGTCGCCGAGCGCGTACGACAGGCGGAAGTAGCCCGGCGTCCCGAAGGCCTCGCCGGGCACGACGGCCACGCCGGCCTCCTCGAGCACCAGCTCGGCCAGCTCGGCGGACGTCGACGGCACCCGGCCGCGCAGCGTCTTGCCGAGCACCCCCTTCACCGACGGGTAGCAGTAGAAGGCGCCCTCGGGCTCGGGGCAGGTCACACCGGGGATGGCGTCCAGCATCCGCACCATCGTCTGCCGGCGCCGGTCGAACGCCGCCCGCATCTCGGCGACCGCCGACAGGTCCCCGGTGAGCGCGGCGACCGCCGCCCGCTGGGAGACGTTCGCGACGTTGCTCGTCGCGTGCGACTGCAGGTTGGTCGCCGCCTTGACGACGTCCGCCGGTCCGATCAACCACCCGACCCGCCAGCCGGTCATGGCGTAGGTCTTGGCCACGCCGTTCACCACGACGCAGGTGTCGGCCAGCTCCGGCACGGCCACCGGCATCGACACGTGCCGGGCGTCGCCGTAGACCAGGTGCTCGTAGATCTCGTCGGCCACGACCCAGATCCCGTGCTCGACGGCCCAGCGGCCGACGGCCTCGACCTCGGCGGGGGAGGCCACCGCTCCGGTGGGGTTGGACGGCGAGCACCACAGGAGCACCTTGGTGCGCGGGGTGCGGGCGGACTCCAGCTGCTCGACGGTGACGCGGTAGCCCGCGTCCTCGGTGGTCACGACGTCCACCGGCACGCCGCCGGCCAGCCGCACCGCCTCCGGGTAGGTCGTCCAGTACGGCGCCGGGAGCAGCACCTCGTCGCCCGGGTCGAGCAGTGTCGCGAACGCCTCGTAGACCGCCTGCTTGCCGCCGTTGGTGATGAGCACCTGGCTCGGCGGGACCGACCAGCCGCTGTCCCGCAGGGTCTTGTCGGCGACGGCCTGCTTGAGCTCCGGCAGCCCGCCGGCCGGGGTGTAGCGGTGGTTGGCCGGCACGGCGCAGGCGGCCTCGGCGGCGGCCACGATCGCGGGCGGCGTCGGGAAGTCCGGCTCGCCGGCGCCGAAGCCGACGACGTCCTCGCCGGCGGCCTTCTTGGCCTTGGCCCTGGCGTCGACGGCGAGCGTCGCCGACTCGGCGATCGCGCCGATCCGGGTGGAGACCCGCGTCCGTCCGGAGGAGGGAGCGGGTGCGGAGGTCGTCTGGGCGGGGCTCGTCATGCGGCCCATGCTCCCGTGCCGCGCGTCGCGCAGTCCAGCCACCCCTGTCGGCGGACGGTTGGAGCGGACGAGCGCAAGCCGTACACTCGACGCTCTGGGGGCTCGACGCCTCTGCCCTGGCGCGCCCGTGCACCGGGGCGGGGTCCGCGTCGCACGGGCCCTCGGAGGGGTGTAGCTCAGTTGGCCAGAGCGCCGGTCTCCAAAACCGGATGTCGCAGGTTCGACTCCTGTCACCCCTGCTGGCACGACACCGGACACCTCCGGCACCCGACCACCCGCCCACACCCGACCGTGCAGACAGGATGGCCATGAGCGACAGCGCGGGGACCGACACCGGTCTCGCCACGCCTGACCGCGGTCGTCCGGCGGGCAGTCGCAGGCAGAAGCGGCCGAGTCGGCTGCGCCTTGCCACGACGTTCTACAAGCAGGTCGTCGCCGAGCTCCGCAAGGTCATCTGGCCGACCCGGCGCGAGCTGCTGACCTACACGAGCGTGGTGCTGGTGTTCGTGCTGTTCATGGTCGCCGTGGTGAGCGCGTTCGACTTCGTGTTCAGCCAGGGCGTCCTCAGGGTGTTCGGCTGACCGGTCCCGACGCCCAGGCGACCGCCTCACCTCCCGACCGCCCCCGCCCTTCCGAAGAACAGGACGTCCACGTGTCCGAGCCCACCCCGCCCGCCGAGCTGTCCGCCGACGAGGTGTCCGAGGGCGCGCTCGACGGCACAGCGCTGTCCGAGCAGGCCGAGGCCGTGGCCGTCGCTCCGGTCGGCTTCACCGCCGCCACGCAGGCCGGCGCCGGTGCCGCCGACCTGGCCGAGCTCGGCGGCGGCGGTGTCGACGACGCTCCGAGCGGCTACCTCGACGACGCTGCGCCCGAGGGCGTCGGCACCGCGGCCTCCGACGCCGAGCACGACGCGAACGCCGACGCGCTCGGCCTGCCGGCCGCGACGGCGGACCAGGTCGACCCCGACCTCGACCCGGCCGAGCGGCTGCGCCAGGAGCTCGCCGGCCAGCAGGGCGACTGGTACGTCGTGCACTCCTACGCCGGCTACGAGAACAAGGTGAAGACCAACCTGGAGAGCCGCATCTCCAGCCTCAACATGGAGGACTTCATCTACGCGATCGAGGTGCCCACCGAGGAGGTCACCGAGATCAAGGGCGGCAAGCGCCAGCAGGTCGTGCGCAAGAAGCTGCCCGGCTACCTGTTCGTCCGCATGGACCTCACCGACGAGTCGTGGTCGGTCGTGCGCAACACCCCCGGTGTGACCGGCTTCGTCGGCCAGACCTCGCGCCCCTCGCCGCTGTCCATCGACGAGGTCGTCAAGATGATCGCCCCGCCCAAGCAGAAGGTCGTCGTCGCCCAGAAGGCCGTCGACTTCGAGGTCGGCGAGTCGATCACGGTCACGGACGGGCCGTTCGCGACCCTCCCGGCGACGATCAACGAGATCAGCCTCGACAGCCAGAAGCTCAAGGTCCTCGTGTCCATCTTCGGCCGCGAGACGCCGGTCGAGCTGTCCTTCAACCAGGTCGCGAAGCTGTAAGGGCTTCGCGCCGATCACCTCCCCAGGAACTCACATGCCTCCCAAGAAGAAGCTCGCCGGCATCATCAAGCTGCAGATCAAGGCCGGCGTCGCGACGCCCGCCCCTCCCGTCGGTCCGGCCCTCGGCCAGCACGGCGTCAACATCATGGAGTTCTGCAAGCAGTACAACGCTGCGACCGAGTCGCAGCGCGGCGACATCGTCCCCGTCGAGATCTCGGTGTTCGAGGACCGCTCGTTCACCTTCATCACCAAGACGCCGCCGGCCGCCCGCCTGATCCTCAAGGCCGCCGGCGTGGAGAAGGGCTCGGCGACCCCGCACACCAAGAAGGTGGCGACCATCTCGCAGGCGCAGGTCCGCGAGATCGCCACGACCAAGCTCGAGGACCTCAACGCCAACGACGTCGACGCCGCGGCGAAGATCATCGCCGGCACCGCCCGCTCCATGGGCATCACCGTCACCGACTGAGCGTTCCGCCCGACAGCACCACCGAGTGGGAGGGCGTGGACGGTCCACGCCCGCTGACCACGACTGCCGCCCGGCAGGACAGGAGCAGACCATGAAGCGCAGCAAGGCCTACCGCGCGGCCGCCGAGAAGGTGGACCGCGACAACCTGTACAGCCCGCTCGAGGCCGTCCGGCTCGCTCAGCAGACCTCGACCACCAAGTACGACGCGACCGTCGAGGTCGCCATGCGGCTCGGCGTCGACCCGCGCAAGGCCGACCAGATGGTCCGCGGCACGGTCAACCTGCCGCACGGCACCGGCAAGACCGCCCGGGTCATCGTCTTCGCGACCGGCGAGAAGGCCGCCGAGGCGGAGGCCGCCGGCGCCGACCGGGTCGGCTCCGACGACCTCATCGCCGACATCCAGGGCGGCTTCCTCGACTTCGACGCCGCCGTCGCGACCCCGGACCAGATGGGCAAGGTCGGCAAGATCGCCCGCATCCTCGGCCCGCGCGGTCTCATGCCCAACCCCAAGACGGGCACCGTGACCGCCGACGTGACCAAGGCGGTCAGCGACATCAAGGGCGGCAAGGTCAACTTCCGCGTCGACAAGCAGGCCAACCTGCACCTGGTGATCGGCAAGGTGTCCTTCGACGAGAGCAAGCTGGTCGAGAACTACGGCGCCGCCCTCGACGAGATCTCCCGCGCCAAGCCCGCCAGCTCCAAGGGCACCTACCTGCGCAAGGTCGCCGTCAGCACCACCATGGGCCCGGGCATCCCGGTCGACCCCAAGCGCACGCGCAACCTGCTGGAGGACGCCTCCGCGGAGGCCTAGCCCTCGTCGCGGGCTCAGCCCCACCCGGGCCCTGCTAGCATCGTCCACGCCCAAGACCGCCGGTCGCCACTGCTCGCAGTGGTCGAAGGTCCCGCCTCGTGCGGGCGACCCGCGCAGGTGACACGGACAGACCTCGGCCTCGCGGCCGGTCTCTGACGCCCCGTGCGCACTCGCGCCGGGGCGTCCTCGCGTTCCGGGGCAGCTCGACACCTGGACCCAGGTGCCGGGCCGGCTCCCGACCGAGAGGAGGCGCATGTCAGTCGACACCGACACCGCGGCCCCGTCCGTGCACGCCCGCGCGACCGTGCGGCCCGACAAGGCGGCGACGGTCGCCGAGCTGGCGGAGGCGTTCCGCGCCTCGTCCGCGGCCGTGCTCACCGAGTACCGCGGCCTGACCGTCAAGCAGATCAGCGCCCTGCGCGTCGCGCTGGGTGCCGACACGTCGTACGCCGTCGTGAAGAACACCCTCACCAAGATCGCGGCGAACGACGTCGGACTGGAGGGCGTCGACGCCCTGCTGACCGGCCCGACCGCCGTCGCCTTCATCAACGGTGAGCCCGTCGAGGCCGCCAAGGCGCTGCGCGACTTCGCCCGCACCAACCCGGCGCTCGTCGTCAAGGGCGGCGTCATGGACGGCAAGGCCCTCACGGCCGACGAGGTCCGCAGGCTCGCGGACCTCGAGTCCCGCGAGGTCCTGCTGGCGAAGATGGCGGGCGCGCTGCTCGCCTCGCTCAGCGGCGCCGTGCGGCTGTTCGCCGAGCCGCTCGCGAAGACGGCCCGCCTGGCGGGTGCGCTCGAGGCCAAGGCCACCGAGGACCCGTCCGTCCTGCGCGGGGGAGCCGGCACGCCGGCGCCTGCCGCCGAGCCCGACCCGGCGCCGGCTGAAGCCGACGCCGTCACTGCCGATGGAGCAGCAGACGCTGTCGCCGCCGACACCAGCCCCGAGACCAGCTCCACCCCCGCCTGACCGGCTCCGGCCGTACCCGCACGACTCCCACTCCGCCGGAACCGGCACTGATCAGAAGGAGACGCCCCCATGGCGAAGCTCAGCACTGACGAGCTCCTCGACGCGTTCAAGGAGATGACGCTGATCGAGCTCAGCGAGTTCGTGAAGCAGTTCGAGGAGACCTTCGGCGTCACCGCCGCCGCTCCGGTCGCCGTCGCGGCCGGTCCGGCCGGTGGCGGCGGCGCCGCCGAGGAGGCCGCCCCCGAGCAGGACGAGTTCGACGTCATCCTCGAGGCGGCCGGCGACAAGAAGATCCAGGTCATCAAGGAGGTCCGCAGCCTCACCAGCCTGGGACTCAAGGAGGCCAAGGACCTCGTCGACGGCGCTCCGAAGCCCGTCCTCGAGAAGGTCGCCAAGGACGCCGCCGAGAAGGCCAAGGCCTCCCTCGAGGCGGCCGGCGCGTCGGTCACCGTCAAGTAGCTCGTCCGCTCGCCGGGCTGCTCCCCCGCAGCCCGTTGCCCCACCTCCCGCACGGCCCGCAGGGGCGGCACGCACACCGCGTGCCGCCCCTGCGGCGTGCCCGGACCCGAACGGGTCCTTGACGTGCGCGCTGCGGGTGGGCACTCTGAGCGCCAGTGCGCAGGCCCCGTCGCGGGGTCCGGCAGTCGGTGACTGCTGGACGAGGTCCCGCCTCGACAGGCAGGTGGTCCGACGACTACACTGCCTGTTTGCGCTGCCTCCCGTCATATAGCCGTGCGGATCCCATGTCCGCCCAGGTCGGTCGAGTGTGCCCGCGCAGCCAGACCCGTTGAGGCAGCCGTCGCCGCTGCCGCCGGAAGGACCTCCTCTTGGCAGTCCCCGCCAGCTCCACGAACAGTCCCACTGCGAGCGCCCCGCGCAACGCGAGCACCACCTCACGCGTCAGCTTCGCCAAGATCCGTGAGCCGCTGGAGGTCCCGAACCTCCTGCACCTGCAGACCACGTCCTTCGACTGGCTCGTCGGCAACGACGCCTGGCAGGACCGCGTCCAGGAGAGCATCGACGCCGGTCGCGACGACCTGTCGGGCAACTCCGGCCTCGAGGAGATCTTCGAGGAGATCTCGCCGATCGAGGACTTCTCCGGCTCGATGTCGCTGAGCTTCCGCGACCACCGGTTCGAGCCGACCAAGTACTCCGTCGAGGAGTGCAAGGACAAGGACATGACCTACGCGGCTCCGCTGTTCGTCACGGCGGAGTTCACGAACAACACCACCGGCGAGATCAAGTCGCAGACCGTCTTCA
>CADCUE010000064.1 GCA_902805805.1 uncultured Frankineae bacterium | reverse complement strand
CAAGTCCGGCTCACCGCGCAGAGCGACGACCTGGTGGCGCTGGCCACCGGCTCCCTGCCGCCTCCGTTGGCGTGGGCGACCGGTCGGCTCAAGGTCGAGGCGAGCGTGCTGGACCTGCTCCGCCTGCGCGCCCTGCTCTGACCGCGCTCGGCCGAAGGCCGGTCGGCACACCGCCAGCCCGGCACCACGACGGCAGCCTCATCGGGTGACGGGCCCGATCGGCCGACCGGCGTCGGCGCACGCCCACCACAGCGCCGCCTCGGCCCGCAGGGCATCGTCGCCCGAGCCGTCGACCCGCACCTGTCCCCCGGACCAGGTCGCGACGGCCGCGCGGCAGGTCACCCTGGCCCCGCGCACGTCCACCTCAGGGTGAGGCTCGTGCAGCCCCCGCAAGTCGCTGGACACGAACGTCGGACGACTGCCGGACGGCGCCTGGAGCAGCGCCGCCCGGTCGGTGACCCCCGTGAGCACGAGCAGGCTGTCGGCGCCGCCGCGCACGGCGCCCAGCACGTCGGTGTCCAGCCGGTCGCCGATCACGAGCGGCCGCTGGGCACCCACGCGCTCGACGGACTCGCGGTGGAGCGTGGGGTCGGGCTTGCCGGCCACCAGCGGCTCGCGCCCAGTGATCATCTCGAGCACGGCGACGAAGGCACCGTTGCCGGGCAAGGGGCCGCGCCGGCTGGGCAGCGTCAGATCGGTGTTGCCGACGACCCAGACGGCACCCTCGCGCAGGGCGACGGTCGCGTCCGCCAGGTCGCGCTGGGCGGTGTCCGGCGACAGGCCCTGCACCACCGCGGCCACACCGCCCTCGCCGGCGTCGCGGAGGGTGCGGACGGGTCGCAGCCCGGCGCCGCGCACCTCGTCCTCGAGCGCGGCCGCGCCGACCACGAGCACCGCGGACCCGGTCGGCACCGCGGCGGCGAGTCGGCGTGCCGCGGCCTGCGCGCTGGTGACCACCTGCTCGGAGGCCGCGGGGATGCCGAGGCCGGTCAGGCGGTCGGCCACCGTGGCGGGATGCCGGGACGCGTTGTTGGTGACGTACGCGACGCGCATGCCGGCGGCGTGCGCGCCGGCCACTGCCTCGGCAGCGTGCGGGATGCCGTGGTCCTCGAGGTACAGGACCCCGTCGAGGTCGAACAGCGCCGCGTCGTAGACCTGGCTGAGCGGCTGCGGTGAGCTGCTGAGCCGCTGTCCCCGGGGCCTGCTCAGCGCTGCGCAGCGGTCAGGGCCGCTCGCGCACCGCGCAACGCAGTGCCGTAGTAGGCGATGTCCGGTCGCATCGCCGCTGCCAGGGCCAGGTGCTCGACGGCGCTCTTGAGGTCGCCGGCCTTCGTCGCCGCCAGACCCAGCCCGAACTGCGCGTAGTCGTCGGCCGGGTTGACCGAGATGATCCACTCGAAGTTCTCGCGCGCCTCGTCGTACATGCCGATGTCGAACTGCGCCCGGGCGAGCGCCTCGCGCACCTGACGGCTCTCCGGCTCGGCCTGCGCGCAGTGCGACAGCAGCTGCACGGCAGCGTTCGTGTCACCGTTGTCGAGCAGGTCGACGCCGCGGACGAACCAGTCGTAGACCTCTCCACCCGGGACGACGTCAGGTGGCGGAGGCGGCAGGTCGGAGAACGGCCGCGGACGCTCCTCGTCCGGTGCGCGCGGGTCGTACCGAGGGTCGTACCGACTCTCTGACATGCGGATCCCTCCTGCTCGTCCTCTGGCGCCGTCCCGGCGAGCGGGACCTGCACCTCTAGTCTCACCGCATGACCGCCGGCACCAGCCACCACGACTCCGGCCCGCCTGTGCAGCAGTCGAGCGCGTCCCCCTCCTCCGTCCCGCGACCTCAGGGTCTTGTCCTGTCAGCCTTCCATGCTCTGCGTTACGACACCGCAACCGCGGGCGACCTGTCCCGGCTGACCTCCCCGCCCTACGACGTCATCGACGCGGACGGCGTGGCCGCGCTCGAGGCAGCGAGCGAGCACAACGTCGTGCGCCTCATCCTTCCACGGGACGACCCGGGCGCCGGGTCAGATCGGTACGCGCGGGCGGCTGCGACGCTGATCTCGTGGCGCGCCGACGGGATCCTGGTGCCCGACGAACGGGCGGCGCTGTACGTCTACGAGCAGTCCGCTCCCGGCGGGCACGTGCAGCGCGGCCTGGTCGGGGCTCTCGCGCTGACCCCCGCCGAGGACGGCATCGTGCTGCCCCACGAGAACACGATCGCGCGCGCGGTGGGCGACCGTCTGGCGCTCTACACGGCCGTCGACGCCGACCTCGAGCCGATCTTCCTCGTCTACGACGGTGGCGGGGCGGCCGCTCAGGCGGTGAGCTCGGCCGGCACGGACGACGGACCGCCTGTGCTCCTGGACGCCGTGCTCGCGGACGGGCTGCGCCACCGCGTGTGGGCGCTGACCGACCCCGCTGTGCTCGCGGCCGTCGCCGACGACCTGCACGCCAGGTCGGCTCTGATCGCCGACGGGCACCACCGCTACGCCACCTACCTGCGCCGCCAGGCCGCCCGGCACGAGAGCGGCAGCGGGGCCGGCCCGTGGGACTTCGGACTGTGCTTCCTGGTCGACGCGACGGCCTTCGGCCCCGAGGTGCACCCGATCCACCGGGTCGTCCCCGGCCGCTCCCCCGCGGAGCTGGCCGAGCGTGCCGCGCGCGGCATGGCCGTACGGCGGCTCGAAGGCAACCTGGACGAGGCCCTGGCCGTCCTGCGCGACGCGGGGCGCACGGGGCCGGCCTTCCTGCTCGCCTCGGGCGACGGCGCGGAGGTCCACCTGCTCAGCGAGCCCGATCCGCAGCAGCTCGCAGCCGCGGTGCCCGCCGAGCGGTCCGCCGCCTGGGCCGCCCTGGACGTCAGCGTCCTGCACACGCTGGTCGTCACGGCGCTGTGGGATCTGCCCGACGACGTCGATCACGTCGGCTACGAGCACGACGTGGCCGACGCGCTGGCTGCCGCGGCGCGCACCTCGGGCACCGCGGTCCTGCTCAACCCGACCCCCGTCGAGGCCGTCGCGGCTGTCGCGGCGTCCGGCGAGCGGATGCCGCGCAAGTCGACCCTGTTCACACCGAAGCCGGCCACCGGGCTCCTGATCCGGGACCACCGGGACGCCCGTCCACGCTGAGTCCTGGACCCCGACGCGACGGGTCCGTGCCCGACCCACGACGACTCCCCGACCCACGACGTCTCCCCGGACCCACTACGACTCCGGGTCGCCGCGCCTGCGCCGGTTGACGCGGCGCACGGAGGTCGCCTCGACCTCGCACCGGCTCGCAGCGCCCGCGCCGGCGCGCCAGAAGCGGCGACGCAGCGCGCCGCGGACCTCGACGACGTCCTCTGGCTGCAGGGCAGCTGCCGCCCGACGCGCCGACGCCGTCCAGGCCACGCAGTCCAGGGTGTCGACGGTGGTCGCGCGGACGCCCTCCGGGGGCCGTCGACCGGGACCCCGGCCCACGACGACCCGCCACGAGACCAGTCGGTCACCACTGGGCAGCTCACGCTCCTCGGGTGCTGCCGGAACCCGCCCGACGAGGACCACCTCGTTGCGCGGGGCCGTCCTGTCGACCGGACCGGGCCGCTGCTCGCCCGACGACGCGGCGCTGCTCGACATGGACCGTCCTCCCGTCGGACGCCTCGCACGGGCGCCCTGCACGAGCGTCGGCGCACAAGCCCGCTCCCGGCAGGGACGGGGCCCTGCCTGTGGAGCGGCACGGGCGCTGTGGACGGCGGGACCGTACCGTCAGCCGCGCGGCTCCGGCTCGCCGTCGTCCTCCGCGTCGTCCTCCCGAGCCGGTGGGCTGGCGAACAGCGGCATCAACGACGCCGGGCCTGCGGGTGCGCTGCCGGGGGCAGGGGCGTCCTGCCGGCCCCCAGGGGGCTCGTCGTCCTCCACGACGTCGACCGCGACAGCGTCCTGCGGGTCGCTGCCCGGCAGCGGCCTCGGGAAGGCCTCGGCGACGTACGCCGCCAGCTCGTCGTCGGGCAGGCCGGAGGGGTCGTCGTCATCGCCACCGAGGTCCTCGAGCACGACGCCGTCGAGCTCGAGCACCCGGTCGCCGGCGTCGGTCTGGCCGTCGAGGTCGATCGCGGTGACCTTCTCGAACCAGCTCCGTGCCTCGTCGAGCCGACCCGCGCCGAGCAGGGCGTCCGCGTAGGCGTACCAGAGGCGGGCCGCCCAGGACCGGGCAGCGGTCGTCCGACGAGCCGGCTCCTGCAGGAGCAGGACCGCCGCGTCGGCCTGGCCGAGGTCGCGACGGGCTCCTGCCAGGACGATCACCAGCTCGACGCGCTCGTCCTGCGGCAGACCGGCGACCTCCGGGTCGTCGGCGTACGCGAGGGCGCGCTCCGGTCGTCCGAGTGCCCGCTCGCAGTCCGCCAGCACGGCGAGGTGCTCGGGCCGACCGGTGATCCGGCGCGCGGCGCGCAGCTCGGAGAGCGCTTCGCTCCACTCCCCTGCGGCGTAGGCAGCCAGCCCCGACGCCTCCCGGACGATGCCGACCCGACCGGCCATCGCCCGTGCTGCACGCGCGTGCGTCAGCGCACGCTGGGGGTCGTCGTCGAGCGTGCGCCCGGTGACGACGAGGTGCCGCGCGACGAGGTCAGCCGTCTCCCGGGTGAGGGAGCGCAGCTCACGTCGGGCCTCCGGGTCGAGCATGCGGGCGTCGACGTCCTCCGGCAGGACCAGTCGGCTGGCCTTGCGCCGCTCCTCCTTGCGCGGGTCGTACGCACGCTGCTCGATCTCCGAGCGCCGCGCCTCGTCCATGCGTGGACGACGGGCGTCGGTACCGCGCCCCGGCTGCGGCCGCCCGCCGCTGCCTCCCCGGGCCGGCCGCGCCCGCTCGTCGGGCGCTCCGTGGTCCGAGCGCACCCGCTCGGGGCCCGCACCGCGGTCCGTGCCCGACCGGTCGGCAGGCAGTCCCCGCTCCGGGCGCGAGCTGCGCCCTGGCACCGGTGACCGTGCGCCGGGTCGACGTGTCGCGGCCTCGTCGGCTCCAGCGGCTCCAGCAGCTCCAGCGGCGGGACGGCCGGTCGTCCCGGTCCGCGCCGGCCGGCCTGCGGCGTCTCCGCCGGCCGGCCGACCGGTCGTCCCGGTCCGTGCCGGCCGGTCCGACGCACCCGCGCCCTCGCCGGCTCGAGCCGGCGGCCGCCAGGAACCCCGGTCCGACAGCGGGCC
>CADCUE010000063.1 GCA_902805805.1 uncultured Frankineae bacterium | reverse complement strand
TAGCGCCGGTCGGTCCGCGGCCGCCTGCGTGCCAGGCGGGGACCGGCGACGCGCACGGCCTCGGCGCCGGCGGCCGAGCCGCCGGCGCGCCGACGAGGGGCACCCAGCCTGCGGCGGCCGTTCGTCGCAGCCGGTCGGACGTCGGGCGCCACCGACGACCGGGCGGCTCGCGCAGCCCTGCGCCGGTGCCGCACGGGGCGGGGCTCGACGTCGGGGTCGGCGTCGTCCAGCCACCGCTCGAGCCGCCCGAGCAGCACCATCAGCAGCAGCAGCAGGCCCGGGACCAGCAGCGCGACCTTCCCCACGGCGGCCTCCTGCGCGGCCTCCTGCTGCTGCGGCCGCTGACACCAGTCTGCGGCGGCCCGCCACTCCCGGCAACACCCGGACGGGGGCCGGGCGCTCACACCAGGTCGGCCGAGAAGGCGGCCGCGACCTCCTTGAGCACGGGGGCGGCCCGCGAGACGAGCTCGGCGGTCATGCGGGGCGCCGGCCCGGAGATCGACAGGGCCAGCCGGACCGGCGCCCCGCGGACGGGGACCGCCACGCAGCGGACCCCGACCTCCTGCTCGCCGTCGTCGAGCGTGTACCCGTCGCGGGCGGCCGACGCCAGCTGCTCCACGTACACCTCGGCGTCGGTGATCGTGACGTCCGTGCGACGGGGCATCCCGTTGCGCTTGAGCAGGAGCCGCACCTCGTCGGCGGGCATGTCGAGCAGCAGGGCCTTCCCCACTGCGGTGCAGTGCGGCAGGACGCGCTTGCCGACCTCGGTGAACATGCGCATGGCATGGCGCGACGGGACCTGGGCGACGTACGCGACCTGGGAGCCGTCCAGCACGGCCAGGTTGGCGGTCTCGCCGAGCTCGTCCACCAGCCGGGTGAGGTGGGGCTGGGCCGTGGTCCGCAGCATCGCCGAGGAGCTGTCGGCCAGCAGCAGGAGGCGGGGCCCGAGGGCGTACAGCCGCGACGGCTCCTGTCGCAGGTAGCCGAGGTCGACCAGCGTGCGGACGATGCGGTGGACCGTCGGCACGCTCAGTCCCGAGCGCGCCGCGATCTGGGACACGCCGAGGACACCGCCGGAGGCGGCGATGGTCTCCAGCGTCGTCATGGCCCGCACCAGGGACTGGATGCCGTCCGGCGACCCGCCAGCCGGCCGGGCGACCGGCGCGGCGCTCTGCTGGCTCTGCATGCGCTCCCCCGAGATCTCGCCAGGCGAGAAGCGTAGCGGCGCAGGCTCGAGTCGGCCGGACGAGCACAGCGCCGAGCACGGCCGGCGGCGGTGGACGCCCCGACGACCGGTCACCTAGTGTCGCCCAGCGACACCGCCGTTCCGCTCTCCGGACAAGCACGGGGCGCGACGCACTCCGCCGAGGAGAGGCTGCTCCATGGGTCGACACTTCCTGCAGATCCCCGGACCCACCAACGTCCCCGACGAGGTCCTCCGGGCGATCTCGCTGCCGACGATCGACCACCGGGGGCCGGAGTTCCAGGCGCTGGGACGCCGGGTGCTCGAGAAGGTCAAGCCGGTGTTCGGCACCACCGACCCCGTCGTGATCTACCCGGCCTCCGGGACGGGTGCGTGGGAAGCCGCCCTCGTCAACACCCTCAGCCCCGGCGATCAGGTGCTGTTCTTCGAGACCGGGCACTTCGCCGTGCTGTGGGAGCACATGGCCCGCTCCCTCGGCCTCGACGTGGAGGTCGTTCCGGGCGACTGGCGGCACGGTGTCGACCCGGCCGTCGTGCAGGAGCGGCTCACGGCCGACACCGGTCGCGCCATTCAGGCCGTGTGCGTGGTCCACAACGAGACCTCGACCGGCGTCACGAGCCGGGTCGGGGAGGTCCGGGCCGCGATGGACGCGGCCGACCACCCGGCCCTGCTGCTCGTCGACACCATCTCCTCGCTGGGGTCGATCGACTACCGCCACGACGAGTGGCGGGTCGACGTCACGGTGGCGGGCTCGCAGAAGGGCCTGATGCTCCCGCCGGGTCTGAGCTTCAACGCCGTGAGCAGCAAGGCCCGCGCGGCCGCGAAGGAGGCCGGGCTGCGCCGGTCGTTCTGGGACTGGGAGCCCATCCTCACGGCGAACGAGAACGGCTTCTGGCCCTACACCCCGGGCACGAACCTGCTGTACGGCCTGGAGGTCGCGCTGGACATGCTCGACGCCGAGGGGCTCGAGAACGTCTTCGCGAGGCACCAGCGGCACGCCGCCGCCACCCGCGCCGCGGTGCGGGAGTGGGGCCTGGAGCTGCTGTGCCTGGACGAGCGGGAGTACTCCGGCTCGCTCACCGCGATCCTCATGCCCGAGGGTCACGACGCCGACGAGCTGCGCCGCATCATCCTGGAGCGGTACGACATGTCGCTCGGCGCGGGGCTGACCAAGCTGGCCGGCAAGGTGTTCCGCATCGGGCACCTCGGCGACTTCAACGACCTCACCCTGGCCGGGACCCTGGCCGGCGTGCAGATGGGCCTGCACCTCGCCGGTGTCCCCGTCAAGGGAAGCGGCGTCGACGCCGCGCTCGACCTGCTCCGCCAGCCCTGACCCTGCGCCCGCCCCGCTCCCGAGAGGACTCGCGATGACCGCGGTTGCCGAGCGCGCAGCTGCCGCCGACGGCACGGCGCCGGACCTGGAGGCGCGCCTGCGGGCCGAGCTCCGGGGCGAGGTGCAGTTCGACGACTACAGCCGCCACCTGTTCTCGCGCGACGCGAGCATGTACGCGATCATGCCGGTCGGCGTCGTCTTCCCGCGCGACGCCGACGACGTGGCGGCCACCGTGCGGGTGGCCCGGGAGTTCGGCGTTGCGGTGACCGCCCGCGGAGCCGGCACGTCGCTCGCCGGCCAGACGGTCGGCGACGGCATCGTCCTGGACTTCTCCCGGCACATGGACGCGATCCTCGAGCTGGACCCCGAGACCCGCACCGCTCGGGTGCAGCCGGGCGTGGTGCAGGACGACCTCAACCGGGCGGCGGCGCCCTTCGGGCTGATGTTCGGTCCGGACACCTCCACCAGCAACCGCGCCACGCTGGGCGGGATGATCGGCAACAACTCCGCCGGCAGCGGCTCCCTCCGCTTCGGCATGACCATCGACCACGTCCAGGCGCTGGACGTCGTGCTGTCCGACGGCTCGCGGGCCCTCCTCGAGCCGGTCGACGAGCAGGAGCGGCACCGCCGTGCCGCCGCCGACACGCTGGAGGGTCGCCTGTACCGCACCCTCCCCGTGCTGGTGGACCAGTCGCGGAGCGCGATCGAGCAGGGCTTCCCGCCCTTCTGGCGGCGCGCCGGCGGCTACCGGCTGGACCGGCTCGCCGACGACGCGCCGTTCGACCTCTCGACCTTCCTCGTCGGCTCGGAGGGCACGCTCGCGCTGGTGACCGAGGCGGTCGTCGGCCTGGTCCCGAAGCCGAAGCACACGGCCTACGCCATCGGGCACTTCGAGACGACGCAGAAGGCGATCGAGGCGACGGCCGACGCGCTGTCCTGCGAGCCGGCGCAGGTCGAGCTGATGGACAAGACCATCCTCGACCTGTCCCGGCAGAAGATCGAGTACGCCGATCTCGGCCGCAGCCTCGTCGGCGACCCGGCGGCGCTGCTGTTCGTCTCGTTCACCGGCGACGACGCCGACGAGGTGCTGCGCCAGCTCGACGCGCTGATCGACCTGTGGTCGCGCAACGGCCACGGCTACTCCACCTTGCGGGCCGTCACCCCCGCCGAGGCCGGGGCCCTGCTCAAGGTGCGCAAGTCCAGCCTCGGTCTGCTGATGGCGGCGAGCCAGGGCTCGAACCGCCCGCTCGCCTTCGTCGAGGACACCGCCGTGCCGCCGGCGCGCCTGGCGGAGTACACCGCGCGCTTCGCCGAGATCCTCGACGCCCACTCGATGACCGCAGGCTTCTACGGCCACTGCTCGGTCGGCTGCCTGCACATCCGCCCCTTCGTCGACCTCAGCAAGCCCGACGAGGTCGCGCGGATGCGCACCGTCGCGGTGCAGATCAAGGACCTCGTCCGCGAGTTCGGCGGCGCCAACTCCAGCGAGCACGGCGACGGGCTCGCCCGCAGCGAGTTCAACCGCGAGATCTTCGGCGACGAGCTGTACGAGGCGATGCGGTCGGTGAAGCGGCTGTTCGACCCGGACGACCGCTTGAACCCCGGCAAGATCGTCGATGCGCCGAGCATGACGGACAACCTGCGCGACGCCGCGCTCCCGCCGGCTGTCCCGTTCCGCACCCGGCTGGACTTCTCCGTGGTCGGCGGCATGCGCGAGTCCGCCGACCGCTGCATGAACATCGGTCTGTGCCGCAAGAGCACGACGGGGGCCATGTGCCCGTCGTACGTCGCCACGAAGATGGAGGAGCACGCCACCCGCGGACGGGCCAACGCCCTGGTCAAGGCGCTGTCGGAGCCCGACCCCAAGGCGGCCCTGGGAGACGAGCGGCTGCACGAGATCCTCGACCTGTGCCTGATGTGCAAGGCGTGCAAGGCCGAGTGCCCGCTCGGCGTCGACATGGCCAAGCTCAAGAGCGAGACGCTGTCGCACTACCACGACGTGCACGGCGTTCCGCTGCGCAGCCGCGTCTTCGGGGCGATCCGCACGCTCAACCGGCTCGGCTCCGCAACGGCGCCCCTGTCCAACGTCCCGGGACGCATCCCGGTGCTGCGGGCGATCGCGGGTCGGACGGTCGGGATCGCGGCGCAGCGGCGCCTCCCCCGGTTCGAGCGGCAGAACCTCGTCCGCTGGTTCCGCACGCACGGCCGCGACGCCAACCGCCGGTGGCGCAGCACCGGTCCCGCTCCGCAGGGCACCGTGACCTGGCTCGCGGACTCGTTCACGTCCTTCACCGAGCCGCACATCGGACGGGCGGCCATCGGCCTGCTGCAGTCGGCCGGGTGGGACGTCGAGCTGGCCGACACGGGGTGCTGCGGCCGATCGGCGCTGTCCAAGGGACTGGTCGACGAGGCGGCCGACAAGGCGCGCGCCATGGTGCGGAGCCTGGCCCGCACGCCGGACCCGGGCTCACCGATCGTCGGGTGCGAGCCGTCCTGCCTGTTCACCCTGCGCGACGAGCACCTGACGATGCTCAAGGACGACCCTGACGTGGAGGGCGTCGCCGGGCGCGTGCGCCAGGTCGAGGAGCTGCTCACCGAGGCGATCGACGCCGGCCGGCTGGTGCTCGCCGAGG
>CADCUE010000062.1 GCA_902805805.1 uncultured Frankineae bacterium | reverse complement strand
GCCCGGCCACGTACGCCGGCGGCACCGTCAGCGCCCACTGCCCCGGTCCCCCGAGCCGCGCGTGCGTGGCGTCGGCGGAGGCGCGCAGCGCGGCGCGCGGGAGCACGACGCGCTTGGGCAGCCCGGTCGAGCCCGAGGTGGCGACGACGACCGGAGGCGGCTCGTCGGCGGCGGCGTCCCACTCCTCGAGCAGCGCGAGCAGCTCCTCGGCGGTCCCGCTCAGCGGGCGCAGGCTCGGCACACCCCCACGCTAGTTCCTGGCAGGATCGACCGTCGTGGCGACGTCAGCACAGTGGCTGGAGGGTGCCCGGCCGCGGACGCTGCCGGCGGCCGTGGCGCCGGTGCTCGCCGGGACGGCGATCGCGGTCCACGAGGACGGCGCCGACGTCGGGGCGGCGGCGCTCGCGCTGGTCGTGTCGCTCGCGCTGCAGGTGGGCGTCAACTACGCCAACGACTACTCCGACGGCATCCGGGGCACCGACGCCGACCGCGTGGGCCCGCTGCGCCTCGTCGGCTCGGGCGCCGCGGCACCCGCGGCGGTCAAGCGGGCCTCCTTCGCCGCGTTCGGCCTCGCCGCGGTGGCCGGGCTGGTGCTCGCCGCGACGACGGCCTGGTGGCTGGTCCTCGTGGGGGCGGTCTGCATCGCCGCCGCCTGGTACTACACCGGAGGGTCCCGGCCCTACGGCTACGCCGGTCTCGGGGAGGTCGTGGTCTTCGTCTTCTTCGGGCTCGTGGCGGTCGGTGGCACGGCGTACGTCCAGACCGGGACGGTGCAGCTCGCGACCCTGTACGCCGGGACCGGCGTCGGCGCGCTGGCGTGCGCCATCCTCGTGGCGAACAACCTGCGCGACGTCCCGACCGACACGGTCGCCGGCAAGCGGACCCTCGCGGTGCGGCTGGGGGAGACCCGGACCCGCGCGCTGTACGCGTTCCTCGTCGGCGCCGCGCTCGTGGCGCTCGTCGGCGTCGCCCTCGCGACCGACCTGCAGGCCCTGCTGGGGCTGGGGTTCCTCGTGCCGGCGGTGCCGGCGGTGCGCCGCGTGCTCTCCGGCGCCCGGGGCCGCGACCTCGTGCCGGTGCTGCAGCAGACCGGGGTGGCGGAGCTGCTGTGGGGTGCGGGGGTGCTGCTCGGGCTGCTGCTCGCCTGACAGGTCGGTCCTCGGGGTGGGTCCAGGCGGTCAGTCAGGGCGGCCGGAGGTCACGATGCGGTCCGCTCGGGCGTGGACCCGGGCGGTGACCCGCTCGCGCAGGCCCCGCAGGGCGACCGCCGAGACGACGCCCGACACCAGGACCGCGATCACGAGGGGCCACAGCCCCGAGGCGGCGTCGCGACCACCGACGAGCGCCGCGATCCCGAGGACGGCGGCGTAGCAGGCGACGAAGACCCCGAGCCGGGCGGCGGTGTAGACGACGAACTCCTTCACCGCTCCACCGTAGTCAGGAGGCCCGGAGCAGCGGCGTCGGACGCCGCGAGCACGCGGCGGACGGGTGCTGACGCCGCCCGCACGGCCACGCCGGCGGCCACGACCGGTTCGAGGCCGTGGCTGTCGGCGAAGCGGACGTCGCGCAGGTCCACCTCCACGCGGCGGCTCGTCCGGCGCTGCACGTGCTCGAGCACGGCGCGCAGGAGAGGGGCGGTCGCGACGTCCAGCTCGCCGGACACCGTGATGCAGGGACCAGGATCGTGGCTGACGACGACCGTCACGCCGCCCGGCGGCAGCTGCCGCCGGGCGACAGGCACTCGGGAGGCGAGAGGAGCTCGGGTCGACGGCTGCATGTCCAGGACGCTAACCAGCCGAGGACCGCTCGGTCAGCGCGGCGACGGGACGACTTGGGCCGCCCCTGCCTGCCGGGTCCCGGCAACCCCCGCCTCCTCGTCACTCCGTCACCAGTGCCCGTCCGGGCCAGCCAAGCAGTCGTGCGCCGGTGACCGCCACCCGCAGGGACAGCTCGTCGTGCGGGTCCCCCGCCGCGTGACCGGTGAGCTGTTCCACCCGCGTGAGCCGGTAGGTGACCGCACGGACACTCAGGTGCAGTCGCCGCGCCGCCTCGGCGGCGTTGCCCCCCGTCGCGTAGTAGGTCTCGAGGGTCTCGAGCAGCGGTTCCGCTCCGCCGCGCGCGGTGGTCAACGGCCCGAGGACCGCGGTGACGAGGTCGGCCATCGCGGTCTCGTCGCGCAGCAGCACGCGGTACACGAGGAGCGCCTGGGCGTGCACGACCTGGTCGGGGAGGCCGAGCCGGTCGGCGAGGTCGAGCGCCTCGAGCGCCTCGCGGTAGGACCGTGCGACACCGCGGGGCCCCGGGTGGGTGCGGCCGACCCCGACCCGCCAGCCGGAGCCGCCCGCCAGGTGGGCTGCTGCGGGCCCTGCGAACTCAGCCAGTTCTTGTCCCCCGGCGGGAGCAGGGGCGGAGTCCGACGGGACGGTCGGCGAGGACAGGACGCAGACCAGTCGACCGTCCTTGGCGGCCACCAGGAGCCGCCGGGTGCCGAACCGCGCGCGTGCCGCGTCCTCCGACCAGCCGGTCAGCCTGGTGGCGGCATCGACCGGCCTGTCCGTCGTCGCGACGGCGACGAGGTGCGCGGCGGTCAGGGTCAGGCCGAACGGTTCAGCGCGATCGACCAGGGACCCGACGTCCGACCGACCGGTGAGCACGTCGTCGAGGAACTCCCACCGTGAGGCCTCCTCACGCCGCACCACCAGTCGCTGCGCTTCCAGGAAGCCGTCCGCCAGCGCGGCCAACGCGTCGTCCGCCGCCCTCCACACGGTCTCGCCGATGCAGATCAGCTCACTCGGGCGGACCGGTCGGCCCCGGGACTCGCCGACGAGCTCGGGCAACCGCGGCCACAGGCGTCGGGACGCCGTCATGTACAGGTCGGCCATCGTCGGCAGGCTCACGCCCGTGGCAGCGGCCTCCGACCCCAGCCGGCGGCACCGCGCCTTGTCCTCCTCGCCCAGCCGGCAGCCCGACGCGGCGACAGCCAGGAGCGCGGGGAGGTAGCCCTCCAGCAGCGCCGGGCCGAGCCCGAGCTCGTCGCCGGACGCCTCGGTCAGCTGTGCCAGGGCGGCCGCCACCGAGCCCTGCCGTGGCGCAGTCACGCCCCCATCGTGCCCGCCTCGCCCACCGGGGTCACGCACGCAGGGTCACCTAGGAGAGCGGCCTAGGCTGGTGTCGTGCTGAAGCTGCTGCTCGTGGTGGTGCTCTTCGCCGCGCTCACCTACGCGGCGCTGCGGGTGATCGAGCGTCGGGGCGCCCCCGGCTCTTCCACGGGACGGACCGGACCGCGGACCAGGGGGCCGGCCCCGCGGCCGGTGGCGCCGGACGACGACGAGGACTTCCTGCGCTGGCTGGACCGCAAGCGGCCCAAGGACCCCCAGGACCCGCCGGCCTGACCGGCTCCGCGGGCTCAGCCGGCGTACGAGTGCTGGCTGCTCGCGCCGAAGAAGAAGTTGATCCCGATGAAGTTGAACAGCAGCGTCGCAAAGGCGACGAGCGCGATGACCGCTGCTGCCTGCCCGCGCCAGCCCGCCGTCGCGCGCGCGTGCAGGTAGGCGGCGTAGACGACCCAGGTGATGAACGCCCAGACCTCCTTGGGGTCCCAGTTCCAGTAGGAGCCCCAGGCGTACTCCGCCCAGATCGGGCCGGCGATGAGCGCGGCGAAGGTCCACAGCGGGAAGCCGACGGCGTGCACGCGGTAGGCCAGCCGGTCCAGCGCGTCCGCCGACGGCAGCAGCTCGTGCATCGGGGCGCCGCGGCGCTCGAGGGCGCCGCGCAGCAGGTACGCCGCGGAGGCCAGTGCGCCCACCGAGAAGGCACCGGTGGCGAGCACCGCCGCGCCGACGTGGACCGCGAGCCAGTAGGAGTGCAGCGCGGGCACGAGCGGGCCGGCGGCCTGCTCGAGCAGCAGGTTCGCCGCCATGAGGACGACGACCTCGAAGGCCGTCACGAACAGCCCCATCCAACGCAGCCGGAGCCGCTGCAGGAGGGCGAGGTAGATGAGCGAGACGCCGAGGGCACCGGCGAGGGTGAACTCGTACATGTTGCCCCAGGGCACGCGCACCGGGTCGGTCGCGAAGCCGCGGGTGGCCACGCCGACGAGGTGCAGGGCCACGGCGACGACCGTGAGCGCGACCCCGATCCGGCCGGCGGTCTCGGTGCGCAGCGACGGCTGGGTGCTGCGGGCCGGGCCGGCCGGCGGCTCGGCGTCGAGCGCGGTCGCGCCCGCCGTGCCGGCGGCGACCGGCACCTGCTGCCCGGCCCGCCGGCCGGTCGAGCGGCCCGTCGAGCGGCTGAGCGAGCTGGCCCACTCCACGACGTGCGCGAGGAGGGCGAGGGTGTAGACGATCCCGGCGGACATGATGGCCCGGTCGCTGATCACCGCGAAGTCGGCGGTCGTCATGGGGTCGCACTCCTCGTGCTGCTGTCGGTGCTGCGGCTGTCGGTGCTGCGGTGGTCGGTGGGTGGGGCGCCCAGTGCCTCGGCGAGCCGGCGGACCTCGTCCTCCAGCCCCTCGGCGACGGTGCTGCGGTCGAGGCCGGCGACCTCGACCAGGGTGCGGTCGCCCCGCGGGGTCACCCGGACCCAGGTACGACGCCGTCGTACGAACAACGACCCCATCAGCCCGAGTAGTCCCACGACGATGCCGCCGAGGGCGAGCCCCTTGCCCGGGGTGTCACTCACCTGCAGCTTGACCCACCGCTGGTAGCCGTCGAAGCTGATCGACCCCTGGCCGTCCGGGAGCTGCATGGTCTCGCCGAGCTCGAGGTCGAAGCGGACGGGGTTGCCGGGCGCGCGCTCGAAACGGTCGAGGCCGGCGGTGTCGAGCTGGTAGACCGACTGCGGCGCGCCGTCGTCCATCCCGAGGTCACCGGAGTAGCCGAAGAGCGACACCACCGGGCGCAGCGCGTCGGGGAAGGCGGAGTACGGGTCGCGCCCGGTGCTGGCGAAGGTCGGGTAGAACATCCCCTCGAAGCCGAGCTGGCGCGGCGAGGCGTCGGGGAGCTTGACGACACCGAACGAGGCGAACGTCGAGTCCTGCGGCAGGAAGACGACCGGCTCCTTCGTGACGTTGCCGTCGCCGTCGGTGACGGTGAGCACCGGCGCGTAGCCGTGGCCGACGAGGAAGACGCTGACGCCGTCGAGCTGGAGCGGGTGGTTCACCTCGAGGCGGTGCTCGCGCTCGGGCGCACCCGGCT
>CADCUE010000061.1 GCA_902805805.1 uncultured Frankineae bacterium | reverse complement strand
CCGACAGCGCCACGGCGAACTGCCCGGCGGAGAGCAGCTCGCCCTGCACGGTGTGGCCCTTGGCCGTCTTGGAGTTGGCGGCGATCTGCCGGAAGACGTCGACCGCCTCCTCCTCCGTCTTGCCCTGCTCGACGAAGTGGGTCACCAGGGCGGTGAACCAGTCCACGTCGCCGACCTCCATGGACAGCTTGCCCTTCCACTTCGGGTCGGCGAGCTCCTCGATCGACGTGGGCTCCTGACCGGGCTTGACGAGGTCGGTGTTCCACCCCACGACGAAGGTGTTGAAGCGGGTGGCCGTCCAGCCCTCGGCCTGTCCCTCGGGACGCACCTTGTCGCGCAGCTCGCTCTCGTACGGCGAGAGGAAGCCCTCCTTCTGCGCGACGTTGAGCTCGAGGGCGTTGGTCTCCAGGACGTCGTTGCCGAAGAACTCCGCCTTCTGCTCCTGCAGCAGGCGCTGGAGCACCGACTCGGAGTTGCCGCGGTAGACGCTGACGTCGAGTCCGTACGCGTCCTCGTAGCCGGCGACGACGTCGTCGATGTCGGTGTTGGAGGTGTAGACCGACAGCGCGCCCTCCTCCTCGGCGCACTTCACGAGCTCGTCCGTGCGCTCCTGGCCGGTGAGCTCGTTGATGCGCTCGTAGGTCTCGACGGCCTTGCTCGTCTCGGAGGCACCGGCCTGCTCTGCCTTGTCGTCGCCGCTGGTGGCGGTCGGCGAGCCGCCGCACGCACCGAGGACGAGGGTCGCGGCGACCGCGGCGGCGGCCCGTTGAGCGACGGAGGAACGCATTCGAACTCCTGCGGAAGAGGACCGGGAAGGACCGCGAGCGGAGGGAGGCGCGCGGGGCGGAACGAGCGTTGCTGTGAGGAACCTAACATGTGTGGTCTTACGGTCCTACCATTAGGCCGGACGCGATGCAATGCACGTCACACGCGCGTGCAACCAACGTCACGCAACCGTGACCCGGCCTCGACGCGGCGCGGGTCCTCAGCGGTCGCCGGCCAGCAGCGCGGCGACCCCGCCGACCGTCACCGTCTTCATGACCTCGCGCGACGTCTCCGCCACCGGGAGGGGCAGGTCCACGGCGGCCGCCATCGACGCCGCGTTGGCCAGGTCCTTGGCGTGCCAGGTGAAGCGCATCTGCTCCAGCTCGCGCAGGGTCCGGCTGTCGGTCGGGCCGGACGTCAGCGCCCGCCGGAGCGTCGGCACGTCGAGCCCGTAGCGGCGGCCCAGCTCCAGGGCTTCGGTGATCGCGGAGATCTGGGCCCAGTGGATGAGGTTGTTGACGGTCTTGCCGACCTGACCTGCCCCGAGCGGGCCGAGGTGGTGCACGGCGCTGGTCCACGGCGCCAGGGCCGGCCGTACCCGGTCGAGCGCCTCCACGTCGCCGCCGACGAGCAGGTTGATCGCGCCGCTCTGCGCGCCGCGGACCCCGCCGGTCAGGGCGGCGTCGAGCACGGCCACGCCCTGCGGTGCGGCCGACTGCACCGCCTCGCACGTGTCCGGGCGGACCGAGCTGCACAGCAGGACGACGGTGCCGGGCCGGCAGCCGGCCAGCAGGCCGCCCGCTCCGGCGCAGACGGCGCGCACCTCGTCGTCGGTCGCGACCACGACGAGCACGACGTCGCTCCGGCGCGCGAGATCGGTCAGAGCGCTCGCCGCTTCGGCCCCCTCGCCGACGCAGGCACGGACGGCCTCGTCGTCCAGGTCGGCGACCACGACGGCCAACCCCGCGCGGGCGAGATGCCCCGCGATCGGCCCACCCATCGCGCCGAGCCCGACGACTCCCACGACCGTGCTCGTGCTCTCGCTCATGACGCGCCTCTCTCAGTCACGGATGTCCTGCAGGAACCACTCGGTGGGGATCTCGCGCCCCAGGCCGCGCGCGCGGCACAGCTCGTACACGTGACCGGCGACCGCGAAGAACTGCGCGCCCTGGATGTTGCCGCGCTCGGAGAAGGTGATCTCGGAGTCCGCCGTGCGGGCCCTCGCCGTCCCGGCCAGCACCTGCTCGAGGTCGACGCGGCGCGGCGCACCTGGTCCCTCGGGAGGGCGGCGCACGCGGCCGTGGGTGTGATGTGCCCACACGGGGTCGTCCGGCCGGGCCACGTAGGCCAGGTGCTCGTCGGTCGGGCGCCAGGACGGGTCGTTGACCGGGGCGGGCGCCGTCCCGAGGCGCAGCCAGACGTCGAGCAGGCCGTGGGCGCGGGCATCCATCCGCCCCCCGACGCAGGTGACGTGGGTCCCGGGCTCCAGCCAGTCGCCGATCACGACGTCGGCAGCAGCGTCCGTGCACCCGGCGACGACGTCCGCCCCCCGGAAGACGTCCCGGGGCTCGTCCACGGCCACGACCTCGATCCCGAACCGCTCGCGCATCTCGTCGGCGTAGCGCTCGCGGTGGGCGCGCGTCGGGCTGTAGACCTGGACGCGCTGGAGGGGACGGACGGTCAGCAGCGCCTCCAGGTGGCTGCGCGCCATGCCGCCCGAGCCGAGCATCCCGAGGACCCGCGCGTCCTCCCGCGCGGCGTGGCGGGTCCCGATCGCCGAGTCGGCCCCGACACGCAGGTGCTGCAGGACGCCGTCGTTGAGGATGGCCAGCGGCTCACCGGTGCGGGCCGACAGCAGGAAGACGAGCCCGCACCACGTCCCGGGACGCACGCAGTGCTTGTCCTGCGTGCGCATGCCGTCCCGCTCCACCTCGGTGAGGACGTCGGACTTCATGCGGACGGCGTAGTAGCCGGAGGCCGCAGAGCCGCCCTCCATGGAGCCCCACTGGTAGACCTGGTCCGCGTCTCCGGTGGGCAGACGCAGGTCGATGCGCGGCCGGCAGACCGCGTCGCCCCGTGCCAGCTCCCCGTAGGCCTGCTCCAGGACGGCGACGACGGCCGGGACCGTCAGCACGGCGGCGACCGCAGTGTTGTCGATCAGCAGCATGGAGCCTCCACGGGTGGCTTATGGTCATACCATTGCGGGACGGCGGCAGGAAGGGGCAGCGGTGCGGCGCGCACGCGCAGCGGCCCGGCGCACCCGCGAGCGCACCTTCCGATCGCTGCAGGAGCCGAACTACCGGCGCTTCTTCACCGGGCACGCGGTCTCGGTCGTCGGCACCTGGATGCAGCGGGTGGCCCAGGACTGGCTCGTGCTGACCCTCACCGGCAGCGGCGTGGCCCTCGGCATCAGCACCGCCCTGCAGTTCGGTCCGATGCTGGTGCTGGGCCTGTGGGGCGGCACCGTCGTCGACCGGGTCGACCGGCGCAGGCTGATCGTCGGCACGCAGTGCGTGCAGGCCCTGCTCGCCGCCACCCTCGGCGTGCTCGCCGTCCTCGGCGCCGTCGAGCTGTGGATGGTCTACGCCCTCGCCCTCGCCCTGGGGCTGGTCACCGTCCTCGACTCCCCCGCCCGGCAGGCCTTCGTCGCCGACATGGTGGAGCCGGCCGACTACGTCAACGCGCAGGCGCTGAACTCCACGGTCCACAACGCCGGCCGGCTGGTCGGGCCGGCGATCGCCGGACTGCTGATCGCCACGACCGGCGTCGGCGTCGCCTTCCTCGTCAACGCCCTGTCCTTCCTCGCGGTGCTCGTCGGGCTGCTGCGCATGGACACCGCGACGCTGCGGCGACCGACGCCGCCGGCGCAGCGCAAGGGACAGGCCCGCGAAGGACTGCGCTACGTCCTGGGCTCGCCCGACCTGCGTGCGGTGCTGCTGCTCGTGGGAGTCGTGGCGCTGTTCGGCCAGAACTTCCGGGTCGTGCTGCCGCTGCTGGCGTCGGACACCTTCGACGGGGGCGCGGAGGTCTACGGCTACCTGACGGCCGCGCTCGGGCTCGGCGCCGTCCTCGGGTCGTTGTTCAGCGCCTCCCGCGAGACGGCCACCTCGTGGGGGCTGCTGCTCGCCTGCCTGTCCTTCGGCGCGGTCAACCTGGTGGCGGCGACGGCGCCCACCCTCGTCGCGGCCTACCTGGCCATGGTCGCCATGGGCTTCGCCAACATCGTCTTCAACACGCTCGGACGGACGGTCCTGCAGCTGGGCAGCGACCCGGGCATGCACGGACGGGTGCTCGCCCTGCACGGCCTGGTCTTCCTCGGATCCACGCCGTTCGGCGGCCCGCTGCTGGGCTGGATCTGCGAGGCGTTCGGAGCCCGCGCCGGCTTCCTGGTCGCCGGCGTCGCAGCCCTGCTCGCAGGTGGCCTGCTGCTGCCCCGGCTGCGCGCCCGGCAGCGACGCACCGCGGTGCCGGAGGCCGCCGTGCCGACAGCTCAGGACGTCCCCCGGCCGCTGCTCTGAGCCAGATCGGCCGCAATGGTCTGACAATTCGACCATCGCCTGTTACGGTGCTGCCGGGCAGGGCCGGCCACCCCGGTCGGCGTCGACCGGGCCCGGAACGCCGTCGCGGTCGTCCACCCCGCGAAGGTCCGCCGGTCCTCCCGGCGGCACGCACCCGTCCGGCCGTCCTCGGCCGGGGAACAGGAGATCGCATGGGCAAGAAGGGCCGCGTCTTCGTCCGCGGACTGACGTCGGAGACCTACGGTCTCGGCGCCTTCCGCAAGGCACAGCTCGCCGCGCAGCGCGTGCGCGACGACTCGATCGTGGTCGACGACGCGAAGGTCGGCCACTCCGGCGACTCGGAGCAGTCGCGCACCTGGTGGCGGATCGGCCCCGGCGACGAGGACTTCCTCACGCAGACCCTGCAGGTGCACTTCGTCGAGCTGCCGGCCAACAGCAGCAACCACGGGCACGGCCACCAGAACGAGGCGGCCTTCTACATCCTCGAGGGCGCCGGCTACGAGATCCACGACGACCGGCGCTACGACTGGAAGGCGGGCGACCTCGCCTTCGTGCACACCGACTCGGTGCACCGCCACTTCAACCCGTACGACGAGAAGGCCGTCGCGCTGGTCATCAAGGCGAAGTGCACGTGGATGTTCATGGGCCTGATCCAGCAGGGCCGCAGCGGCCCGATCGAGCGCGAGGACGAGTTCGGCCCGCGCGAGGACTGGTCGGCCATCTGGACCGAGGGCGTGCTCGAGCGCAAGAAGATCGTGACGCCCGAGGACACCACGTGGGAGCTCACGCCGCTCGGGAACGTCCGGCACCTGGTGAACAAGGACCGCACCGACCTGCGCCAGTTCAGCGTCGACATCTTCGAGCTGGCGATCCCGGCGGGCAGCCGCTCGGGCAAGCACTGGAAGATGGCCGACGAGGTCGACTACGTGCTCGAGGGCTCGGGCTGGTCCCTGCACTGGGAGGTCCAGGAGGAGATCGCGGAGAAGTACTACGCGCGCATCGCCAAGGAGCCGACCCGCCACGAGATCAAGCAGGGCGACACGCTCTACGTGCCGCAGAACACCGTCGTCCAGCACTTCGCCCACGACGGCAGCCCGCTGCGCCTGCTGGCCTCGCAGAACCGTGTCTTCAAGCACCTGGGCTACGACAAGGTCTCCTACCTCGAGGACGCCCCGGAGTACACCGCCGAGCTGAGCTCCGTCCCCGCCTCGGTCTGACCCGTGGCGACGTCCGGGACAGGGCGCCGTCGCGCCCTGTCCCGCGACGTCGTGGCGTCGGCGTCGGGCGCCGCCGTCTACTCCTTCGCGCTGGCCATCGCCAGCGTCGCGCTGCCCCTGCTCGCGCTGCGCGCCGGCTACTCCGCCACGGAGGTCGGCCTGCTGACGGCGGTCTCGGCCGTCTCCCAGATGACCACCCGCCTGGCCCTGGGTGCCGTGATGCGCCGCTTCGGCGACTGGACCCTGATCGCCACCGCCGCCGTGCTGCTCGCCGCGAGCAACGGGCTCGTCGCGCTCTCGGCCACCGTCGTGCCCTTCGTGCTCGCCCAGCTGCTGCAGGGCACCTCGCGCGCCTGCTTCTGGACCGGCACGCAGACGCACGTCGTCCGCGGGCCCGGGAGCGCCGCCGGGGCGCTCGCCTCCGTCAACCTCGTCTCGTCCACCGGCCTGCTGGCCGGACCGGTCGTCGCGGGGCTGCTGTCCGAGGGCACCCCCGTGCTGGCGCTCGTCGTGGCGGCTGTCATCGCCCTCGTGGGCGTGCTGCCGACCCTGCTGCTCGACCGCCTGCCGCCCTTCGTCAAGCAGCAGGACCGTCCACCGGGCCGGCTCCACCGCCGCCCGGGAGTCGATCTCGGCTGCTGGGGAGGCTTCACCGCCGGCGCCTGGCGCGGGCTGCTCGGCTCGTACGTCCCCGTCGCGCTCGACGCGGCACGCCAGTCGGCCTCGACCATCGGCGTCCTGGTCTCGGTGGCCAACGCCGCCGCGCTCGTCGGATCGGCCGCCGCGGCCCGCGTGCGACCGCAGTGGTCCCGGCGTGCGGTGCTCGGCGGCATCCTCGTGTCCGGCGTGACGACGGCCGTCACGGCAGCGGTCGCCTCCTCCCTCGTCCTGTCCGCCGTCGCCCTCGGGCTGAGCGGCCTGGCGGCCGGCCTGATCCAGGTGCTGAGCCTCGCGACCGCGTCGGACGCCGTCCACCCCGAGGAGCGGGGGGACGCCATCGCGATCAGCGGCACCTTCCGCGCGGGTGCACTGCTCGCGGCCCCGCTGGCCGTCGCCGGCATGGTCGTCCTGGTCCCGCTGGGGTCAGCCGTCGCCGTGGTGGGGATGGTCATGACCGTGCCGGCGTTCGCCCTGTGGCGCCGCTCAACACCTGCCGAGACGGAGAGCACGGCGCCCTAGCGCCCACACCACCATGCGCAGATCGATCCGCGGCACCTCGACCCGCACCTTCCTGGCCATCCCGGCGCTCGTCCTCGCCGAGCAGGCGATCGCCCGGCGACCGCTCCACCTGCGCTGGGCCCCGTTGCTGGCCTGGGGCTACCTGCAGTACCGCCTGTCGGGGACCTACCGGATCACGCGCGCCGGGGGCCCTGCAGGGATGTCGCAGGGACAGCCGGAGCGGCTGGTCACCACCGGCGTCTACGCGCGCACGCGCAACCCGATGTACCTGGGCCACCTGGTGTTCCTGACGGGGCTGACGCTCGTCACCCGGTCCCCCGCCGCTCTGGCCGTGACCGCTGGACTCGTGCACTGGTTCGACGAGCGGGCCCGCACCGACCACTCCCGCCTGATCGGGATCTTCGGTCCGGAGTACGAGGAGTACGCCGCGCGCGTGCCGCGCTGGCTGCCCGGACTGCCCACCGACCGGTAGCGGCCGGCGGTCGCCCCTGTCAGCCGCGGCGGTCCAGCCGCCGCACCAGGTACTCCCACGCCCCGTGCAGCAGGGGGTCCGGGTAGCAGTGCTCGCGCTTGGCCAGGCCCTCCTCGGGGCTCGACCAGGACGCCCAGCCGCCGGCGGACATCGCGGTGAGCTGCATCCGGCACGCCCGGTCCAGCAGGTACGCCGTGACCGCGGCCGTGGGCACGTCCGCGGCCGCCACCACGATGCCGTGGTTGACGACGAGGCAGGCGTTGCGGTCCCCGAGCGCCGCAGCCAGCCGGCGGCCGAGATCGGCCGTGAGGACGAGGTCGCCGGTCTCGGTGAACCGCGCGAGGTCCGGCGGGACGAACAGGTTGGCCTCGTGCGAGATCGCCCGCAGGGGGACCCCGAGCGCGCCGAGCGCGACCGCGGCCGGCGAGTGCGTGTGGACCACGCTGCCGACGTCGGCTCTCGCCCGCAGGACCTCGGTGTGGATCGGGTACTCGACGTGCCGCCGGCCCTCGCCCTCCAGCACCGCGCCGTCCCACGACACCAGGAGCACCTGGTCGGGGCCGACCTCCTCGAACCCCAGACCGGCCGCCTTCATCCAGACGCCCCGGCCCTGCGGGTCCCGGGCCGACACGTGCCCCCAGATGAGGTCACCCTGCTCGGCGTCTCCCAGCACCCGGCAGGCCAGCGAGACCAGGTCCCGCAGCTCAGCGCTCATGGACGTGATCCTCCTCATTGCGCAGCGTCACCTCCGCGGCCGGACTGGCGCGCGGCGGTCCTGTCGTTGTCCCCGGTGGGCGCGCAACGGCGCGTGCCCGCGATCGGAGGTCCTCCTGTGTCTCGCCCGTCCGCTCTGTTCGCCGCCGACGGCGTCCCCGCCGACCTCGTCCGTGCCGGCGAGCCCCGCCTGCGCCGGTCCTGGCGTCGTGCACCGCGCACCGCGCCGGCGACGGTGACCCGCTCGATCCCGGCCACGTCCCTGCGCTGGTGGGCCCGGGTCCTCCCCTCGTAGCGCACGTGCTGTCGCCGGTCCTTCGATGGTAGAATGGTAAGGCCATTCACCGTCCTGGGAGGCGCCGTGCTCGACACCCCCTCCTCCGGCTCGGGCACCCTGGTCGTCGGGGCCAGCCAGGCCGGCCTGCAGCTCGCCGTCACGCTCCGCGAGCTCGGCGACCGGGCGCCGATCACCATGGTCGGTGCGGAGCCGCTGCCTCCCTACGCGCGACCGCCCCTGTCCAAGGAGTACCTCGCCGGAGCGCCGGGCTCCGACGCTCTCGCGTTCCGCACGCCCGCGTTCTACGCCGACGCGGGCATCGACCTCGTCTGCGGGGAGCGGGTGACCGGCCTGGCCATGTCCGGTGCGGGCGCGGGGACGGCGACGACCTCGACCGGACGTGAGCTGGTGTTCGACCGCCTCGCGCTCACCGTCGGCGCCCGGCCGCGCCGGCTGACCGTTCCCGGCGCCGACCTCGACGGCGTCTGCTGCCTTCGCGACGTCGACGACGCGCAGCGCCTGCGCTCGCTGCTCACCGCCGGCTCGTCCGTCGTCGTGGTCGGCGGCGGCTTCATCGGGCTGGAGGCTGCGGCGGTGGCACGTGACCGGGGGCTCGCGGTCACCGTCGTGGAGGCGGCCGACCGGCTCATCCCGCGCGCCGTCGCGCCCGTGGTCTCGGAGTTCTACCGGCGCGCGCACGAGCGCCGCGGCACCACGGTGCTGCTGTCGGCCACCGTGGCGGGCCTGCGCGGGGACGGTCGCCGGGTGACCGGGGTGCTGCTCGCCGACGGCCGCGAGCTGCCGGCGGACGTCGTCGTGGTCGGGATCGGCGTCGTCCCGCGCACCGAGCTCGCCGAGCAGCTGGGCCTGTCGTGCGACGGCGGGATCGTGGTCGACGCCGTCGCCCGCACGAGCGACCCGGCCGTCGTCGCCGCCGGCGACTGCACCGTCCTGCCGCACCCCATGACAGGACAGGGCCGGGTGCGCCTCGAGTCGGTGCAGAACGCCGTCGCGCAGGGGACCGTCGCTGCGGCGACGCTGCTGGGACGACCGGCGCAGGTCCGGACGGTGCCGTGGTTCTGGTCCAACCAGGGCGACCTGCGGCTGCAGATCGCCGGTCTGTCGTACGGCTACGACCGGACGGTCGTGCGCGGCGAGCCCGATCGCGAGCGCTTCTCGGTCCTCTACTACGCCGGCGAGGAGCTGATCGCGGTCGACGCCGTCAACTCCACCGTCGACTACCTGGCCGTGCGCAAGGCCCTGACCGCAGGGGTCAACCTTCCGGCGGACCGCACGGCCGACGCGCAGGTCCCGCTCAAGGCGGTGCTGGCCGAGGCGTCCGCCTGACCGTCAGACGACCGCCGACTCGGTGGACTCCGGCGCGAAGAGCTCCTCGGGAGCCAGCCGGCGGGGCGACAGCCCCTGCTCCTCGTGGTAGCGCAGGAACGTCGAGAGCGTGTGGTGGTCGGCCGGCAGCCCGTACGACCAGTAGTCGTCGCCGAGGACCTCGCGCGCGGTCTCGAGGTCCTGGTTGAGCCACGGCAGCATGAACCGCAGCGCCGAGGAGTCGTACAGACCTGCCATCGCCTCCTGCTTGGCGAGCAGCGCCGCCTTGTACAGCGACTGGGCCACCCAGCGGTGCCGCTCGTACACGTCCCGGCGGATCACGACCACGTGCATGATCGGGAAGATGCCGGTGGCGGCGAACCAGTCCTTCTCCGCCGCGACGACGTCGGGGAAGACCCGCCGGACCCGCGGGTCGCGCGCCGCGAAGGGCGACGGGATGCGTGGGCTGTAGAGAGCGTCGATCTCCCCTTCGGCGAGCATGGCCGACAGCGTCTGGTCCGGGCGGATGCGGGAGATGTCCACGTCGGTCGAGAGCCGCAGCGGAGCCTTCTCGATGCGGCCGGGGGTCTCCTGACCGCCCGTCACGTAGCGGACGGAGTCGACCGGCACGTGGTGCTCGTCGGCGAGGATCCCGCGGATCCACACGCCCGCGCTGACCTGGTACTCCGGCGTGCCGACGAGCTTGCCGCGCAGGTCTTCGGGGCGCTCGATCCCGGCGCCGGCGTGGCAGTAGATGCCGCCGTGCCGGAACGAGCGGGAGGTGAAGACCGGGATCGCGACGAACGGCCGCTCCTCGGTGTGCAGCGACATGACGTACGACGACAGCGACATCTCCGCGACCTCGAACTCGCGGTGGCGCATCATCCGGAAGAACGTCTCCTCCACCGGCAGGCGCAGGTAGGTCAGCTCGATGCCGTCCGGGCGGATCGTGCCCTCCTCGAGAGCGCGGGTGCGGTCGTAGTCCCCGCACGCGAAGGTCAGCGGCAGGCGCGCCACGGTCATCGCCCCGCGGCCGCGAGCAGGGCGTCCAGGCGCGGGAAGACGCGTCGCGCGTTGGTCTCGAAGACCTTCCGGCGCTGCGCGTCGGTGAGGTCGGCGGCGTCGACGTAGCGCTTGGTGTCGTCCCACTCGATGCCCGTCTCCGGGTCGGCGCCGCGCACCGCGCCGAGCATCTCCGAGGCGAACAGCACGTTGTCCTCGGGCACGACGCGGTGCAGCAGGTCGATGCCGGGTTGGGAGTAGACGCAGGTGTCGAAGAAGACGTTGCCGAGCAGCGCGGACGGGTCGGCCCAGCCGTTGCGCGCGGCGAGCCCGCGGTAGCGCCCCCAGTGGTAGGGCACCGCCCCGCCGCCGTGCGGGACGACCAGCCGCAGCGTCGGGAAGCGCTCGAACAGGTCGCCCTCGAGCAGCTGCATGAACGCCGTGGTGTCGGCGTTGAGGTAGTGCGCGCCGAGCGCGTGGAACGCCGGGTTGCAGGACCCGGACACGTGCACCATGGCCGGCACGTCGAGCTCGACGAGCGCTTCGTACAGCGGCGACCAGTACGCGTCCGTCAGCGGCGGCGACGTCCAGTGGCCTCCGGACGGGTCGGGGTTGAGGTTGCAGCCGACGAAGCCGAGCTCCTCGACGCACCGGTGGAGCTCGGCGACCGCGTCGTCGAGCGACCCGCCGGGTGCCTGCGGCAGCTGGCAGGCGCCGACGAAGTGCTCGGGGAACAGCGTCACGACGCGGGCGACGAGGTCGTTGCTGGCCGCCGCCCAGGCACGGGCGGTCGCCGGGTCGGGCACGTGGTGCCCCATGGCCGACGCGCGCGGCGAGAAGACCATCAGGTCGCCGCCGCGCTCGCGCAGGACCCGCAGCTGGTGCGGCTCGATGCTGGCCCGCACGGCGTCGTCCGACACCACGGGCGGCTCCGGCTCGGGCAGCGACGGGTCCTCGAGCCGGGCCAGCTGGGCGGAGCGGAACGCCGCCAGCTGCGGTGGCTCGGTCGTGTAGTGGCCGTGGATGTCGATGATCACGCAGACGGCTCCTCGTCGACGTAGGTCAGTCCCTTGCGGGCCAGCCGCTCGCGCATCCCGTGCACGTCGAGGCTGAGCTCGCCGTTGCGGTAGCGCTCGCGCACGGCCGCCTCCTTGGCCTCGCGGGTCCGAGCGGCCTCGAGCACGCGCGGGGCCTGCACCCGCGGCACGACGACCACCCCGTCGTCGTCGGCGACGACGACGTCACCGGGCCGGACCAGCTGGCCGGCGCAGACCAGGGACACGTTGACGCTGCCGAGCGTCTCCTTCACGGTGCCGAAGGCCGACACGTGGCGCGCCCACACCGGGAAGGCCATGCGCTGCAGGTCCGCGACGTCACGACAGCCGGCGTCGATGACGAGCCCGCGCACGCCGCGCGCTCGCAGCGCGGTCGCCAGCAGGTCGCCGAAGTACCCCGCCTCGGACGGGGAGGTGGGCGCCACCACGAGCAGGTCGCCCTCCGAGCACTGCTCGACGGCCACGTGCAGCATCCAGTTGTCGCCGGGGGCCACGCTGACGGTGACGGCGGTGCCGGCGACCCGGGCCCCGGGCCACACCGGACGCAGCGCCGGGTCGACCAGCCCGGTGCGGCCCTGCGCCTCGTGGACGGTGGAGACGCCGCAGGCCGCGAGGCCGTCCACGACGGCGCGGTCGGTGCGCTGGACGTTGCGGACGACGATGCTCACGCAGGCACGCCCCAGGGCAGCAGGGAGATGTGGATGGCGTCGTCCTCGGTCTCGCCCGCGAGGATGCGGATCGCGCGGTCGACGTCCTCGAGCGGGAAGCGGTGCGTCGCGAGCCGCTCGAGCGGGAAGCGCCCGGAGGCGAGCTGGTCGAGCGCGAGCTCCACGGCGCGGTAGCCGTGGCCCCGCGCGCTCTTGAGGGCGATGCACTTCTCGGTCATCTTCTTGAGCGGGAAGTCCGGGAAGGCGGCCAGCTCCCCTTGCGTGACCATGACCCCCTCGCGCCGCTTGAGCGCGTCGATGCCGAGGAGCACCGGGGCCGTGCCGGCACCGGACGTGCAGTCGAGCACCACGTCGACGCCTCGACCGGCCGTGAGCTCGAGAACGCGCGCGAGCGGGTCCTCCGCCTGCACGTCGATGACCGCGTCGGCGCCCAGCTCCTGCGCGAGGGCCAGGCGTGGCGCGTCGCGCGTGGTGCCGGTGACCACGATCAGCGAGGCGCCGGCCTGCTTGCTCGCGACGACCTGCGACAGGCCCTGCTGCCCCGGCCCCTGGATGAGCACGGTCGAGGCGTACCCGACGCCTCCGGCGTTCAGGGCCCACTCGATGCCGTTGGACAGCGGGGTGACCAGGCCCGCGAGCTCGGCGGAGACCCCGTCCGGCACCTTGTGCGTCACGGAGTTCCACGGCAGGTACATGTACTGCGCGAAGCCGCCCCACAGCCTGCCGGGGTTCTCCGACGAGGTGTAGCCGTAGCGGCGGGCGTCCGGGTTGGTGCGCCAGTCGGTCAGCTCGCAGTGGCGGTACTCCCCGGCGTGGCACCACGCGCAGTGGAAGCAGCCGACGTAGTGCTCGACGAAGACGCGGTCCCCCTCCTGCAGTCCCTTGCGCTCGAGGAAGCCCTTGCCGGCCCGGGCGATGGTCCCGACGTTCTCGTGTCCCATGATCACGGGCTCGGCGAAGGGCGGCCTGGCGTACATCTTGACGTCGGTGCCGCAGATGCCGGCGACCTCGACCTTGAGCAGGGCGCCGTCGTCCGGCACGTCCGGCAGCGGCAGCTCGCGCATCTCGGTCCGACCGGGACCGGTCCTGACCGCCGCCAGCACCTGCTCTGCCATCGCTGCTCCTCGCATCGGGGACTTCGGCGCACCCTAATGGATGGTCTGATGGTAAGACCATGGAGTCGTCCGGTGCCCGCCGCGACGGCCGCCGACGCGACGAGGTGGACATGCCCGGACCGCTGCTGACGACCGTGACCCGCACGACGGGCGCCAACGCCGCGCTGAAGGACGGCCGCGTCGTGCCCGACGGGTTCGGGTTCGACTTCGTCGACGTCCCCGTCCTGGTGCAGGGCTTCCGCCGCATGGTGCGCGGTCTGGAGTTCGACGTCTGCGAGATGGCGCTGACGACCTGCCTCGTCGCTCAGGAGCACGGGGTGCGCTTCAAGGCGCTGCCCGTCTTCCTCGTCCGGGCCTTCCACCACGGCGCCGTGCAGGTCCTGGCGGGCTCCGGCATCACGAGCCCGGGCGATCTCGAGGGCCGCCGCGTCGGCGTGAACCGCGGTTACACCGTCACGACCGGCGTGTGGGCGCGCGCCGTCCTGGCCGAGGAGCACGGCGTCGACCTGTCGGCGGTGACGTGGGTGCTGTCGGGCGACGAGCACGTCGCGCAGTACCGACCGCCGAGCAACGTCGTGCCCGCGCCGGAGGGGCAGTCGCTGGAGGCGCTGCTGCGCAGCGGGGACCTGGCCGCGGTCGTCGGGGCCGACCTGGACGCCCCGGACGTCGTCCCGCTGCTCCCGGACCCGCAGGCGGCCGGCCTGTCCGCCCTGCGGGAGCGCGGCCACTGGCCGATCAACCACCTCGTGGTGGTCAAGGACGAGCTGCTGCAGGCCCGGCCGGAGCTGGCCGCAGAGGTCTTCGACGCCTTTGCCCGGGCCAAGCGGCTCTACGTCGACGAGCTGGTGGCCGGCGCCGGCAGCACCCCGGCCGACGCGACGCACCGCCGGGTGCTCGAGGTGACGGGCGCGGATCCGCTGCCGTACGGCCTGCCGCCCAACCGGGCGGTGCTGGAGGACCTGCTCCGCTCGGCCGTCGACCAGGGGATCCTGCGACGGCCGGTGGCGCTGGAGGACGTGTTCGCGCCCGGCACCGCGGACCTGGTCGGCTGATGCGGGTCGCGATCGCGGCCGACCACAACGGGGTCGCCCACAAGACCCGGCTGGTCGCCTGGCTCACCGCCGCCGGCCACGAGGTGGAGGACCACGGCACGCACGACGAGCACGAGGTGGTCGACTACCCGCCGCTGTGCGCTGCGGTCTGCGCGCGCGTCGTCGCGGGGGCCGTCGACCGGGCCGTCGTCGTCGGCGGCGGCGGGTCGGGCGAGACGATCGCCTGCAACAAGGTGCGTGGCATCCGCGCCGTCCTGTGCCACAGCACCTGGGGCGCCGAGATCGCGGGCGGCAACAACGACGCGAACGTGCTGGTCCTCGGCGCCAAGGTGGTCTCGGCCGAGCTGGCGGAGCAGCTGCTCGCGACCTGGCTCAGCACGCCGTTCAAGGGGGGCGTGCACGCGCGGCGCCTCGACATGATCGCCGCCCTCGAGCGCGGCGAGCCGCTGACCTGAGCCCGTCACCACCCGCCCCCGGCGACGGCTTCCCCTGCACAGCGGTACGCCGCAGCCGCCCGCGCGTACCGCGGCCAAGGGCAAGCGCCTC
>CADCUE010000060.1 GCA_902805805.1 uncultured Frankineae bacterium | reverse complement strand
GCCCGACACCAGGCGCAGAACCCCCAGAAGTGGCGATACACCGGCCGGCCCACACAGGAGAGATCGCCACATCCGCGCGCGCGGCCCCACCCGCCGCGCCTCGGGCGACACCAGGCCGCCGACCCTCGCCGGCTACCCCTCCGCGGCGGACAGCTGGCCGCAGGCGCCGGCGATCTCGCGGCCGCGGGTGTCGCGGACGGTGGCGTTGACGCCGCCGGCGCGCAGCCGCCGCACGAACTCCTGCTCGGCCGCCTTCGGCGAGGCGTCCCACTGCGAGCCCGGCGTCGGGTTGAGCGGGATGAGGTTGACGTGCACCAGCTTGCCGGCCAGCCGCTTGGCCAGCAGGTCGGCCCGCCACGGCTGGTCGTTCACGTCGCGGATCAGCGCGTACTCGATCGACAGGCGCCGGCCCGTCCGGCGGGTGTAGCCGAACGCCGCCTCGAGCACCTCGCGCACCGGCCAGCGGGTGTTGACCGGGACCAGCGTGTCGCGCAGCTCGTCGTCGGGGGCGTGCAGCGACAGCGCCAGCGTGACCTGCAGGCCCTCGTCGGTGAGCCTGCGCATCGCGGGCACCAGCCCGACGGTCGAGACCACGACGCTGCGCTGGCCGATCCCGATGCCGTGCGGCGCGGGCTCGGTGATCCGGCGCACCGCGTCGACGACGCGCTTGTAGTTGGCGAGCGGCTCCCCCATGCCCATGAAGACGACGTTGCTGACGCGTCCGCCCCGCGCCGACTCCGTGCGCGAGGCAGCCACCACCTGCTCGACGATCTCGGCGGTCGACAGGTTGCGGGTCAGCCCGGCCTGCCCGGTGGCGCAGAACGGGCAGGCCATGCCGCAGCCGGCCTGGCTGCTCACGCAGACGGTCGTGCGGTCGGGGTAGCGCATGAGCACCGACTCCACGAGCGTGCCGTCGTGGCCGCGCCACAGCGTCTTCTCGGTGGCGCCCTCGTCGCAGTCGATCGTGCGCACCGGGTCCAGCAGCGGCGGCAGCAGCGAGGCGCCGAGCTTGGCGCGGACCGGTGCGGCGAGGTCGGTCATCTGCTCGGGCAGGTGACCGGCGAAGTAGTGCCGGGACAGCTGCTCGGCGCGGAAGGCCTTCTCGCCGAGCTCGACCACCGCGGCCCGCCGGCCGGCGACGTCGAGGTCGGCGAGGTGACGGGGCGGCAGGGAGCGCTTGGGCGCGTCGAAGACGAGGGGCAGGGGCGTGGGCACGCAGGGTTCAGCGCCCGCGGACGCCGAGACCTTCCCTACGGGTACGGCAGGAACGCCGTCAGCAGGACGTACGCCACGGGCGCGGTCGGCAGCAGCGAGTCCAGGCGGTCCATGATCCCGCCGTGGCCCGGCAGCAGCGTGCCCATGTCCTTGATGCCGATGTCGCGCTTGACCATCGACTCGCCGAGGTCGCCGAGCGTGGCCGCGCCGACCACGGCGAGGCCGTAGACGACGCCCAGCAGCGGCGAGGCGCCGAACAGCGTCGGGAAGAGCACGGCCCCCGCCACGGCGCACGCGAGCAGCGAGCCGGCGAAGCCCTCCCACGACTTCTTGGGCGAGACGGTCGGGGCCATGGGGTGCTTGCCGAGCAGCACCCCGGCCACGTAGCCGCCGGTGTCGCTGCAGACGACCACGGCGATGAAGGCCGTCACCCGCCGCGGTCCGTCGTCCGGCACCGCCAGCAGCGCGGCGAAGCCGGCCAGGAACGGGACGTAGGTCGCCGTGAACGTCGACGCCGCGACGTCGCGCAGGAAGCCCTCCGCCGGGTCGGCCAGCCGCCAGGCCAGGCAGGCGAGCACGGTGAGCACCAGCGCGAGGAACAGCGCGTCCGGGCCCTCGAGGTAGGCCAGCGCCACCATGGCGACCCCGCCGAGCACCAGCGGGACCATCGGCGGCCGGGCCCCCAGCCGGCGCAGCGCGCTGACCACCTCGTAGACGCCGAGCGCCACCGCCGCGGCCACGACCGCCACGAACACCCACCGGTACGGCGAGAACAGCGGGACGGCGACCAGCGCCCCCAGTCCGACGCCGACGCCGATGGCCGCGGGCAGGTTGCGGCCGGCCCGACCGGGGGCGCGCTTGCCGGGCGCCCCTTCGGGCGGTGAGGGGGCGGTGTCGAGGGCAGCGATGAAGTCCTCGCTCACACCTCGAGCAGCTCGGCTTCCTTGTGCCGCAGCAGCTCGTCGACGTGCGCGACGTACTGCGCGGTGGTCTTCTCGAGCTCCTTCTCCGCCCGGGTCACCTCGTCCTCGCCGGTCTCGCCGTCCTTGACCAGGCGGTCGAGCTCCTCCTTGGCCTTGCGGCGGATGTTGCGGATGGACACCCGCGCGTCCTCCGCCTTGCTGCGCGCGACCTTGATGAACTCGCGGCGCCGTTCCTCGGTGAGCTGCGGGAAGACGATGCGGATGATGCTGCCGTCGTTGGTCGGGTTGACACCGAGGTCCGAGTCGCGGATGGCGCGCTCGATGACGCCGAGCGAGCTCTTGTCGTACGGGCTGATCACCGCCATCCGGGGCTCGGGCACCGTCAGCGACGACAGCTGGTTGATGGGCGTCATCGCGCCGTAGTAGTCCACGACGATCTTGGCGAACATCTGCGGCGTGGCGCGGCCGGTGCGGATGCCACCGAAGTCGTCCTTGGCGACGGAGACGGCCTTCTCCATCTTCTCCTCGGCGTCGAGGAGGGTCTCGTCGATCACTGCTCTGCTCCGCTCACGAGGGTGCCGATCTTCTCTCCGCGCACCGCACGACCGATGTTGCCGTCCTCCTGCAGCGCGAACACGACGATCGGCAGGGAGTTCTCCATGCACAGGCTGAACGCTGCGGCGTCGGCGACCTTGAGCCCGCGCGACAGCACCTCGGCGTAGGTCACCGTGTCGAACTTGACCGCGTCGGGGTTGGCCCGCGGGTCGCTGTCGTAGACCCCGTCGATCGACTTGGCCATGAGCAGCGCCTGGCAGCCGATCTCGAGGGCGCGCTGCGCGGCGACCGTGTCGGTCGAGAAGAACGGCATGCCGGCGCCGGCGCCGAAGATGACGACGCGGCCCTTGTCGAGGTGCCGCATGGCCCGGCGCGGGATGTACGGCTCCGCGACCTGGCCCATGGTGATCGCCGTCTGCACGCGGGTGTCGACGCCGGCCTGCTCCAGCAGGTCCTGCAGGGCCAGGCAGTTCATGACCGTGCCGAGCATGCCCATGTAGTCGGCGCGGGACCGGTCCATGCCGCGCTGGGCGATCTCGGCGCCGCGGAAGAAGTTGCCGCCGCCGACGACGATCGCGACCTGCACGCCGCTGTTGACGACGTCGCGGACCTGCCGGGCGATGTCCGCCACGACGTCGAGGTCGAGCCCGACCGCTCCGCCGCCGAAGACCTCACCGGACAGCTTGAGCAGCACCCGCCGGTAGCCCCCCTGGTCCTCCGACGACGCAGAGGCCGCCTCCCTGTCGGTGCTCACGGGTGGCGGCCTCCTGCGTCGGGTGTGCGGGCGAGGTGAACGTACTGGGCTAGGCCTGCCCGACCTTGAAGCGGACGAAGCCGGTCAGCTGCACACCGGCCTCGTCGAGCACCTTGCCCACGGTCTTCTTGTTGTCCTTGGCGAAGGCCTGCTCGAGCAGGACGGCGTCCTTGAAGAAGCCGTTCACGCGACCCTCGACGATCTTGGGCAGCGCGGCCTCGGGCTTGCCCTCCTCCTTGGCCGTGGCCTCGGCGATCTCGCGCTCCTTGGCCACGACGTCCTCGGGGACCTCGGCGCGGGAGACGTAGGTCGGGGCGAAGGCCGCGATGTGCTGCGCGACGTCCTTGGCCACCTCGGCGTTCTCACCGGTCAGCTCGACGAGCACGCCGAGCTGCGGCGGGAGGTCGGGGTTGGTGCGGTGCAGGTAGCTCGCGACGAACGCGCCCTCGAAGGTCGCGACCCGGCGGACCTCGATCTTCTCGCCCATCGAGGCGTTCGCGTCGGTCAGCACCTCGGACAGCGGCTTGCCGTCGACCTCGACCGACGACAGCGAGGTCACGTCGTTGCTGCCGAAGGCGGCGTCGGCGACCGACTGGGCCAGCTCGGTGAACTTCGGGCTCTTCGCGACGAAGTCGGTCTCGCAGTTGAGCTCGAGCAGCGTGCCCTTGGTCGTGCCGTCGAGCTTGGCGATGACCAGGCCGTTGCTGGCCGCGCGGCCCTCGCGCTTGGCGACGCCCTTCAGGCCCTTGATGCGCAGCTGCTCGACGGCCTTGTCGTAGTCGCCGTCGGCCTCGACGAGCGCGTTCTTGCAGTCGGTCATGCCCGCGCCGGTGGCCTCGCGGAGCTTCTTGATGTCCGCGGCGGTGATGGAAGCCATGTCTTCTCCTGTGGGGTTGGCGTGCGACGGGCGGCGCCGGAGGGGTCGCCCCCGGCACCGCCCGTTCGTACGGGGAGGAACTACTGCGCGGGAGCGGCGGCCGGGACGGCCTCGACCGGGGCGGCGACGGGGTCGGCAGCGACGGGCGCGGGCGCGGCGTCGGAGGCGGTGCCGGCGGGGGCCAGCAGCTCCTTCTCCCACTCGGGCAGCGGCTCGTCGCCGGCCAGCTGGCCCGCCTCGGGCTTGCTGTCGGCGCTGGCGTTGGCACCGGCGCGGGCCATCAGGCCCTCGGCCACGGCGTCGGCGATGACCCGGGTCAGCGTGCCGATGGAGCGGATGGCGTCGTCGTTGCCGGGGATCTTGTAGTCCACGACGTCGGGGTCGCAGTTGGTGTCGAGGATCGCCACGACCGGGATGCCGAGCTTGCGGGCCTCGTTGACGGCCAGGTGCTCCTTGTTGGTGTCCACGACCCAGATCGCGCTCGGGGTGCGCGTCATCTCGCGGATGCCGCCGAGGGTGCGCTGCAGCTTGATGCGCTCGCGGGACAGGACGAGCGCCTCCTTCTTCGTGAGGACCGTCTGACCGCCGGTCGCCTCGATGAGCTCGAGCTCCTTGAGGCGCTGCAGCCGCTTGTAGACGGTCTGGAAGTTGGTGAGCATGCCGCCGAGCCACCGCTCGGTGACGAACGGCATGCCGACGCGGGTCGCCTGCTCGGCGATCGGCTCCTGCGCCTGGCGCTTGGTGCCGACGAACATGACCGTCCCGCCGTGGGCGACCGTCTCCTTGACGAAGTCGTAGGCGCGGTCGATGTAGCCCAGGGTCTGGGTCAGGTCGATGATGTAGATGCCGTTGCGCTCGGTGAAGATGAAGCGCTTCATCTTCGGG
>CADCUE010000059.1 GCA_902805805.1 uncultured Frankineae bacterium | reverse complement strand
GCGCACCGGCAGCGCGGCTGCCGGCGGCGCGCCGACCCGTCGAGCGCAGGCGCACCCCCCGGTAGCTACCGCCGGACCACGTCCCGCAGCGTGCGCAGCACGTAGACGAGGACCGCCATGACGCCCATGCCGAGAGCGCCGGCGGTGAACTGCGCCGCCTGCCGCACCGCGACCTCGGCCCGGCTCGGCGCCTGCGGACCGGCCGGCGCCGGCCGGGTCAGAGTCGCCGTACCGCCTCCGCCTCCGGTCCGGCGGGCGCCGGGTCGCGGCTGGTCGTCGTCGCCGTCGCCCTTGAGCGCCTCGACGCGCCGTCCGCCCCGGTCCTGGGGCTCGCTGGCGGAGCCCCGTCCCTCGGCGACGTCCTGCGAGGGGGTCTGGCCCTGGATCGCAGCGGCCAGCGGGCTCGGGGCGCCGTCCTCCTGCAGGGTGGGCGGGTCGTCCGGGTCGTTGTCGGCGAACTCGGTGGGGATGCCGGCCTTCTGCGCCGCGGCGGCGTTGGCCGTGCCGGAGGGCTCGATGTCGGAGTCGTAGGGGGCGGTGACCGTCCACGCGGCGACGATCAGCAGCATCCGCGACACGATGTTGATCCACACGAGCAGCCCGACGATGACGGCGAAGCTGCCGTACAGCGGGTTCTCGGTGGTGCGCTCGATGTAGAGGGCCCCGACGCGCTTGAGGACCTCGAACAGCACCCCCGCCAGCAGAGCGCCCTTGAGGACCTGGCGGAACGGCGACTGCACCTTGGGCAGCCGCCAGAACAGGAACAGGAAGATGCCGGTGCTGGTGAGCAGACCGAGCGCCAGACCCACGACGAGGGTCAGCACGTTGGCCACCGTGCTCTCGGCCAGGCCGAGCTGCTCGAGCGCGAAGTCCGAGAACGCACCGGTGGCCGCCGAGATGCCGATCGACAGCAGCACCGTCACGCCGAGGCCGAGCAGGATGAGGATGTCCTTGGCCTTCTTGACCAGGAAGTTGCCCTCCTTGACGTTGTGGTGCCAGATCGCCCGCACCGCCTCGCGCAGCGCGTCGACCCAGCCGAGGCCGGAGTAGAGCAGCCCGGCCAGGCCGACGAGCCCGGCGGCGCCGGCCTTGCGGTTGTTGGTGAGGATCTCCTCCAGCCCGAGCTGCTCGGCCAGACCGGGGGCGTAGGAGTTCACCTGCTCCACGACCGTGCCGACGGCCTCGTCGCCCAGGGCGTACGACAGCACGGACGTCGCGAGGGCGAGGATCGGGAAGAAGGACAGGAAGCCGAAGAAGGTGACCGAAGCAGCCTGCCGGTCCCCGGCGTCGGCCGTGTAGCGGCCGAAGGCGCGGATCAGGTGGTCGAGGGCCGGCCGCTTGTCCCGCGCAGTGGCGAGGAGGGCTTTGGGAGACGCCATGGGGCGGCCCTACCCGGACGCCTCCGGGGGCACGCGCACTGTGATCATCCGGTGACGTGGACGCCCGGTCACGGTCCGGGAGCGGGCGCCGCGCGGTGACCGCTCGCCTCGAGCGGCCCCGGCAGGCCACCGGCGCCGAACGTGAAGTCGCGCTGCGGCCGCCACACCCCGCCGCGGTCCTTCTCGAAGAGCGTGAAGCCCCAGACCGGGAACGTCGCCTCGTAGTGCGCGAGCTCGTCGAAGGCCCGGTCGAGCGCGTCCTCGTCCAGGTCGTGCGCCACCGTGACGTGCGGGTGGTACGGGAAGCGCAGCGGGCGGTGCAGCGGTCCGGAGCGGACCTTGGCCTCCAGGCGCTCGCAGTCGGCGAGGCCCTTCACGACCGGCACGAACACCACCGGCGACACCGGGCGGAAGGTCGCCGACCCGCGCAGGACCATCGAGAAGACCGGCTCCTCGGCGGCCAGGGCCCGCAGGTGCTCCTCCACCGCGCCGAGCGCCGCGTCCGCGAGCTCCGTGGGCGGGAGCAGCGTCACGTGCGGCGGGATCGCCGCCGCGTTGGGGTCTCCCAGCCGCTCCCGCCAGCCCTGCAGCTCGCTCGTCCAGGGCTCCGGCAGGCCGATCGCGACACCGATGTCGCGGCGCGCCATCAGCCTCGGCTCCTCGCAGCCGCTCCGTCGAGAGCCTGCGGGGTGAGCAGCCCGATCCGCTCGCGCACCGACGCCATCGTGGCGGCAGCCACCTCTCCGGCGCGGGCCGCACCGGCGGCCAGCACGCGGTCGAGCTCGGCCGGATCGGCCATGAGCTCGTCGTAGCGGGCCCGGATCGGCGCGAACAGCTCGACCACCGCCTCGGCCACCGCGACCTTGAAGTCGCCGTAGCCCCGCCCGTCGAACTGCCCCTGCACGGCGTCCACGGACGTGCCGGTGGACACCGCGAGGACGGTCAGGAGGTTGCTGATGCCGGGCTTGCGCTCGGCGTCGAAGACGACCTCCCGGCCGGTGTCCGTGACGGCGCTCTTCACCTTCTTGGTGAGCAGGCGCGGCTCGTCGAGCACCCACAGGGTGCCGTGACCGCCGAGCGTCTTGCTCATCTTGCGGGCCGGGTCCTGCAGGTCCTTGATGCGCGCGCCGGTCGTGCCGACGTACGGGCCCGGCACCACGAACGTCTCGCCGTACCGCGCGTTGAAGCGCTGGGCCAGGTCGCGGGTGAGCTCGAGGTGCTGGCGCTGGTCCTCGCCGATCGGCACGGCGTGCGCCTGGTACATCAGGATGTCGGCCGCCTGCAGCACCGGGTAGGTGAACAGGCCGACGGAGGCGCCGGAGGACGCCGAGGCGCCCTTCTCCTTGAACTGCGTCATCCGGCTGGCCTCGCCGAAGCCGGTGAGGCACCCCAGCACCCAGGCCAGCTCCGCGTGCGCCGGCAGGTGCGACTGGGCGAAGACCGCGCTGCGGGCCGGGTCGACCCCCATCGCCAGCAGCTCCGCGGCCGACGACCGGGTGCGCGCGCGCAGGTGCGCGGGGTCGGGCAGCTCGGTCAGCGCGTGCAGGTCGGCCAGGAAGAAGAAGCACTCCGCCTCGTCCTGCATGGCCGCCCAGTGGCGCACGGCGCCCAGGTAGTTGCCCAGGTGGAAGCCCGCCCCCGTCGGGCGGATGCCGGACAGGACGCGCGGGAGGGCAGAAGGGCGGGACTCGGACATGTGCTCCATCCTGTCAGGCGTGCAGGACACCTGGGACGTCGTGGTCGTGGGCGCCGGACCGGCCGGCACGGCGGCGGCGATGTCGGCCCTGCGGACCCGTCCCGACGCCCGCGTGCTGCTGCTGGACCGCGCCGACTTCCCGCGCGACAAGTCCTGCGGCGACGGCATCGCCCCGCAGGCGCTCGACGAGCTGGCGCGGCTGGGCGTCGCGGAGGTGCTCGCCGACCGGGTCCCGGTGCGGCGGTTGCGGATCGTGTCGCCGGGCGGCGGGCAGGTCGCGACCACGCTGGCCCGTCCCGACCACGTCGTCCCCCGCACCGTCTTCGACGCGCGGCTGGTCGAGGCGGCCGTGCGCCGAGGAGCGGTCCTGCAGCGCCGCACCGTCCGGCGGCTCGCGGTCCGCCCCGACGGGGTGGTGCTCGACGGTGACCTGCACGCGCGGGTGGTGGTCGGCGCCGACGGGGTCAACGGCGTGGTGCGCCGTCGCAGCGGGGCCCGGAGGCAGCCCGACGCAGCGATGGCCGTCGCGGTGCGCGGCTACGCCGCGGCGCCGTCCGGCGAGCCGGAGCAGCGCATCGTCATGACCGCGCAGGACTGGCCGGCGTACGCCTGGTCCTTCGCGGCGGGTGACGGCACGGCCAACGTCGGTTTCGGCATGCTGCTGCCGAGCCTGCGGGCGGCGCCGCGCGGCGGGCGCGCCGAGCTGCACGGCCGCCTGGCCGAGCTGCTGCCCGGGGTGCAGGCCGAGCGGCTGGTCAGCGCCCACCTCCCGCTGTCGACGTCCCGACCGCGGCTCCTGGCCGGACGGGTGCTGCTGGCCGGCGACGCCCTGTCGCTGGTCAACCCGCTGACCGGTGAGGGGATCTTCTACGCCCTGCTGTCCGGCCGGCTCGCCGGCGCCGCCGCCGTGGGCGGGGACGATCCCGGCCGGGCGTACGCGCGGGCGGTGCGGGAGGAGCTCGGCCGGCACCTGCGGCACACCACGCTGCTGGCGCGGCTCACGGCCCGCCCCCACCTCGTGGACGCGGGCGTCGCCGCCGGCGCCCGCTCCCCGCGGGCGATGTCGGCCCTCGTCGAGCTCGGGCTGGGCCGGGGCCTGATCACCGCCCCGCTCGTCGGCGCCCTGGCCCGGTCGCTCGTGCGGCCCTGACGACCCGCCGCCCTGACTACCTGCCGCCCTGACTACCCGCCGCGCAGGGCCTCCGCGAGCAGCACACCTTCCCGGGCGGCCAGCCGCTGGACCATGTCGGCGATGTACGCCTCGGCCTTGCCGCCGACGAGCGGCACGGACACCTTGGCCTGCCCCTCGAGGGCGTAGGCCGTGACCGGCGCGCCGCCGTCCGCGACCGGGTCGAGCCGCATGGTGCCACCCAGCCGGGCCGGGGCGCCGGAGATCTCGACCCGCCAGGTCCCCGAGCGCGCCCCGGAGGCGTCGGCCGGCGCCCACTCGTCGGTCTGCACCACCGCCGCGTCCTGGGGCAGCAGCCGGGTCAGGAAGCCGGGGGCGCCTGCGGGCAGCTCGCGACGGACCGCCAGCAGCAGCCCGCTCCCGGGGCGCTGCTCGCGCCGCAGGACCGTCGAGCCGTCCGCGAAGCGCTCGGCCCTGGTGGCCACCCAGCCCTCGGACGTGAGCACGGCGAAGACCTGCTCGACGGTGCCGGAGACGGTGACCGAGCTGCGGACGGCGGCGCTCATGCGCTCTCCTCGAGCTCGGGCGACTCGAGCGGTGTGACGCGGACGCGCGAGATGCGCCGCCCGTCGAGCTCGCTGACCTCGAGGCGGTGACCGTCGACCTCGACGGCCTCCCCCTGCCGCGGCACGTGCCCCAGGGTGGCCATGACGAAGCCCGCGAGCGTCTCGTACGGCCCCTCGGGCAGCGAGACCCCCGTGACCGTGCGGACCTCGTCGAGGTGCAGCAGTCCGTCGGCCTCGACCTCGCCACCCCGGAACTCCAGCGGGTCACCCTCGTCGACGTCGTACTCGTCGCGGATGTCGCCGATGACCTCCTCGATGAGGTCCTCGAGCGTGACGATGCCTGCGGTGCCGCCGTACTCGTCGACCACGATGGCCATGTGGTGGCCCTCGCGGCGCATCTCCGACATCGCCGGGAGCACCCGCTTGCTGGCGGGCAGCATCTTGACCTCGCGCACCACGTCGGCGACCCGCAGCCCCCGCGCGTTGCTCGCGGGCACCATGAGGTCGCGCACGTGCAGGAAGCCGATGACGTCGTCCTGGGACGTGCCGGCGACGGGGTAGCGCGAGTGCGGCTGGTCGGAGGTCTCCTTGAGCGCGCGGCTCAGGGTCATGCCGGCGTCGAGGAAGGCCACCTCCGTGCGCGGCAGCATGACCTCGCGCAGCTGGCGCTCACCGGCGGCGAAGACGTCGTCGATGAGCTTGCGCTCGTCCTTGGTCAGCGACTCGTGCGCCGCCACCATGTCGCGCAGCTCCTCCTCCGTGATGGTCTCGCGCTGCGACATCGGGTCACCGCCGAGCATCCGCACGACCAGGTCGGTGCTCTTGGACAGCAGCCAGATGACCGGCCGCGACAGCGTCGCGATCCGGTCCAGCGCCGGGGCGAACGCCATGGAGATGCCCTCGGGGCGCTGCAGCGCCAGCCGCTTGGGTGCCAGCTCGCTGAACACCAGCGAGAAGTAGGAGATGACGAGGGTGACCAGGACCAGCGCGACGGTGTCCGAGGCGGCGACCGTGAGGCCGAGCCCCTCGAGCAGGTCCGAGACCGGCACCGCCAGCCGCGCCGCGCCGAAGGCCGCGGACAGGAACCCGGCCAGGGTGACGCCGACCTGCACCGCGGCCAGGAAGCGGTTGGGATCCTCCACGAGCCGTGCGACGCGCTCCCCGCGGCGGCCGCGCGCGGACAGCGCCCGGGCCTGGCCCTCCCGCAGGCTGACCAGCGCCAGCTCGGTGGCGGCGAAGACGCCGCCGATGAGGATGAAGACGAACACCAGCACGATGTCGAGCCACGGGCCGTTCACGGCGTGCGCCCTGCCTCGACCGGACGGGGGCACGCCGACGTACTGGGAGGTTCCACGCCCTCAAGCGTAGGAGGTGGCGGAGCCGCAGGGAACGCACTACCCCGCTCGAACCGTCCGCCGACAGGTCGCGGGGGCACGGTCCGAGCGGGGTGCCGGAGGGTGCGGGGTCTCAGAACTCGGCGAGCGCCCGGTTGAAGGTCGCGCTCGGCCGCATGACCGCGTCGGTCTTGGCCTTGTCGACGTAGTAGTAGCCGCCGAGGTCCACGGGCGAGCCCTGCACGGCGTTCAGCTCGCCGACGATCGTCGACTCGTCGGCGGCGAGGCGCTCGGCGAGATCGGCGAACAGCGCGGCCGCGTCGGCGTCCTGCGTCTGCCGGGCCAGGGCCTGCGCCCAGTACAGCGCCAGGTAGAAGTGGCTGCCGCGGTTGTCCAGCTGGCCGACCTTGCGCGCGGGCGAGCGGCCCTCCTCGAGCACCCGGCCGGTCGCCTCGTCGAGGGTCGCCCCGAGCAGCGCGGCGCGCGCGTTGGCCGTCTTCTCGCCCAGGAACTCGAACGACACCGCCAGCGCGAGGAACTCGCCGAGCGAGTCCCAGCGCAGGTAGTTCTCCTTCACCAGCTGCTGCACGTGCTTGGGGGCCGAGCCGCCGGCTCCGGTCTCGAACAGCCCGCCGCCGTTCATGAGCGGCACGATGGACAGCATCTTGGCGCTGGTGCCGAGCTCGAGGATGGGGAACAGGTCGGTCAGGTAGTCGCGCAGGACGTTGCCCGTCACCGAGATGGTGTCCTCGCCGCGACGGGCCCGGGCCAGGGTGTAGCGGGTGGCCTCGCCGACGTCCATCACCTCGATCGTCGGCCCGTCGCCGTCGCTCATGTCCGGGGCCTCCTCCGCGAGGTACGCCCGGACCTTCTTCAGCACCTCGGCGTCGTGGGCGCGGGTCTCGTCGAGCCAGAAGACCGCGGGTGCGCCGGTCGCGCGGGCCCGCCGGACCGCCAGCTGCACCCAGTCCCTGATCGGCGCGTCCTTGGTCTGGCAGGCGCGGAAGATGTCGCCCTCGGCGACCTGCTGCTCGAGCAGGACCGTGCCCTCGGCGTCCACGACCCGCACGGTGCCCGCTGCCGGGATCTCGAAGGTCTTGTCGTGACTGCCGTACTCCTCGGCCTTCTGCGCCATCAGACCGACGTTGGGCGTCGTGCCCATGGTCGTCGGGTCGAAGGCGCCGTGCTCGCGGCAGTCCCGGACCGTCTCGTCGTAGAGCGCCGCGTAGGACGAGTCGGGGATGACGAACTTGGTGTCCTGCAGCTGGTCCTGCGCGTTCCACATCTGCCCGGAGCTGCGGATCGCCGCGGGCATGGAGGCGTCGATGATGACGTCGCTCGGGACGTGCAGGTTGGTGATGCCGCGGCTCGAGTCGACCTGCGCCAGCGCCGGACCCCGCTCGTACGCCGCGGCGATGGCGTCCGTGATCGCCCTGCGCCGGTCCTCGGGCAGGCCCTCCAGGTCGGACAGCACGCCGCCCAGCCCCTGGTTGGGGTCGGCGCCGACGCGGGCGAGGTCGTCGGCGTACTGCCCGAAGACGTCGGCGAAGTAGGCCTTCACGGCGTGCCCGAAGATGATCGGGTCGGAGACCTTCATCATCGTGGCCTTGAGGTGCACGGAGAACAGCACCCCCTGCTCCCGCGCGTCCAGGATCTCGCGGGCGAGAAAGGCGTTCAGCGCCGTGACGCGCATGACGGCGGCGTCGACGATCTCCCCCGCCTGCACCTGCAGGCCGTCCTTCAGCACCGTCGTCGCGCCGTCGGCGCCGACGTGCTCGATGCGCAGGGTCGTGGCGGCCGGCAGCGTCACGGACGTCTCCGAGTGCCGGAAGTCGCCTTCGGTCATCGTCGCGACGTGCGACCGGGTGTCCGGGGACCAGGCGCCCATCGCGTGGGGGTGCTTCTTGGCGAAGCTCTTCACCGAGGCGGGCGCGCGGCGGTCGGAGTTGCCCTCGCGCAGCACCGGGTTGACGGCGCTGCCCTTGACCGAGTCGAAGGCGGTCCGCGCCTGCTTCTCCTCGTCGGTCCGCGGCGTCTCCGGGTAGTCGGGGACGGCGAAGCCGGCGCTCTGCAGCTCCTTGATGGCGGCCTTGAGCTGCGGGATGGAGGCGCTGACGTTGGGCAGCTTGATGATGTTGGCGTCGGGCGTCTTCGCCAGGTCGCCGAGCTCGGCCAGCGCGTCGTCGGCCAGCCCGAACGCCGCGAGGATGCGCGCGGCGAGGGAGATGTCGCGGGTCTCGACGGCCACCCCCGCCTTGTCGGCGTAGGCCTGCAGCACCGGCAGCAGCGAGTGGGTCGCCAGCGCCGGGGCCTCGTCGGTGTAGGTGTAGATGATCTTCATGGCGCCGGTCATCGGAGCAGGCCCAGCTCGCGCACGGCGTCGCGCTCCTCGACGAGCTCGGCGACCGAGGCGTCGATCTTCGAGCGGGAGAACTCGTCGACCTCCAGCCCCTGGACGATCGACCACTGGCCGCCGGAGGACGTCACGGGGAACGAGCTGATGATGCCCTCGGGGACGCCGTACGAGCCGTCGCTCATGATCGCCGCGGACGTCCAGTCGCCCTCGGCGGTGCCGTTGACCCAGTCGTGGACGTGGTCGATCGCGGCGTTGGCGGCCGAGGCGGCCGACGAGGAGCCGCGCGCCTCGATGATCGCCGCTCCGCGCTTGGCGACCGTCGGGATGAAGGTGCTCTCCAGCCAGGACCGGTCGCCGACGACCTCCTCCGCGGGACGGCCGCCGATCGTGGCCGCGCTCCAGTCGGGGTACTGCGTCGCGGAGTGGTTGCCCCAGATGGTCAGGTGGGCGATGTCGGACACCGGCGCACCGGTCTTCTTGGCCAGCTGCGACAGCGCGCGGTTGTGGTCCAGGCGGGTCATCGCCGTGAAGCGGTCGCCCGGGATGTCGGGCGCGTGCGACGCGGCGATCAGCGCGTTGGTGTTGGCCGGGTTGCCGACGACGAGGACCTTCACGTCGGAGGCGGCGCCGGCGTTGAGCGCCTCGCCCTGGGGCTTGAAGATGCCGCCGTTGGCGGACAGCAGGTCGCCGCGCTCCATGCCGGCCGTGCGGGGCCGGGCGCCGACGAGCAGGGCGACGTTGGCGCCGTCGAAGGCCGCGCGCGCGTCGGCGGTGATGTCGATGCCGGCCAGCAGCGGGAACGCGCAGTCGTCGATCTCCATCGCGGTGCCCTCCGCGGCCTTGAGCGCCGGCTCGATCTCGAGCAGGCGCAGCTGCACGGGCGTGTCCGGGCCGAGCAGCTGGCCCGAGGCGATGCGGAACAGCAGCGCGTAGCCGATCTGCCCGGCGGCGCCGGTGACGGTGACGGTGACGGGGCTCGGGCTGGCCATCGCGGGGACCTAACTGTCGTAGGAAGAGGCTGCCTGGACGTGCTCCTGGACGCAGCGTACGAGGTGGCGTCCGGGCTCAGACCTGCGGGATCGTCTCGGCCAGCGCCGCCATCGCCACGCCGAGCAGCAGCAGCACGGCGGCGTCCAGGCCCCGGGAGCGGACCACGAGCCAGCCCGCCGAGCGGGCCGGCAGGGACAGCCGCAGCACCGCCGCCAGCAGGAAGCCCAGGCCCAGCACCCGCGTGCCGGTCTGCCAGCCGACGGTCGCGGACAGGACCAGGCCGGTGGCGACGACGACGAGGACGAGCACGGACGGGAGCTGCCAGCTCGTCGTCGGTCGGGCGGTCATCGAGCCTCCTGATCGGCCGCCGTCGGGGCCGGTCGGCACCCTAGTCCGGCGGGCTGGCCCAGGGGTGTACACGCCGTGACCAGGGGTAATGCCGACACGACGAGCGCGCCACACCGCTGGCGGACGGCCGACGTGCGGAGGACGAACGTGCAGACGCCCCACCTCCGCGTGGAGGACACCGGCGAGACGGTCGAGCTGACCGCTGAGGTGACCACCGTGGGCCGCGGCGAGGGCGTCGACATCGTGCTGGACGACCCCAGCGTCTCCCGCCTGCACGCCGAGCTGGTGCGGCGCGGGACCCACGTCTACGTGACCGACCTCGGGCTGTCGACCAACGGCACCCGCGTCAACGGCCGGCCGGTCGGTCGCCGGGTGCTGCTCGACGGCGACGTCGTCGCGTTCGGCGCCGCCCGCACCCGCATCGGCGGCCTGGGGCAGGAGCGGGTGGACGACACCCAGGAGCTGCGCCGCATGTCGGCGCCCGACCTGACCCGCCGCGAGTGCGAGGTGCTCAGCTCGCTGTGCCGCCCGGCGCTGCTGCAGGACGCCTTCGTCGCCCCCGCGACGGCCAAGGACATCGCCGACGAGCTCGTCGTCACCGAGGCTGCGGTCAAGCAGCACCTGCTCCGGCTCTACGTGAAGTTCAAGATCCCCGAGGGCGTCAACCGCCGCGCCCGGCTGGCCAACGAGGTCATCAGCAGCGGCGTCGTCCGGCCGCTCCCGGCCGACGTCGAGGCCAGCATCCGTCGCGCCGGCTAGCGCCGGGCGTCGGACCAGCCCGGCGCGGCGCTCGGCGGCCTCGAGGCAGGTGTGCTCGGGGTGCAGGATGCCCGGCCCCGGCCGGTCAGCCGTCGACGACGGCGCCCCGGGCCCGGGCCAGCAGCACGGCCTGCGACAGGTCGATCCGGACCTCGCGCCAGTCGACCCCGTCGACCTCGCAGCCGGAGAGGCGCGCCCCGCGCAGGTCCGCGCCGCGCAGGCGCACCCCCCGCAGCTGGGCACGGGACAGGTCCGCGCCCGAGAGGTCCGCACCGGTCAGGTCGGCCTCCGTCAGGTCGGCCTCGGCCAGCACCAGCCCGGCGAGCGCCACGCCGCGCAGGTCCGCGCCGCGCAGGCCGACGTACGACCAGTCACCGCCGTCGACGGTGAGCGGCCGCAGCGCGGCCCGCACGAAGGTGGAGCCGGTCAGCTTGCAGCCGCGCAGCACCGAGCCGAACAACCGCGTGCGCTCCAGCCGGCAGCCGAGCAGGGCGCAGGTGTCGAGCACCGCGGACGTCAGCTCGGCGCCGGACAGGTCGCAGTCCTCGAACACGACACGGGTCAGCACGGCCTCGCTGAAGTCGGCGCCGACCAGCCGCGCGCCGCGGAAGGTGCGTCCCGCCAGCTGCTCGCGGGAGAAGTCCTCCACGCGGCTAGTGCGCGAAGTGGCGGGTGCCCGTGGAGTACAGCGTCGCGCCGGCCGCCTCGGCCGCGGCCACGACCTCCGCGTCGCGCACCGAGCCGCCGGGCTGCACGACCGCGCGGACACCGGCGTCGAGCAGCACCTGCAGTCCGTCGGCGAAGGGGAAGAAGGCGTCGGACGCGGCGACGGAGCCGGCGACGCGCTCCCCCGCCCGGGCGACGGCGAGCCGGGCGGCGTCCAGTCGGTTGACCTGCCCCATGCCGACGCCGACGGTGGCGCCGTCGTGCGCCAGCAGGATGGCGTTGCTCTTCACGGCGCGGACCGCCCGCCAGGCGAAGGCGAGGTCGGCGAGCAGCGCGGCGTCCGCCGGCTCCCCGGTCTGCAGCGTCCAGGCCGCCGGGTCGTCGCCGGGGGCCTGGAACCGGTCGCGGGTCTGCAGCAGCACGCCGCCGTCGACGGGCCGCAGCTCGACCGGGCTGCGCCCGCCCCGGGTGACCAGCACCCGGATCGAGGGCTTGCGGGACAGCAGCTCGACCGCGCCGTCCTCGTACGCCGGCGCCACCACGACCTCGGTGAAGACCTCGCTGACCTGCTGCGCCATCGCCAGGCTCACCGGGCGGTTGGCCGCGATGACCCCGCCGAAGGCCGACACCGGGTCGCAGGCGTGCGCCTTGGCGTGCGCCTGCGCGATGTCGGCACCGACGGCGATCCCGCACGGGTTCGCGTGCTTGACGATCGCCACGCACGGCTCCTCGACGTCGTGCGCGGCCCGCAGCGCCGCGTCGGTGTCGACGTAGTTGTTGTACGACATCGCCTTGCCGTGCAGCTGCTGCGCCGTCGCGAGCGAGTCCCCGCCTCCCGGACGGGTGTACAGCGCGGCGCCCTGGTGCGGGTTCTCGCCGTAGCGCAGCACCGCCGCCCGCTCCCACGTGGCGCCGAGGAAGGCCGGGAACTGCTCGTCGTCGGCCGGGGCGTACGCCGAGGAGAACCACGAGGCGACCGCGGTGTCGTACGCCGCCGTGTGCGCGAACGCCTGCGCCGCGAGCCGCTTGCGCTGGGTGAGCGTGGTGCCGCCGTCGCGGACGGCCGCGAGCACCTGCTCGTACGCCGACGGGTCGACGACGACCGCGACCGAGGGGGCGTTCTTGGCGGCGGCGCGGACCATCGTCGGTCCGCCGATGTCGATCTGCTCGACGCACTCGTCCGGCGCCGCGCCGGACGCCACCGTCTGCTCGAAGGGGTAGAGGTTGACGACGACCAGCTCGAACGGCGCGATGCCGAGCTCCTCGAGCTGGCGCACGTGGTCGGGCAGCCGCAGGTCGGCCAGCACCCCGGCGTGGACCTTCGGGTGCAGGGTCTTGACCCTGCCGTCGAGGCACTCGGGGAAGCCGGTCAGCTCGTCCACGGCGGTGACCGCCACCCCGGCGTCGCGCAGCCGCGCGGCCGTGGAGCCGGTCGAGACGATCTCGACCCCGGCGGCGGCCAGCGCCCGGCCGAGCTCCTCCAGACCGGTCTTGTCGTAGACGCTCACGAGTGCACGCCGGATCGGCGTCCGGTCCTCGGTCTGGGATGTCACGGCAGCCTCACGGTCCTTCCCTCGACGGTCCAGCCCCCTCGGGCCAGCCGTCCCACGGCGTCGACGTAGAGCGGGCGCTCCACCTCCTGGATCCTGCTCTGGAGCGCAGCCTCGTCGTCGTCCTCGAGCACCGGCACGGCGGCCTGGGCGACCACCGGACCGGTGTCGACCCCCTCGTCGACCAGGTGCACGGTGACACCGGAGACCTTGACGCCGTACGCCAGCGCGTCCGCCACCGCGTGCGCCCCGGGGAAGGCCGGCAGCAGCGCGGGGTGGGTGTTGACCACCCGCGACGGGAAGCGGCCGAGGAAGCCCGGTCCGAGCAGGCGCATGAACCCGGCGAGGACGACGAGGTCCGGCTCGTGGGCCGCCACCGCGTCGGCCAGCGTCACGTTCCAGGCCGTGCGGTCCGGGCAGTCCGCGAGCGGCACGGCCATCGCCGGCACGCCCGCCGCCCTCGCGCGCTCCAGGGCGCGGCACTGCGGCCTGTCGGAGCCCACGGCCACGACCCGTGCGCCGTACGCGCTGTCCTGACCGGCGTCGAGCAGCGCCTGCAGGGTGCTGCCGCTGCCCGACGCGAGGACGACCAGTCGCGCGGGCAGGGCGTCTCCTCGGGGCGGCAGGGGCGGGCACGGCGGAGTCGCAGGCTACCGAGACCCGCCGGCGCGACCGGTCATCGGCCTGTCGTGGTTGTGGGCGGCGGCCCGCTGGGCAAGGCTGGCCGCGGCGGAGACGGTCCGCCGCACCGCGGCCCCGTGCCGCCGATCGAGGAGGCTCGACGTGACCGGACCCCAGGACCCCTTCGCCCCGCCACCCGGCGACGGGTCCGGTGACCGCCCGGAGGACCGGACCGGCGACCGGCCGGGATCGCAGTGGGAGCCCGGGACGGGCGGGGCGCCCGGCTACGGGCAGCCGCCCGGCTACGGGTCGGCCCCGGGCTACGGACAGGCCCCGGGCTACGGGCAGCCGCCGTACGGCCAGCAGGGCCACCCGCCGTACGGCTCGGCGCCGTACGGTCAGGCGCAGGGCACGAACGGCCTGGCGATCGCCTCGCTCATCACCGCGTTCTTCTGCAGCCCGGTGGGCATCGTCCTGGGCTTCGTCGCCAAGAACCAGATCAAGAAGACCGGTCAGGCGGGCAACGGGCTGGCGACGGCGGGCATCATCATCGGCGTGCTCAGCATCCTGCTCGGCTTCCTGCTCGTCGGCAGCCTCGTGCCCGCACCGCCGTCCTGAGGACGAGCGGCGTGCTCGCGCGGGCGGGAGCGCTGGCGCTGGTCGCCGTCGTGCTCAGCGTGCTCGAGCTGCCGTGGCGACCGCCGACGCTGTGCCTGCTGCGGTCCGTCACCGGCATCCCGTGCCCGATGTGCGGCGGCACGACCGCGCTGGTGCACCTGGGCGGCGCCGACGTCGTGGCAGCGCTGCGGGCGTCGCCGCTGGTCGTGCTCGGCGCGCCGGTGTGGGTGCTCTGGTCCCGGATCGGACCGGCGCTGTCGGCGTGGGCCCGGCGGCGGGGGCGGCCGGCCTCGGTGGCCGCCGGGATCGGTCTGCTGGCGGCCAGCGAGGCCTGGCAGGTGCACCGCTTCTTCGGCTGACGCTCAGCGGGCGCGGCGGCGCAGCGCCAGCAGGACCACGAGGGCGGCCGTGCCGACCTCAAGGGCGACCGCCGGACCGGCCGCCGCCGCGGCGGGTCCGACCTCGGCCAGGCGCTGCCCGCCGGCGGAGCCGCCGGACAGCTGGGCGAGGACGGCGACCGCGGTCCCGCACCAGGCCGCCGTCAGGACCGCGTCCACGACGCACGCGGTCATCGACCGGTCCCCTCCCCCCGCGTGCAGCACCCGCCCGGCCAGCGCTCCCGCGAGGACGGGGACGCCGAGGGCCAGGACGCCGGCCCAGGCCGGCACGCCGGCGCTCGGCAGCGCCGCCAGCAGCGGCACGGCGGGCACCGCACCGAGCTCGTGCCCGAACGGCCCGACGGCGGTCCCGGTGCCCACGGCGAAGCCCGGGCCGACGAGCCAGCAGGCCCCCCACACGACCGCGTTGGGGACGTGCGCCAGACCGAGCAGCAGCAGCGCGGCGCCGCCGACCGGACCGGGAGCCGTGGCGGCGGACAGCTCGGCCGCGCGGCCCGCGAGGACGGCGAGCGCGCCGCCCGCGAGCAGCGCACCGCCGGCGAGCAGCGCGCCCAGGGCGGTCGAGGC
>CADCUE010000058.1 GCA_902805805.1 uncultured Frankineae bacterium | reverse complement strand
AGCTCGACGAACTCCTCCGGCCTGACCCAGCGGGTGACCGGGTGGTGCCGGGGCGACGGGCGGAGGTACTGCGTGATCGTGATGAGCTCGCAGCCGGCGTCGTGCAGGTCCTGCAGCGCTGCGCTGATCTCCTCGCGTTCCTCGCCCATCCCGAGGATCAGGTTGCTCTTGGTGACCAGTCCGGCGGCCCGCGCCTGCGTGATGACGTCCAGCGAGCGCTCGTAGCGGAAGCCGGGGCGGATGCTCTTGAAGATCCGCGGGACGGTCTCGACGTTGTGCGCGAGCACCTCCGGCCGGGCGTCGAACACCTGCTGGAGCAGCGCGGGTGTGCCGTTGAAGTCGGGGATGAGCAGCTCGACGCCGATGCCCGGCAGCGCGGCGTGGATCTGCCGGACCGTCTCGGCGTAGAGCCAGGCGCCGCCGTCGGGCAGGTCGTCGCGGGCGACGCCGGTGACGGTGGCGTACTTCAGGCCCATCTGCGCCACGGACTCGGCGACGCGGCGCGGCTCGTCGGTGTCGTACGCCGCGGGCTTGCCGGTGGAGAGATTGCAGAAGTCGCACCGGCGGGTGCACTGGTCACCGCCGATGAGGAAGGTGGCCTCGCGGTCCTCCCAGCACTCGTAGATGTTGGGGCAGGCCGCCGCCTGGCAGACGGTGTTGAGGCCCTCGCGCTGCACCACCTCCATGAGCGCGGTGGACTGCGGCCCGGTCCTGACCCGGGTGCTGATCCAGGGCGGCTTGCGCTCGACCGGTGTCCGGGCGTTGCGGACCTCGAGGCGCAGCAGCCGCCGGCCCTCCGGCGCGGCGGTCACCAGCCCACCTGGCAGCCGCCGTCGACGACGAGCGACTGCGCCGTGACGTAGCTGCTGAGCGACGACGCGAGGTAGACGTAGACGTCGGCGATCTCCTCGGGCGGCGCGAGCCGCCCGAGCGGGATGGTGTCGAGCAGGTCCTGCCGGACCTCGTCCGGAGACCGACCGCTGGAGGCGGCGCGGTCGACGAACAGCTGCGAGAGCATCGGCGTGTCGACCTGCCCGGGGCAGACGGCGTTCGCGGTGATGCCGTGCGGCGCCAGCTCCGCGGCGAGCGACTGCACCAGCCCCACCATCCCGAACTTCGACGCGGAGTACGCGCCGTTGCCCCGGCCGCCCCGCGTGCCGAACAGCGACGAGCTGACGATGATGCGCCCGCCCCTGCCCTGCTCCACGAGCTGCCGGCCGAGCTCGCGGCAGGTCAGGAAGGTGCCCGTGAGGTTGACGTCGAGCACGCGCTGCCACTGCGGCAGCGCCATCTCGAGCACCGGCTGCAGCAGCAGCACACCCGCGTTGGCCACGACCACGTCGACACCGCCGAAGGCCGCCACGGCCTGCTCGCGCAGGACCTTCACCGACTCCTCGTCCGTGACGTCGACCGGCAGCCCGACCACCTGGCCGGGGTGAGCTGCGGCGAGCTCGTCGGCGGTGGCGTCGGCACCGGCGACGTCCGCCACCACCACGCGGGCACCGCAGGACAGGTAGCGCTCCGCGACCGTGCGGCCGATGCCGCGTGCCGCTCCGGTGACGACGGCGACCCGGCCGTCCAGCAGTGCTCCACTCGACGCGCCCATCAGGGCCTCCCTTGTGCCGGTGTCGGATACTGTATAAAGTAGTACCACCTCGACCCGCCGCCCCGGCGCGTCAGGACAGGAGGCCCCGTGACCACGACCGCACCCGCTGAGCAGGTGAGGACCAGCGAGCACCCGCCCGAGGAGCTCGTCGACATGCTGCGCACGATGCTGCGCATCCGCCGCTTCGAGGAGCGGCTCGCGCACCTGTTCAAGCGCGGCAAGCTGCCCGGCTTCGTCCACCTCTACCTGGGCGAGGAGGCCGTCGCCACCGGCGTCTGCGCCGCGCTGCGCAAGGACGACCGCATCACCTCCACCCACCGGGGACACGGCCACCTCATCGCCAAGGGCGCACGCGTCGACCGCATGATGGCCGAGCTGCTCGGCAAGGTCGACGGCTACTGCCGTGGCAAGGGCGGGTCGATGCACATCGTCGACTTCAACCTGGGCATCATCGGCACGAACGGCATCGTCGGCGGCGGCATCCCGATCGGGACCGGTTCCGCCTGGGGCGACAAGCAGCTCGGCCGCGACAACGTCACGGTCACCTTCTTCGGCGACGGCGCGAGCAACCAGGGCGTCTTCTTCGAGGCCATGAACCTCGCCGCGATCTGGAAGCTGCCGGTGATCTTCGCGGTCGAGAACAACGGCTACACCGAGTGGACGCCCACCGCCAAGCTGACTGCCGGCCGGATCGCCGACCGGGCGGTGCCCTTCGGCATCCCCTCCGTGCAGGTCGACGGCAACGACGTCCTCGCCGTGCGCGCCGCGGCAGAGCAGGCCGTCGCCCGCGGTCGGGCCGGCGACGGCCCCACCCTCATCGAGTGCATGACCTACCGGTGGCACGGCCACAACGAGGGCGAGGAGACCTTCGCCGGCAACTACCGGCCGCAGGAGGAGCAGGACGCCTGGCGGGCCCGCGAGCCGATCGCCGCGTACACGCGCCACCTCGTGGCCACCGGCACCTGCACGCAGGAGGACGTCGACCGCATCGACGCCGAGGAGGTCACCCGCGTCGACGCGGCCCTCGCCTTCGCCGAGCAGAGCCCCTTCCCCGACGCCTCCGAGGCCCTCGAGGACGTCTTCGCCACTATCACCCCGCGCCGCGTCCGGGAGGAGCAGCCGTGAGCACCCAGACCCAGACGACAGTGACCGAGACCCCCCGCCCGACGACGATGGAGGGGGCGACCCCTGCCGGCGCACCCGCGGCCGAGCGCCGCGAGTACTTCATCAAGGCGATGGCCGAGGGCCTGCGCGACGCCATGCGCGACGACCCGACCGTGGTCGTGCTCGGCGAGGACGTCGACCGCTCGATCATCGGCGCCACACGGGGCCTGATCGGCGAGTTCGGCGAGGAGCGGGTGCGCAACACCCCCATCTCCGAGGCGACCTTCGTCGGCGCGTGCATCGGCGCGGCGGCGGTCGGCCTGCGCCCGGTCGTCGACCTCATGGTCGGCTCGTTCTTCTACGTCGCGATGGACCAGGTCGCGAACCAGGCCGCCAAGCTGCGCTACATGTCCGGCGGCCAGGTCGACCTGCCGCTGGTCTACTTCACGATGTCGGGCCCCTCCGGCTCGTCCGCGGCGCAGCACTCCGAGAACCCGCACCCGATGCTCATGAACCTCGGCGGGCTCAAGGTCGTCATGCCGTCCACGCCGTACGACGCCAAGGGACTCATGTACGCGGCGGTGCGCGATCCCGACCCGGTCGTCTACTTCCAGGACGCCGTCCTCGGCGGGACCAAGGGCAACGTCCCCGATCACCCGTACGAGATCCCGATCGGCGTCGCCGACGTCAAGAAGCCCGGCAAGGACGTCACGGTCGTGGCGATCGGCGCGCTCGTCCCCAAGGCGCTCAAGGTCGCCGCCAAGCTCGAGGCCGAGGGCGTGTCGGTCGAGGTCGTCGACCCGCGCACGCTGTGGCCGCTCGACAAGGAGACGATCCTCGAGTCGGTCAGCCGCACCGGGCGCCTGGTCGTCTGCGACAACGCCCGGCTCACCTGCGGCGCCGCCAGCGAGATCGCCTCCATGGTGGCCGAGGAGGCGTTCGACGTCCTCAAGGCCGCCCCGCAGCGGGTCGCCTGGGAGAACGTGCCGGTGCCGTTCAGCCCGGTCCTCGAGAAGCGCGTCCTGGTCGACGAGGACAAGATCCGCGCCGCGATCGCGCGCACCCTGTCCACGTCCGAGAAGGGCTGAGCGCGTGGAGATCACGCTGCCCAAGTGGGGCATGACGATGCAGGAGGCCGTTGTCAGCGAGTGGCTGGTGGCCGTCGGCGACACCGTCAGCGAGGGCCAGCCGGTCGTCCGCGTCGAGTCCGACAAGGTCGACGCGGAGGTCGAGGCGCCGGCCAGCGGCACGATCACCGAGATCCTCGTCGCCGACGGCCAGACCGCCGAGGTCGGCGACGTCCTCGGCCACATCGCGGGATGACCACGCCACCGCACGTCCCGCCGACCCGCGTCCCGCTCAGCCGGCTGCGCAGGGCGATCGCCAAGTCGATGAGCGTGAGCGCGCTGGTCCCCCAGTTCACGGTCGAGTACGAGGTGCCGCTCGGCGAGGTGCAGGGGCGGCGCCGCCGGTGGACGGCGGACGGCGCGCAGGTGTCGGTGGCCGACGTGCTCACCGCGGCGACCGCCCGGGCCCTTCGGGCCCACCCCCGGGTCAACGCGAGCTGGACCGACGGGGCGATCCTCCAGCACGCCGACGTCAACGTCGGGCTGGCGATCGCGCTGCCGGACGGGCTCGTGGCACCGGCGGTGATGAGGGCCGACACGCTGGACCTCGCCGCGCTGGCCGCCGAGCGCCGCCGCCTGACGGCAGCCGCCCAGGCGGGGGTGCTGACCCCCGACGAGCTGCTGTCGGCCACCTTCACGGTGTCGAACCTCGGCACGTTCGGCGTCAGCCGGTTCCGCGCGCTCGTCGTCCCGCCGCAGGCGGCGATCCTCGCCGTCGGCGGGCTGCGTCCCGACGGCACCGTGACGCTCGCGCTGTCGTGCGACCACCGGGTCCTCGACGGCGCACCCGGCGCGGAGTTCCTGCGGGACCTCGCGGACAGCCTGGCCGAGCCCGCGTGGCTCGACGAGCTGGTGGCCACGCCAGCCGTGCGCTGATGTCCGCGACGACCTACGAGCTGCCGACGTTCCTCGGCGAGACGCTGCCCGTCGAGCTGGTGTCGCGGTTGGTCTCGTACGCGGTCGACGGGTCGTCGGTCGTGCTCCGCTGCGCCACGGACCGCTACGAGCCGGTCCTGCAGGACTACTACGGCACCGTCGCCGAGACCGTCCTCACCCCGCCGACGGCCGGTGAGCCGGCGACGGTGCGGCTCGACGTGGTCTCACCCACCATCGTGCGCGTCCGCTACCGCAGCGGCGACGACGTGCCCGAGGGCGCGACGCCGATGCTCGTGCACCCGCTCGACGCGGACGTGCCGCTCGAGGTGGCCGAGGACGAGCGGGCCCTGCGCATCGGCACGGGTGCGGTCGTCGTCGAGGTGCTGCGCGACCCGTTCCAGCTGACGCTGCTCGACCTCGACGGCGAGGTGCTGTGGACGACCAAGCCGGTCGACGAGGACGGCCTGCGCCGTCCGGTGGACGGGTGGAGCCCCGACCAGCAGCGCTGGTTGTTCCTGCACCGCTACGCCTACCCGCTCGGCAGCG
>CADCUE010000057.1 GCA_902805805.1 uncultured Frankineae bacterium | reverse complement strand
ACACCTGGCGGTCCCACAGCTCGCCGAGGCTCGGCAGCGGCGGCACGTCGTCCAGGGCCAGCACCTCGGTGAGCGCCCGGCGACCCGCGCCGACCCGCTCGCTGCTCAGCAGCGGCCGCAGCGCCGCGGCGTCGACCGGCCGGCTGCCGCTGCCGGCCTCCACGACGTCGAGCCGGGCCTGCAGGATCCGGCGCCAGTACGACACCCGGTCCTCCTCGTCCGCGAGCGCGCGGCGGCAGTCGCGCAGCGCCTCGACCGACAGGTGCGCGTAGGCCTCGGACGCGACCGGCTCCGGCCGCCGTCCCGTGCGACGCCGGGAGGCGGGGGCGGTCGCCGGCCCACCCTCGTCGGTGCGGGGGATGCACCGCTCCTGCTCGGCGGGGCTCGCAGCTGAGGTCATCGGTGGTCTCCTGTGCCGGTGGGGTCGCGCGCCGTCCGGGGTCTCGAGCCGGACTGCTCGATCAAGGTCGACACGGCCCGGGCGAACTGGAGACAGGTCACTCGCCCGGCGCAGCAGAGGGCGGCGTTCGGCGCATCGACGTAGGGTCGACGGGTGCTCCGCGCCGCTGCCCCCAGCCCGCTGGCGCTCACGCGGCGGGCCCGGCGCATCGCCCGCGACCTGGCCGCTCTGCACCCCGACGCGCACTGCGAGCTGGACTTCACGACGCCGCTCGAGCTGGCCGTCGCGACCGTCCTGTCCGCCCAGTGCACCGACCGGCGCGTCAACGAGGTGACCCCGGCGCTGTTCCGCCGCTACCCGCAGGCGGCCGACTACGCCGCCGCCGACCGGGAGGAGCTGGAGGCCCTGATCCGGCCGACCGGCTTCTTCCGCAACAAGGCGACGAGCCTGATCGGTCTCGGCGCCGCCCTGGTCGAGCGGCACGGCGGTCAGGTGCCGGACCGGCTCGAGGACCTCGTGGCGCTGCCGGGCATCGGGCGCAAGACGGCCAACGTCGTGCTCGGCAACGCCTTCGGCGTGCCCGGGCTGACCGTCGACACCCACTTCGGCCGGCTGGTGCGCCGCTTCGGCTGGACCGAGCTGGACGACCCGGTCAAGGTCGAGGCGGTGGTGGCCGGGCTGCTGCCCCGCAGCGAGTGGACGATGTTCAGCCACCGCGTGATCTTCCACGGGCGCCGTGTGTGCCACGCCCGCAAGCCGGCCTGCGGAGCCTGCGGCGTGGCCTCGCTGTGCCCGTCGTACGGCGCCGGCCCGACCGACCCGGACGTCGCGCGGGCCCTCGTCAAGGGACCCGTCGCGGCCGAGCCCGCGCTGTGAGGGCGGGCGTGCTCCGGCCGTCGCAGTGGTGGGCGGTGGTCGGCATCGTCGTGCTGCTGCTGGCCGCCCTCGCCCTGCGCGAGCAGCGCCCCGCTCCGGCGGCGCAGGGACCCGACGTCGCCTCGCTGCGCGCCGCGGCCGACCTCGAGCGGTGCCCGACCGGGCTGGGCCCCTCGCTGCCGGACCTGGTCCTGCCCTGCCTGGGCGGCGGCCCGGACGTCGAGCTGCGGTCCGCCGCGCCCGGCCGTCCGACGCTGGTCAACGTCTGGGCCACCTGGTGCGCTCCCTGCGCCGACGAGGTCCCCGAGCTGGTCGCGTTCCACGAGCGGGCCGGCGACCGGGTGGGGCTGGTCGGCGTGCTGACCACCGACGTCGTCGCCCGGGGGCTGGCGTTCAGCGCCGACTTCGGCATGCGCTACCCCAGCGTGGTCGACGACGACGGCGAGGTGCTGCGGGCCTTCCCGCCCGGTCCGCCCGTCACCGTCTTCCTCGACGCGCAGGGCGCGGTGGTGCACACCCGCAGCGGGGCGTTCCGCGACCTCGCCGAGCTCGAGACCCTCGTCGCCGAGCACCTGGGCGTGCGGCTGTGACGGTCCCGGCCTGGCTCGGGCAGCTCGTCGAGGCGCTGCCGCACGTGACGGTCGACCAGCTCAGCCGCTTCGCGCCCCCCGCCACCGGCGGACGCCACTCGGCAGTGCTCGTGCTGTTCGGCGACGGGGAGCTCGGGCCGGACGTCCTGCTCATCGAGCGCGCCCACACGATGCGCTCGCACGCCGGCCAGCCCGCCTTCCCCGGCGGCGCCCTCGACCCGGAGGACGGCGACCCGTCCGGCGACGGACCGGTCACGGCGGCGCTGCGCGAGGCCGCCGAGGAGGTCGGCCTCGATCCGCGCACCGTCGAGGTGCTGGGCGTGCTGCCGGCGCTGTGGCTGCCGCCGTCCGGCTTCGTCGTCCACCCGGTCGTCGCCTGGTGGCGCAGCCCCCACCCGGTGGACGCGGTCGACGCCGGTGAGGTGGCCGCCGTCGCGCGGGTGCCCGTCGCCGAGCTCGTCGACCCGGCGTCCCGCACGCAGGTGACGCACCCCAGCGGCTGGATCGGACCGGCCTTCGAGGTGCGCAGCATGCTGGTGTGGGGCTTCACCGCCGGACTGCTGGACCGGCTGCTGGCGCTCGGCGGCTGGGAGCTGCCGTGGGACCGCGACCGGCACCGTCCGCTCGACGAGCAGACGGTCCGGCTGGCCCGACGCGGTGCCACCTACCCGGTCGGGACGCCCGCCGCCGAGGACGGACAGCGACCGTGAGGGCCGGCGCACCGGCCGGCGTCGCCTAGGTTCGGGCAGTGCCCGGCAACGCGCTCGACGTCGCGCTGGTCGCCGTCGGCGTGCTGTTCGCGCTGTCCGGCTACCGGCAGGGCTTCGTCATGGGCTCGCTGTCGTTCGTCGGCTTCCTCGGCGGCGGACTGCTCGGCGCGCGGATGGCGCCGCGGATCGCCGAGCTCGAGCCCCTGGTGCCGTTCCCGCGTGCGGTCGTCGGGCTGGCCGTCGTCTTCGTCACCGCGACGCTCGGCCAGCTGCTCGCCACCCTGGTCGGCGGAGCCCTCCGGCGGCGGCTGACCTGGCGGCCGGCGCGCCAGCTCGACGCCCTGGGCGGCGCCGCGGTCAGCGTGATCAGCCTGCTGCTCGTGGCCTGGCTGGTCGGTCGCGCCGTGGCCTCCTCGCCGTACACCTCGCTGGCCTCCCAGGTCCGGCGGTCGGTGGTCATGACGACCGTCGACGGGCTCGTGCCGCAGGCCGGTCTGCGCTTGTTCTCGGACTTCCGCACCCTCATCAGCGGACGCGGCTTCCCCGAGGTGTTCAGCGACCTGCAGCCCGTGGACGAGGCGCGGGTCCCGCCTCCCGACGCCCGGCTCGCGGCCGACCCGGTCGTCGTCGAGGTGGAGCCCAGCGTCCTGAAGATCACCGGCGTCGCCGCGTCGTGCCGGCGGCGCATCGAGGGCAGCGGTTTCGTCTACGCCCCCGAGCGGGTCATGACCAACGCCCACGTCGTCGCCGGGGTGCGCGAGCCCGAGGTCGAGGTCGACGGCCGCCGGCTGCCGGCGCGGGTGGTGCTGTTCGACCCGGCGCGCGACATCGCCGTGCTGGCCGTGGAGGGGCTGCGCCGACCGGCGCTGGCCGCTGCTCCCGAGCCGGCGCGGCCCGGTGCGGACGCCATCGTCGTGGGCTACCCGCAGGACGGGCCGTTCCGCCCGGACCCGGCACGGGTGATCCGGACGCAGGAGGCGCGGGGCCAGGACATCTACCAGGAGGAGACGGTCGTCCGGGAGATCTACTCGGTCAGGGGCACCGTGCGGCAGGGCAACTCCGGCGGACCGCTGATCGACCGGACCGGACGCGTGCTCGGCGTCGTGTTCGCCGCGGCCGCCGACGACCGGACCATCGGGTACGTCCTGACCTGGGACGAGGTCGACGAGTCGGCGCGGGAGGCGGTCGGGCGCGAGACGCGGGTGGACACCCGCACCTGTGGCTGACCGCGGCCGCCTACAGCTCCAGCGCGGGGCCCGGCTCGCCGGCCTCCACCGCGTCCGCGCGGGTGCGCGCCGAGCGCACGACCCGGTCCACGTCCACGCCGTAGGCCGGCCCGGGCCGGGTCGCGCGGTGCTCGTCGAGCCGGTCTGCTCCACGGCGCAGCAGGCGTGCGCCGCCGACCGGGTTGCCGCGCTGCAGGTGCGTCAGGCCGACGCACACCTGCGCCAGCCCCTGCCACAGCGCCCGCTCCTCGGCCGGCGCGGCCTTCCAGGCGGCTTCGAGCACGTCGTGCGCGAAGAAGGGCCGGCCGCGCGCCAGCAGGTCGCGGGCCAGCGCCACGGCCTCGACCGGCGGCAGCGCCTCCTCCGGCAGCGGCTCGACCGCCTCGGGCGAGTCGGCCGGGACCGGCCGGCCGGCGGCGTCACGGCCGCGCCGCACGCTCACAGCAGCTCGCCGCGGGCGTGCGCGACCAGCACCGCGCTGACGTGGTCGGACGCCTCCTCGTGCGGGAAGTGCCCGACCTCGTCGAGCACCTGCAGCTCGTACGGCGCCTCGACAAAGGCGCCCGAGCCGTGCGCCGTCCTGGGCAGCAGGAAGGTGTCCGCCGCGCCGTGGAGCTGGACGGTGGGCACGCCGACGCCGCGCTCCAGCAGCCGCAGGAAGCGCCACCCGCTCGGGCGGGTGCGCGACCGGACCGCCCACCGGTACCACTCCATCGAGCAGTGGGCGACGCCCGGCACCTGCATCGCCGCGCGGTAGCGCGCCTCGTCGGCGGCGTCCGGGAAGCCCGGCCCGCCCCAGCGGCGCAGCAGCTCCGCGACGTACGCGCCGTCCGCCCGCCGCAGGCGCGCCTCGGGTGCCCGCGGCAGCTGGAAGAACGCGATGCAGGCGCAGGCCCGCAGCTGCCGCGGGTCGTGCAGGAGCGCTTCGCGCAGCCGCAGCGGGTGCGGCATGCCGAGCACCGCGAGGCGGGACACGACGCGCGGGTGCAGGGTCGCGACGGTCCACGCCAGGACGCCGCCCCAGTCGTGACCGACCAGCAGGGCGTCGCGCGCCCCGAGGGCCCGCACCATGCCCGCGACGTCCGAGGACAGCGTGTAGGCGTCGTAGCCGCGTGGCGGGTGGTCCGACGCGCCGTAGCCGCGCAGGTCGGGCGCGACCGCGCGGAACCCCGCCTCCCCGAGCGCGACGAGCTGGTCGCGCCAGGCCCACCAGAACTGCGGGAAGCCGTGCAGCAGCAGCACCAGCGGACCGTCGACGGGTCCGCACTCGGCGACGTGGAAGCGGGCGCCGTTGGCGGTGACGTCCCGGTGCCGCCAGGAGCCGGTCAGGAGGAGGGACGACTCCTCGACCGGCATGCGGCGAGGGTAGTCAGCGGGTCCGGAGGACCGGCCGCACCGGGCACGGGGTCAGGCGCGGGTCGGGTGCTTGGCCCACGCGACGTCGTCCTTGACCGTCGCGATCGTCTTGGCGGGAGGTCCGACCTTGCTGATCTGCTTCTTGCCGAGCAGGGCGAGCACGGCGGCGACGATGAGGTAGAGCATGCCGACGACGAAGAAGCCCCAGCCGAGGGGGATCCCGAGCCAGCTGATCCCGTAGGCGGCGGCGATCGACAGGAAGATCAGCGCGAACAGCCCGGTGAGCCCGGCTCCGCCGAACATGCCGGCGCCCTTGCCGGCGTGCGCGACCTCCTTCTTGATCTCCGTCTTGGCGAGCGCGATCTCCTGCTGCACCAGCACGGACAGGTCCTTCGTGGCCGTCGCGACCAGCTCGCCCAGGCTCTTCTCGCCGTTGCCCGAGCTGCTCGGGCCGGTCCCTGCGCTCTTCACGCTGGTGGTGGTCACTGCACGTCCTCCTCGCGGCCGCCGGGCGTCCCGGCGTCGGTCCTGCCCGGTCCAGCTGGTCCGGGGCTCGCACCGGCACTACCCGGGCCGCACCGCGCTGACACGAGGCGTGCCGGCCGGTGCCCTCGAGCCTGCAGCCGCCTCGTGCGCGGTGAACGGGTCGGCCGTGCCGGTAGCCTCGTCCCCGGTGTGCCGGGAAGCCTGGTCGGCGGCCTCGTGAGCGCGCCCGCGCCGAGGTCAGTCGCTCAGCCGTCTCCGGAGGCGTCGTGCTCGCCCTGCTGGCCCTGCACCTCGCGCTCGCGCTCGCCGCGCCGGCAGCGGCGGCGCACCTGGGCCGGCGCGTCTTCCTGCTCGTCGCGGTCGCGCCGGGGGTCACCGCCGTCTGGGCGGCGCTGTCCGCTGACGAGGTGCTCGCCGGCCGGCCGGTCACGTCGACGACCTCCTGGGTGCCCGGTCTGGGGCTGACCCTCGACCTGCGTCTCGACCCGCTCGCGCTGCTCATGGTCAGCCTCGTGTCGGGCGTCGGCACGCTGGTGTTCCTGTACTGCGCCCGCTACTTCTCCCCCGACCAGCGCGGCCTCGGGCGCTTCGCCGGCGTCCTGACCGCCTTCGCCGGCGCGATGCTGGGGCTGGTCCTGTCGGACGACCTGCTCCTGCTGTACGTGTTCTGGGAGCTGACCAGCGTCACCTCCTGGCTGCTCATCGGCTTCGACGACGAGTCGTCCGTCAGCCGCCGGGCCGCGCAGCAGGCGCTGCTGATCACCACGCTCGGCGGCCTGGTGATGCTGCTCGGGCTCGTCCTGCTGGTGCAGGCGGCCGGCACCGCCTCGCTGGCGGCGATCCTCGCCGAGCCGCCCCGCGGGACGACCGTCGCCGTCGCGCTCGTCCTGGTGCTCGTGGGCGCCTTCACCAAGAGCGCGCAGGTGCCCTTCCACCCCTGGCTGCCGGCGGCCATGGCGGCGCCCACACCGGTGTCGGCCTACCTGCACGCCGCCGCCATGGTCAAGGCGGGCGTCTACCTGGTCGCCCGGCTGGCGCCCGCCTTCGCCGTCGTCCCGCCGTGGCGACCGCTCGTGCTGACCGTGGGCCTGGCCACGATGCTCGCGGGCGGATGGCGGGCCCTGCGCCAGAACGACCTCAAGCGACTGCTGGCCTTCGGGACGGTGAGCCAGCTGGGCTTCCTCATGGTGCTGCTCGGCGCCGGCAGCCGCGACGCCGCGCTGGCCGGAGCTGCGCTGCTGCTGGCGCACGGGCTGTTCAAGTCGACGCTGTTCCTGTCCGTGGGGGTCGTCGACCACGCGACGGGGACGCGTGACCTGCGCGAGCTGTCCGGCCTCGGACGGCGCCTGCCCGTGCTCGCGACCGCGACCGCTCTGGCCGCGCTGTCCATGGCGGGCGTTCCGCCCCTGCTCGGCTTCGTCTCGAAGGAGGCGGCGTACGAGGCGTTCCTGCACGCAGGACCGGGCGGTCGGGTCGTCCTCGCCGGTGTGGTCCTCGGCTCGGTGCTCACCGCCGCCTACAGCGCGCGCTTCGTGTGGGGCGCCTTCGCCGGCAAGCCGGGCCTCCGGCCGACAGCCGTCCTGCACACCCCCGGGCCGGCCTTCCTGGCGCCGGTGGTGGTCCTCGGCGCGGCCGGCCTCGTCCTCGGCCTGCTGCCGGGGCTGGCCGACCCGCTCGTGTCGGCGTACGCGTCGTCCTACGCGGCCGAGCCGGGCGCCGAGGTGGCGCACCTCGCGCTCTGGCACGGCTTCACGGCGGCGCTGGGCCTGTCCGTGCTCACCCTGGTGCTCGGCGGTGCGCTGTTCGTCCTGCGCGAGCCCGTCCGCGCGCTGCAGCGACGGGCGTCGGGGCTCCTCGGCGCGCTCGACGCCGACCGCGGCTACGACGCCGCCCTCGCCGGCGTCGACCGGGTCGCCCAGCGCAGCACGGCGGTGGTGCAGACCGGCTCGCTGCCGGTCTACCTGGGCACGGTGCTGCTGACCGTCGTCCTGCTGCCCGGCGCAGCGCTGCTCGGCGCGACCCGCCTCAGCGCCGACCTCACCGCGTGGGACCGACCGATGCAGGTCGTCGTCGCGGTCGTCGTCGCGGTGGCTGCCGTCGCGACGGCGCGCGCCTCCCGCCGGTTCACCGCCGTGCTGCTGATCGGCGCGGTCGGCTACGGCGTCGCGGTGCTGTTCGTGCTGCAGGGCGGCCCGGACCTGGCACTGACCCAGTTCCTCGTCGAGACGCTCACCCTCGTGCTGTTCGTCCTCGTCCTGCGGCGGCTGCCGGCGGGCTTCGCCCGGCACGGCACGCGCGCCTCGCAGGGCCTGCGGCTCGCGATCGCCCTGTGCGTGGGGACGGTCGTCGCGGTGGGCGTGCTGGTCGCCGGGCAGGCGCGCACCGCGCCGCCGGCGTCGCAGGCCTACCTCGACCGGGCCCTGCCCGAGGGCGGCGGGAGCAACGTCGTCAACGTCGTGCTCGTGGACTTCCGCGGCTTCGACACCCTGGGGGAGATCACCGTGCTGGCCGTCGCGGCGCTGGGCATCGCCAGCCTGGTGCTCGCCGGCCGGGCGCGGTCGTCGGGGCGGCCCCGGTGACCGGCCCGCCGCAGGACCGCCGGCGCTCGGTCGTCCTCGAGACCGCCGTGCGCCTGGTCTTCCACACGGTGCTCGTCTTCGGGCTCTACCTGCTGTTCGCCGGGCACAACCAGCCCGGGGGCGGCTTCGTCGGCGGGCTCGTCGCCGGCTGCGCCTTCGTCCTGCTCGACGTCGCCGGTGGGCGTGCCGCGCTGGCAGCGGCCGTCCCGGTCGAGCCGACGGTGCCGCTCGGCGTCGGGCTGCTGCTGTCGGCCGGCACCGGCGCTGCGGCGTGGCTGTTCGGCGGTCAGTTCCTGGAGAGCGGCAAGGTCGAGCTGGACCTGCCGGTGCTCGGCCTGGTCAAGGCCACCAGCGCCCTGCCGTTCGACGTCGGCGTCTTCCTCGTGGTCGTGGGGGTCGTGCTCGTCGCGCTGCAGACCCTGGGCGCGCAGGAGGAGGCGTGACCGGCAACGTCACGCTCGCGCTGCTCATCGGCGTGCTCTACGCGGTGGGCACCTACCTGCTGCTGCAGCGCACGCTGACCCGGGTGGTGCTGGGGCTCGGGCTGCTGTCGCACGGCGCCAACCTGCTGCTGCTGGCGGCCGGCGGCCGTGCGGGTGCGGTCCCCTTCTCGAGCCGGGTGGACGGCGCCGCCGGCGCCGGCACCGCCGACCCGCTGCCGCAGGCGATGGTCCTGACCGCGATCGTCATCACCTTCGGGGTCACCGCCTTTCTGCTCGCGCTGGCCTTCCGCAGCTGGGTGCTCACCGGCGAGGACCTCGTGCAGGACGACGTGGAGGACCGCCGCATCGCCGCGGCGCCGCCGAAGGACGTCGAGCACGCGCAGCGGCCGGAGGACGAGCCGTGATGCGCGTGCTCGTGCCCCTGCCGGTGGTGCTGCCGCTGCTCGCCGCCGCCCTCACCATCGTGCTGTCCCGGTCGCAGCCCCTGCAGCGGGCCGTGTCGGTGCTCACGCTCACCGGCGTCCTCGTCACGGCCGTCGTGCTGCTCCTGCGCGCCGACGAGTCGGGACCCACGGTGGTCCAGCTGGGCGGCTGGGCCGCTCCCACCGGCATCTCGCTGGTCGCGGACCGCCTCTCGACGCTGCTGCTCGTCGTGTCCGCCGCGGTCCTGCTGGCGGTGCTGCTCTACGCCGTCGGGCAGGGCGTCGCCGACGGCAGCCGCACGCCGCTCGCCGTCTTCCACCCCTGCTACCTCGTGCTCGCGGCCGGGATCGCGATGGCCTTCCTGACCGGCGACCTGTTCAACCTGTTCGTGGCGTTCGAGGTCATGCTGGTGGCGTCGTACGTCCTGATCACGCTCGAGGGCGGCGCCCAGCAGGTCCGCGCGGGCATGACGTACGTCGTCGTCAGCCTGCTCTCCTCGGTCCTGTTCGTCACCGCCGTCGGGCTGGTCTACGCGGCCACGGGCACCGTCAACCTGGCCGACGCCGCCGAGCGCATGCGGGACCTGCCGGAGGGTCTGCGGCTCGCGCTCGGCCTGGTGCTGCTCGTCGTGTTCGGCATCAAGGCCGCGGTCTTCCCGCTGTTCTCGTGGCTGCCCGACAGCTATCCCACAGCGCCGAGCCCCGTGACGGCGGTGTTCGCCGGGTTGCTGACCAAGGTCGGTGTCTACGCGATCCTGCGGACCCAGACGCTGCTGTTCCCCGACTCGCCCGTCCTGGAGCGGGTGCTGCTCGTGCTCGCGGTCCTGACCATGGTGGTCGGCATCCTGGGCGCCCTCGTGCAGGACGACCTCAAGCGGCTGCTGTCGTTCACGATCGTCAGCCACATCGGCTACATGCTGCTCGGCCTCGGTCTGGCGTCGGTCGCGGGGCTGGCCGGAGCGGTGCTCTACACGGTGCACCACATCGTCGTGCAGACGACGCTGTTCCTGGTCGCCGGCCTCGTCGAGCGCCGCGGGGGCACCGGCTCGCTGCGCCGCTCCGGCGGGCTGCAGCACGTCGCCCCGGCGCTCGCCGTGCTCTACCTGCTGCCGGCGCTCTCGCTGGCCGGCATCCCGCCGCTGTCGGGGTTCGTGGCCAAGCTCGGGCTGCTGCAGGCGGGGCTGGCCGACGGCGGCGGTCTGGCCCTCGTGGCCGTCGCCGCGGCGGTGCTGACGAGCCTGCTGACGCTGTACGCCGTCGGCAGGGTCTGGAGCGCCGTCTTCTGGGGGCCGGTCGCCGAGGTCGTCGCCGACCCGGACGTGACCGACACCCTCGAGCTCGGCACGGCCCGCACACCGGCGCTCATGCTGGGCGCGGCGACCGTCGCGGTCGTCGCCATGCTGTCGCTGACCGTCGTCGCCGGTCCGCTGCACGCCCTCAGCGAGCGGGCCGCGCAGGACCTGGTGCGGCCGGCCGGCTACGTCGCCGCGGTCCTGGAGGGCTCGTGACGCGCTCGCCCTCCTGGCTGTCGGTGCTGTGGCTGACCGCGGTCTGGGTCGGTCTGTGGGGATCGGTGTCGGCGGCGAACGTGCTGGGCGGCCTGGCGGTGGCCGTCGTCCTGGTGCGGCTGCTGCCGGTGCCGCGCGAGCCGGACCGCGCCGTCGTGCGCGTCGTGCCGCTGCTGCGCTTCGCCGCCCGCTTCGCGGTCGACCTGGTCGTCTCCAGCGGGCAGGTCGTCGTGCTGGCCGTGCGGCCGCGCACCCGGCTGCGCTCGGCCGTCGTCGCGGTCCGCGTGCGGGCAGCGTCGGACACGCTGCTGACCGTGCTCGCCGACGCGATCTCGCTGACGCCCGGAACGCTGACCATCGAGGTGGACCGGCGCCGCTCGACGCTCTACGTCCACGTGCTCGACGTGGGCGGCGGGCCCGACGCCGTCGACCGGGTCCGCAGGTCCGTCGAGGAGCAGGGGCGGCGGGTGGTCGAGGCGCTCGGCTCGCGCGACGCCCGGACCGCCCTGTCCGTGGACCTCCCGCCGTCGTCGAGCAGCCGCCGATGAGCGTCGTCCTCGTCCTGTGCTGCACCGGCCTGACGGTGGCCGCGCTGCTGGTGCTGCTGCGCCTGGTGCGCGGGCCGTCCGTGCCGGACCGCATCGTCGCCCTCGACACCCTGCTGCAGGTCGTCGTCGCCGGCGTCGCGGTCGCCGCGGCGGTCACGCGCCGAGGTGACTTCCTGGCCGTGCTGGTCGCCGTCTCGCTGCTCGGCTTCCTCGGCACCGTGACGGTGGCCCGCTTCGTGGAACGGCGGGGCGGATGAGCGCGCTCGACGTGCTCAGCGCAGCGCTGCTGCTGTCCGGGGTCCTGCTGGCGGTGGCCGCGGCGATCGGCCTGCTGCGCTTCCCCGACGTCTTCAGCCGGATGCACGCCGCGACCAAGCCCGCGACGCTCGGGCTGCTCCTGATCACCGTCGGCGCGGCCCTGCGGATGCACGACAGCGCCGACGCGGTGAAGCTGCTGCTGGTGGCGGCGTTCCAGTTCCTCACCGCACCGGTCGCCGCGCACATGATCGGGCGTGCCGCCTACCGGTCGGGCACGGGGGCGCTGGACGAGCTGGTGGTCGACGACCTGCGCGACGTCAGGTAGCCCGGTCCCGCAGGCGGGGGTCGAGCGCGGCCACCACGACGTCGGCCACGGCGGTGGCCACGATCACCAGCACCGCCACGAACGTGACGATGCCGACCACGAGGCTGCGGTCGCGGTCGGCGATGGCGTCGAACAGCAGCCCGCCGATGCCCGGGACCCGGAACACCCCCTCGACGATGATCAGGCCGGTCATGAGCTGTCCGAGGTTGGCCGCCAGGAAGGTCGCGACGGGGATGAGCGACGGCCGCATGGCGTGCACCGTCGTCACCCGCCAGGGGCTCAGCCCCCGCGCGCGGGCCGCCGCGGTGTACGGCGCGCGCAGCGCCACGAGCAGCTCGCCCTTGAGCAGCAGCGCGAGGTAGCCGGCGGACAGGGCCGCCAGCGACAGCACCGGCAGGACGTAGCCGGTCCAGCCGCTGCCGGTCCCGGCCACGGGCAGGACCTGCAGCTGCACGCCGAAGACCGTGCGGGACACGTACGCCGCCACCAGCACGGGCGTGGCCACCGCCAGCAGGGCCACCGCGTCGACCGCACGACCGAGCCGGGAGCCGGTCAGGGCGGCCGACAGCGCCCCGACGGCGATCCCCACCACCGCCTGCACGACGAGGGCCCCGGCCAGGACGACCGCGCTCGCCGGACCGGCGGCCCTGACCAGGCTCCACACCTCGGCCCCCGGCTCGGTGCGGCCGAACGGGTCGCGCGGGAAGGCCCTGCCCAGGTCGAGGGTCGCCACGTCGCGCAGGTGCAGCAGGTACTGCTCGAGCACCGGCCGGTCCAGGCGCAGCTGCTCCTGCACGCGGGCGTAGGCCTCCGGCGTCGGCTGGCGGAAGCCGAACAGCGCCCGCACCGGGTCGCCCGGCAGCACCGTGATGGCGAACCACAGCAGGCTCAGCACGACGAGCAGCGTCAGCAGCATCTGCAGCCCGCGCGCGACGGCGAACCGGACCACGAGCCCTCCTCCCGCGCGGCCGTCGAGGATGATCCCACCATGGGGGGAGCAGTCGCGGACGTCCCGACGGGCGGCGGCCGCCGCAGGGTCGGGGCCGACGTCCTCGTGCCCGCAGCGGTGCTGGCCGTCGTGCTGGCGATGGCGCTGGCGCCCGGCGCCTTCACGCGCGGAGACCCGGAGCGGTGCTCGCTGTCGCGCTCGCTCGAGGGGCCGAGCCCGGCGCACCCGTTCGGCTTCAGCGTCTTCGGGTGCGACTACTGGACCGACACCGTCTACGCGGCGCGGACGTCCGTGGCGATCGCCGCCCTCACGGTCGTGGGGACGGTGGTGCTCGCCGTCGTGCTCGGCTCGCTCGCCGGGTTCTGCCGCGGCTGGGTCGACGTGCTGGTGTCCGGGGCCACGGACGTGTGGGCCTCGATGCCGCTGCTGCTGGGCGGTGTGGTCGTGCTCAGCGCCCTCGAGGTGCGGGGCGTGCTGTCGGTGTCGCTGGTGCTCGTGCTGTTCGGCTGGCCGGCGCTGGTGCGCCTGCAGCGGGCCAGCGTGCTGCAGGTGGCCTCGCGCGAGCACGTCCTGGCCGCCCGGGCGCTGGGCGCCTCCCCGGCGCGGCTGCTGCTGCGCCACGTCCTGCCGGGTGCGCTGCGCCCGCTGCTCGGCTACGCCAGCGCGTACGCCGGGCTCGTCGTCGGCGTCGAGGCCACCCTGACCTACGTGGGTGTCGGCCTGCAGCAGCCCACCCTGTCCTGGGGTCTGCTGCTCCTGCAGGCCCAGAACCGCCTCGCCCAGGCGCCGCACCTGCTGCTGCCCGCCGGCGTCCTGCTGCTGCTCGTCGGCAGCCTCGTCCTGCTGGGCCAGGCCCTGCAGCGCCGCACCGCCGACCTCGCCCGCTGACCGTTTCCTCCCGGCGGCCCCGGGGAGGTGGCGGACGGAGCGCCCACGACGACGGAGGACCCGCATGAAGGCCGTGACCTGGCAGGGCAAGCGCAGCGTCAGCGTCGAGGAGGTTCCCGACCCGCGGATCGTCGAGCCGACCGACGCGGTCGTCCGGGTCACCTCGACCGGCATCTGCGGCTCGGACCTGCACCTGTACGAGGTGCTCGGGCCGTTCATGGACCGCGGCGACGTCCTCGGCCACGAGCCGCTCGGGATCGTCGAGGAGGTCGGGTCGGCGGTCACCGGACTGTCGGTGGGCGACCGCATCGCGGTGCCGTTCCAGATCTCGTGCGGCGCGTGCTGGATGTGCGAGCGCGGGCTGAACACGCAGTGCGAGACGACGCAGGTCCGCAGCCAGGGCTCCGGCGCGGCGATCTTCGGCTACTCCCGGCTGTACGGCAGCGTGCCGGGCGGTCAGGCGGAGTACCTGCGGGTGCCGTACGCGTCCAGCACCTCCGTCAAGGTGCCGCACGGTCCGCCGGACGAGCGCTTCGTCTACCTGTCCGACGTGCTCCCGACGGCCTGGCAGGCGGTGGCGTACGCCGACGTCCCGCAGGGCGGCTCCCTCGTGGTGCTGGGCCTCGGGCCGATCGGCGACATGGCCTGCCGGATCGCCGCGCACCAGGGAGCGCGCGTGATCGGCGTCGACCTGGTGGCCGAGCGGCTGCAGCGGCTGCGTGTGCGCGGTGTCGAGGTGGTGGACCTCCGGGAGGTCGACGACCTCGGCGACGCGCTGCGCAGCATGACGGCCGGCCGCGGGCCGGACGCCGTGGTGGACGCGGTCGGCATGGAGGCCCACGGGTCGCCGGTCACCAAGCTGGCCCACCAGCTGTCGTCGCTGCTGCCGGACGCCCTGGCCCGCCCCGCCTTCACGACCGCGGGGGTCGACCGGCTCGGCGCGCTGTACTCCGCCATCGACGTCGTGCGGCGGGGCGGCACGATCTCGCTGTCCGGCGTGTACGGCGGCATGGCCGATCCGCTGCCGCTGCTGACGATGTTCGACAAGCAGGTGCAGCTGCGGATGGGCCAGGCCAACGTGAAGCGGTGGGTCGACGACCTGCTGCCGCTGCTCACCGACGACGACCCGCTCGGGGTGGACGAGTTCCACACCCACTCGGCGCCCCTCGAGGACGCGCCGGCGCTCTACAAGGCGTTCCAGGACAAGTCGGACGGCGTCGTCAAGGTGCTGCTCAAGCCGCACGGCTGAGCCGACGGCAGCCGGCCCGGGCGAGGGCCCGGGCCGGCCGGCGATCAGCTCCGGGCGGCCAGCTTGCCCATCGTGTCGTCGATCGAGGTGACCACGGCGGGGTCGGCGAGCGTCGTGACGTCGCCGAGCTCGCGGCGCTCGGCGATGTCGACCAGCAGCCGCCGCATGATCTTGCCGCTGCGCGTCTTGGGCAGCTCGGGGGAGATGACGATCTGCCG
>CADCUE010000056.1 GCA_902805805.1 uncultured Frankineae bacterium | reverse complement strand
CGCAGTACTCCGACGCCAGCAGCTTGGCCATGCCGGCCTCGACGTCGTTGCGCTTGCCGGCGTCCTTGAGCCGGGCGGCGTTGACCATGAGCGCGTGCGACGCCTCGACCTTGGTCGCCATCTCGGCGAGCTTGAACGAGATGGCCTGGTGCTGGGCGATCGGCTTGCCGAAGGTGACGCGCTGCTGGGCGTAGGCGATGGCCAGCTCGAAGGCCCGGATCGAGATGCCGCAGGCACGGGCAGCGACGTTGACCCGGCCGACCTCGACGCCGTCCATCATCTGGTAGAAGCCGCGGCCCCGGCCGGCCTCGCCCCCCAGGATGCTCGTCGCCGGCACGCGGGCGCCCTCCATGACCATCTCGGTGGTCTCGACGCCCTTGTAGCCCATCTTCTCGATCTGACCGGGGATGGTGATCCCCTGGGCCGTCTGCCCGAAGCCGGGCTCCTTCTCGACGAGGAACGTCGTCATGTTCCGGTAGACCGAGTCGGCCCCCTCGTCGGTCTTCACCAGCGTGGCGATCAGCCCGGCGCGGGCGCCGTTGGTGAGCCACATCTTCTGGCCGTCGAGGACGTAGGAGTCACCGTCCCGCACCCCGCGGCTCTTGATCGCCGAGACGTCGGAGCCGCACTCGGGCTCCGACATGGAGAACCCGCCGCGCAGCTCACCGGTCGCCATGAGCGGCAGCAGCCGCTCCTTCTGCTCGGGCGTGCCGTGCTGCATGAGCATGTAGGCCACGATGAAGTGGGTGTTGATCACGCCGGAGACGCTCATCCACCCCCGGGCGACCTGCTCGACGACCAGGGCGTACGTCAGCAGCGACTCGCCCAGCCCGCCGTGCTCCTCCGGGATCATGAGCCCGAACAGGCCCATCTCCTTCATCCCGTCGACGATCGCGTCGGGGAACTCGTCCTTGTGCTCGAGGTCGGTGGCGTACGGGAGGATCTCCTTGTCGACGAAGCCGCGGACGGTGTCGAGGATCTCCGTCTGGAACTCGGTCAGGCCCTCGGTGGTGGCCAAGCGCGCCATGGCTGCTCCCGGGAGAGGTCGGCGCGGACGCGCCTCGCGAGGCTCGAGTGTCCCACCGGGGGCACGGGGGCGACCAGCCGAGCGGGGTGACCCGCCTCACTCCGGACCGCCCTGGGGCGGGTGCGTCCCCCCGGGTACGCCGTCGTCGTGACGACCTCCGCCTCGCCGCTCGTGACCGCCGGCACCGCGGTCGTGCGCCTGGCCTCCCGCGTGCGCGGCGAGCGCGCCATCCACGCCCGCGGGCGGACCTTCACCGGTCGGGTCGAGCTGCCCGGCGGGGCCGGGACCGGTGCCGCCGTGCTCGACAGGCCCGGGGCGTACGACGCGGTCGTGCGCTTCTCCCGCTCGGCCGGGCTGCCCGCCCGGCTGCCGGACGTGTACGGGCTGGCCGTCCGGCTGGTCGACGCCCACGGCCCGGACCGGCACCAGGACCTGCTGCTCGACGCGACGCAGCCCGCGCCGCTCCTGCGACGCCTGCCGTGGCCGCGCCGCGACGCGACCGGGGCGCTGTACTGCTCGCTGCTGCCGTACACCGCGGGCGGTCGCCGGGTGCTGCTGGGGGCGCGCCCTGTCCCCGGCACCCCGGCCGCACGATCGCTCGCCGAGCTGCCCGACCAGCTCGAGCTCGACCTGCTCGTGGCTCGCCCCCGCGGGCCGTGGCGAGCGGTCGGGCGGATCCGCACGACCGGCGAGCTGCCCGCGCCGCAGGGCCGCCGCACCCGCTTCACCCCGGCGCAGACCGGCGGCGGGCTGGCGCCGGCCGGACCGTTCCGGGCCTGGCGCGCCCGCGCGTACCCCGCCTCGCACGTCGCCGACGACGAGCGCTGAAGCGGTCCGCTGCTCAGCCGACGACGAGGCCGAGCAGCAGAAAGGCGTTGAGCGCGATGACGATCCCGGCGATGACCGAGGCCACTCCTGTCGTCAGCGGACGGTTCACCAGTGGGCCCATGACGTCGGCACGGCGGGTCAGCAGGACCAGGGGCACGAGCGCGAACGGGATGCCGAACGACAGCACGACCTGGCTGAGCACCAGCGCCTGCGTGGGGTCGACGCCCGCGGCGAGGACGACCAGCGCGGGGGCCATGGTGACCGCCCGGCGCAGCAGCAGCGGGATCCGCCGCTGCAGGAAGCCCTGCATCACCACCTGCCCGGCGTAGGTCCCCACGCCGGAGGACGCGAAGCCCGAGGCGAGCAGCGCGATGCCGAAGGCGAGGGCCGCCGGGGAGCCGCCGACCCGCTCGAGGCCGGCGTGCACGCCCTCCAGGGTGTCGACCGCGGCGCCGCTGCCGAAGAACAGCCGCGCCGCGAGGACGAGCATCGCGAGGTTGACCAGCCCGGCCACGCCCATCGCGATGACCACGTCGGCGCGCTGGTGCCGCAGCAGGGTGCGCGCCTCCGTGGCGTCGGCGGCTCCGATCCGGTCGGCCGTCAGGGCGCTGTGCAGGTAGATGACGTGCGGCATGACGGTGGCACCGAGGATGCCGGTGGCGAGCAGGACGCTGTCGGTGCCGTCGAAGCGGGGCACCAGACCGGCTGCGACGGCCGGCGCGTCGACGCCTGCCCGCACCGTGTTGTAGACGAAGCCGAGCGCGATGACGCCGAGCAGCCCGCCGATCGCGAGCTCGAACGGCCGGTAGCCGCGGCCCTGCAGCGCGAGCAGCGCAAAGGCGACCGCCGCCGTGAGGAGGCCGCCGGTGAGCAGTGGGATGCCGAACAGCAGGTACAGCGCGATGGCCCCGCCGATGATCTCGGCCAGGTCGGTCGCCATGGCGACGAGCTCGGCCTGCACCCACAGCCCCCGGGTGACCGGGCGCGGGAAGTGCTCCCGGCACAGCTCCGGCAGGTTGCGCCCGGTCGCCAGGCCCACCTTGCCCGACAGCAGCTGGATGACCATCGCCATGGCGTTGGCCGCCACGATCACCCACACCAGCAGGTAGCCGAACTGCGCGCCGGCCGAGAAGTTGGTGGCGAAGTTGCCGGGGTCGACGTAGGCGATCGCGGCCACGAAGGCGGGGCCGAGCAGCGTCACCGAGCCGCGCACCCGCCCGCGGCTGCGCACGACCTGCAGCGCGGTGGGTGGGGCGCTCGCGGTCGGGCCGGCGGTGGGGGTCACTTGACGCAGGTCCAGGGGGCGAGGAGGTGGACAGGTCGGACAGCCGAACGGCGGCCCACTGTCTCGCATCCCCCGCCGCCTGTCGCCTGGCCGTTCCGGCAGGCCCTCCGCCACGTCCGCGACCTCAGCGCAGCCCGCGCGCCGCGAGCTCGGCGTGCAGCGCCGGCTCGACCTGCGCCCGGACGGCGTCGTTGGCGTACGCCGCCCACGCCACGTCGCTGACGAGGTCGAGGGGCGCGTCGAGCGGACCGCCGTCGGGGCGCACGACGTGCACCCCGGCCTCGGCGGCGACCAGCCAGCCGGCGAGGTCGTACGGGTGCGCGCAGATCCCGGCGCGCCCGGTCCCGAGCAGGGGACGCAGGTCGCACGCCCACCGGTCGTGCCCGACGGCGAGCTCGACGAGCGTGCCGCCGGTGCAGTACTGGTCCTCGAACGCCTGCGCCTTGCCCGGTCGGGCCGGTCCGAGCACCCGGCGGGCGACCGCGTCGTCGATGGCCGCCAGCTCCTCGCGCGCGCCGGGGAAGTAGCGGGCGACGCCGCCGTACCCCTGCTCGGCACCGCGCGCGGTGGACGGGCGCACGGGCAGGGGCCGACGGGTGCCGGCGGTCAGGTCGACCCGCTCCCCCGTGGTCCCGCGACCGCGCACCGCCGAGAGCACGTCGGCCTGCCCCGCCTTGACGGTCGGCACCTCGACGGCCACCGAGACGTCGAGGTCGGCGAGGGTCGCGCCCGTGCCGCGGGCCGCACCCAGCAGGACCCAGGCCGAGCGCTTCTGGTGGGCGAGCTGCCGGGTGCCGTCCAGCGGGTCGACGATCACCGTCCACTGCGGCGGACCGTCGCCGACGCGCACCCCGGCCGGGTCCAGGCCCTCGGCGACGAGCAGGAGGGGCACGCCGAGCGCCCCGACCAGCTCGACCAGGCGGGCCTCCGACACGCGGTCGACGGCGAAGGCGGTGTCGCCCGGACCGGTGTCGTCGTACGCGCTCAACGCCTGCACGCTGGACGCGCGGCAGGCGGCGAGCACGTCCTCGCGGACCTCCTCCGCCAGCGCGACCAGCCGGCGGCACAGGTCGTCCGGGCTCACGCGAGAGCTCGGGTGCGACCGACGACCACGGGCAGATCCTGCCAGGGCCGCCTCGCCTGGCAGGCTGGCGGCGTGCCGGTCCCCACCCTCGTCGCCGAGGCGACCCGCCGCTCCGGCGTCGTCTGGGTGTCCGCGGACGGCGTCGCGCCGCGGCTGGTCTGGCACCTGTGGCACGAGGACGCGATGTACGTCGTGGGCGGCGGCGAGGAGCAGGAGCTGCCGCCGCTCGAGGACCGGGCGGTCGTCGTCGTGCGCAGCAGGGCTCGCCAGAGCGACCGGGTCGTCGAGTGGGCGGCGGACGTCAGCCGCGTCGAGCCCGGCACGCCGCTGTGGGACGAGGTCGCGCCGCGGCTCGCCGTGGAGCGCCTGAACGCCCGCTCCGCCACCGACCTGCCCGAGCAGTGGGCTGCGAGCTCGTCCGTCCTGCGCTTCGCGCCGCGGGAGTGACCCGCCACCCAAGACTCCCTGCCCCGCACGGGAAGCAGGGCTACGGGCGGCGGATGCGGCCCGCGGCCACCGGCACCACGGAGCCGCGCACCGTGGCGGCCACCGGCTCGCCGTCCTGCACGGTGACCGTGCAGGCCAGCCGGGACGGCCGCCCCATCTCGACGCCCTGCACCACGTCGTACGCCCCGCCGTCCGGCAGCGCGCCGCTCGCGACCAGGTGCACCCCGAGACCCAGCGCCGCCGAGCCGGTGGCCGGGTCCTCCGCCACGCCCGCCGCGAAGGCGAACACCCGGCAGCGCGCGCCGGCGCCGTCCCAGGCGTACACCGACAGCCCGCCGAACGGCCCGTCGGCGAGCCCGAGCCGCTGCAGGGCCGGGACGTCGACGCGCACCCGCGCCAGCGCCTCGGCCCGCACCGGCAGGAAGGTGAAGCCGAGCCCGCAGGAGGCGTTGCGCGGCTCGCCCGCGAGGTCGTCGGGCGCCAGGCCGGCGCCCGCGAGCAGCGGCCCGGCGTCGAGCACCGGGCCGTACGACGGCGTGCCGCCGGACAGCGTCACGCCGTCCGGCGCGACGTCCAGCGGCAGCAGGCCCGCGCCGCAGGACTGCACGACGCGGCCGTCCGCGATCCGGCTGAGCCGGCGCAGGACCCACGCGGCACCGACCGACGGGTGACCGGCGAAGGGCAGCTCGGTCTCCGGCGTGAAGATCCGCAGGCGGTAGTCGGCGCCCGGGACGTCGGCGGCCATCGGGAACGCCGTCTCGGACAGGTGGAACTCGTTCGCGAGCGACTGCAGCGCGGCGGTGCCGAGGTCGTCGGCGTCGAGCACGACCGCCAGCGGGTTGCCCGTGAAGGCGGTGTCGGTGAAGACGTCGACGACCTCGTAGGCCAGGTCCGGCGCGGCGCCCACCTCAGGGCATCGTCAGGCCGCCGTCGACCGGCAGCGTGATGCCGGTGACGTACGACGCCGCGTCGCTCGCCAGGAAGACGCCCACCGACGCGAGCTCGGCGGGATCGCCGAGGCGGCCCGCGGGGGTGATCGCCTTGACGCGCTCCGCCTCCTTGGCGTCCATCTCGTCGGTCATCTCGGTCGGGAAGTAGCCGGGGGCGATGGCGTTGACGCGGATGCCCTTGCGGCCGGTCCACTGCGCCGCGAGGTCGCGGGTCAGCCCGATGAGACCCGCCTTGGACGCGGCGTACGCCGCCTGCGGCAGGGCGCCGGGGTGCAGGCCGAGCACGGACGAGATGTTGATGATCGAGCCACCGTCCTCGGCGAGCCGGCCGAAGGCCTGCGCGCACCAGTAGGCGCCGTTGAGGTTGACATCGAGCACCCGCAGGAACTCGGCCGGCGTCTCGCGGCTGGCCGGCTTGGCCCAGCCGAGGCCGGCGTTGTTGACCAGCACGTCGACCCGGCCGAACTCGTCGACCGCCTTCTGCACCAGCGCCGTGGCCTGCTCCGGCACGGTGACGTCGGTCTGCGCGTAGGCGTAGCGCCGTCCCGCGGCCTCGACGAGCCTGCCGGTCTCGGGCAGCCGGTCGACGCGGCGGGCGCCGAGCACGACGTCGGCCCCGGCCTCGGCGAAGGCCTGGGCGAAGGCGACCCCCAGACCGGACGAGGCACCGGTCACGACGACGACCTTGTCGTCGAGCCGGAAGCGGTCGAGGACGGGCATGGGCTCTCCAGGGGGACGGGACGGCGCGGTCCCGGCATGCTCCCCCACCGCGGCGACCCGGCTGCAGGGCCCCCCGGCGGTAGCGTTCGGCGCGTGAGCACCGGCATCCGCGTCTTCGTCGCACGCCTGGCCGGGCTGCCCGTCTTCGACCCGAACGGCGACCTCGTCGGGCGCGTGCGCGACGTGGTGGTGGCGCTGCGGATCGGCCGCGACGCGCCCCGGGTGCTGGGGCTGGCGGTCGAGATCCAGTCCCGGCGACGGATCTTCGTGCCGATCGGCCGGATCACCTCGATCGACCCCGAGGCGGTGGTCATGACCACGGGCACGGTGAGCCTGCGCCGCTTCGACAAGCGGCCCGGGGAGACCCTGGTGCTCGCCGAGCTGCTGGACCGCAGGGTGACCCTGCTGGCGACCGGCGAGCAGGTGAGCGTGCTCGACCTCGCCATGGAGCAGCAGCGCACCGGCGACTGGCTGGTGCAGCGGATCGCCGTGCGCCGGACCGCCGGGTCGGGTCTGCGCAGCCGGCGCCGGGGCGAGGTCCTGCAGGTCGACTGGGACGAGGTCAGCGGCTTCTCGCTGTCCGAGGCCGACCAGGGCGCGGCCAACCTGCTCGCGGTGTTCGAGAAGCTGCGGCCGGCCGACCTGGCGGGGGTCATGCACGACCTGTCCGGCAAGCGCCGGGCGGAGATCGCCGCGGCCCTCGACGACGAGCGGCTCGCCGACGTCCTCGAGGAGATGAGCGAGGAGGAGCAGGTCGAGCTGCTCGGCGGGCTGGAGGACGAGCGCGCCGCCGACGTCCTCGAGGCGATGGCGCCCGACGACGCCGCCGACCTGCTCGGCGAGCTGCCGGCGGCCGAGGCCGAGCGGCTGCTCGAGCTGATGGAGCCCGACGAGGCCGGACCGGTCCGCAGCCTGCTGGCCTACAGCGACGACACCGCCGGCGGTCTCATGACGCCCGAGCCCGTGATCCTGCCGCCCAACGCCACCGTCGCCGAGGCGCTCGCCCGCATCCGCACCGCCGACCTCTCGCCGGCGCTCGCGGCCCAGGTCTACGTCGTGCGTCCGCCGTACGAGACGCCCACCGGGCGCTACCTCGGGACCGCGCACTTCCAGCGGATGCTGCGCGAGCCGCCGTCCTCGCTGATCAGCGCCGTCGTGGACACCGACATCGACCCGCTGGGGCCGGACTGCCCGTTGCCCGACGTGACACGGCACCTCGCGTCGTACAACCTCGTCGCGGTGCCGATCGTCGACTCGGAGCAGCGGCTGCTCGGCGCGGTCAGCGTCGACGACGTGCTCGACCACGTGCTGCCGCAGGGCTGGCGCGACACGCGTCGGGGAGCGGCGGCCCGTCGTGGCTGAGCGCACCCCACGCCGGGTGCGCCTCGACACACCCCTCGAGCGGACCTCCCGACGTCCGCACTACGACCCGGACGCCTTCGGCAAGGTGTCGGAGCAGATCGCCCGCTTCCTCGGCACCGCGCGCTTCCTCGTCTACATGACGGTGTTCATCGCCGTGTGGATCCTGCTCAACGTCACGCCGTACGCCTTCGACCCCTACACCTTCACCTTCCTGACGCTGCTGCTGTCGCTGCAGGCGTCGTACGCCGCCCCGCTCATCCTGCTGGCCCAGAACCGCCAGGCCGACCGCGACCGGGTGAGCCTGGACGAGGACCGCGCGACGAGCATGCGGCTGCAGGCGGACGTCGAGTACCTCACCCGCGAGGTCGCCAGCCTGCGCCAGGCGCTGGGCGAGGTCGCGACCCGCGAGTACCTGCGCGACCAGCTGCGCGAGATGACCGAGGAGGTCGTCGACCGCACCGGCTCGGTGGAGGCGGCCGGCCAGGTCGGCGAGCCCTCGCCCAAGGCCAAGCGCGAGGACCGCGAGCGCCGCGAGGACCGCGAGCGCCGGGCCGAGCGCAAGAAGCGCCGCCTGGCGCGCGAGCAGGAGGCCACCGTGCTGCACGGGCTGGGCGAGCCGTTCGTGGGCGGCGACGAGGACGGCTGACACCCGGCCCGGTCCCGGTGTCAGCCGGTGGCGCGCAGCGCGGCTGCCGTCGCCGCGGCGACGACCACGACGAGCAGGAACGGCGCCCGCAGCAGCACCAGCACGGCTGCGGCGCCCAGGCCCGCGGCCCGGGCGTCCAGGACCAGCGCCCGGTCACCGGCGAAGGCCTGCACCACGACCAGGGCCGCGAGCAGCGGCACGGGCAGCAGCACCGCCGCGGACTGCAGCCGAGGTCGTTCGAGCCACCGGGTCGGCACCGACCAGCCCGCGAGCTTGAGCAGGTAGCAGCCTGCGCAGCCGGCCACGACCGCCGCCCAGATCACCGGCGCACCAGCAGCGGTGCGACGACGAGCGCGGCCAGCAGCACCGGCACTCCGGGCGGCGTGAGCGGTACGGCCGCCGCCGCCACCAGGGCGCCCGCGGCGCCGGCTCCGGCCAGGGTCCGGGTGCGCAGCTGCGGCGCCAGCAGCGCGAGGAACGCGGCGGGCACGGCCGCGTCGAGGCCGAGCGTGCGGGGGTCGCCGAGGCGCGCTGCTCCCAGGGCGCCGAGCAGGGTGGCGAGGTTCCACAGCACGTAGACGCTCGCGCCGGTGGCCCAGAAGGCCGTGCCCGCCAGCCCGGACGGTGCCGCCGTCGCCATGCCGGTCGACTCGTCGATCGTGAGCTGCGCCGCGAGCAGCCGGCGCGGCCCGCGGGTCGGGACCAGCGAGGCCAGCCGCACGGCGTACAGCGTGTTGCGCGTGCCGAGCAGCAGAGCGCCGGCGACCGCGGCGAGCGCGCTGCCGCCGGCGCCGAGGACCCCCACGAGCGCGAACTGCGACGCGCCGGTGAACAGCAGCAGCGACAGGGCGCAGGCCTGCGCCGTGGACAGCCCCGCGGTGACCGCCGCCGCGCCGAACGACAGCCCGTACGCCCCGACCGCGACCCCGATCCCGGCGGCGTCCCGCAGGACGGCCCGTCGCTGGCCCGTCGGCAGGCTCAGCTGGGCGCTCCGTCGGGGACGAGCTTGCCCAGCAGGCTGGACAGCTGCTCGATCTCGTCGGGCGTGAGGCGAGAGGTGACGTGCTGCTCGACGCCGCGCAGGTGGGTCGGCCAGGCCTCGCGCAGCCGGGCGATGCCGGCGTCGGTCAGGACGGCGAGCGTCCCGCGGGCGTCGCTCGGGCAGGCCTCGCGGCGCAGCAGGCCCTCCCGCTCCAGCCGGTCGGCGAGACGGGTCAGCCCGGACCGGGACAGCAGCACCCGGTCGGCCAGCTCGGTCATGCGCAGCCGCCGGTCGGGCGCCTCGGACAGCTGCACCAGCACGTCGTAGGACGCCAGCGGCAGGTCGTGCTCGGCCATCAGCTCGGTCTCGAGCGCGCGCACCACCGTCGAGTGGGCGCGCAGGAACATCCGCCAGGCCGTCAGCTCAGCGCGGGTGAGGCCTTGCTGCTGCTGCTGGGCGGGCATGCGGCCTCCTCCGACGACAGGGTCCGTCCAGCGTAGTTGTGCGCTCACGATCAGCGTCCGGCCTGGTGGCACGAACCCGTCGGGCGGCGGCAGGGCCGCTGGCTCTAGCCTCGCGACGTGCGCAGTCCCAAGGACTTCTTCCGCCCGCTGGCCGTCGGCGCTCCGCAGCCGCTGCGCGAGATCCCGTGGCGGCCGTCGCGGATGATCCACTTCTTCGACCCGTCGAACGCCAGGATGGTGGCCAAGCTGCCGGACCTCGCCGCGAAGGTGGACGTCCTGCTCGGCAACCTGGAGGACGCCGTCCCGGCCGCGAGCAAGCAGGCGGCCCGGGCCGGGCTGGTGGACGTGGCGCGCAGCGTGGACCTCGGGTCGACGCAGCTGTGGACCCGCGTCAACGCCCTGGACTCCCCCTGGGTGCTGGACGACCTGACCACGCTGGTGACCGAGGTCGGCGACCGCCTCGACGTCGTCATGGTCCCGAAGGTCCAGGGCCCCGAGGACATCCACTACGTCGACCGGCTGCTGGCCCAGCTCGAGGCCAAGGGTCGTCTCGTCCGCCCGCTGCAGGTCCACGCGATCCTCGAGACGGCGTCCGGCATGGCGCAGGTCGAGCAGATCGCCCAGGCCTCCCCGCGCATGCAGGGCATCTCGCTCGGCCCGGCCGACCTGGCCGCGGACCGCCGGATGAAGACCACGCGCGTGGGCGGCGGTCACCCGGGCTACCTCGTCCGCCAGGACCCGCCGCTCGACGACCAGGGCGCCGGGCAGGTCGAGGCGCCCCGCGCGACCTACCAGCAGGACCTGTGGCACTACACGGTCGCGCGCATGGTCGACGCCTGCGTGCAGGCCGGGATCTACCCCTACTACGGGCCGTTCGGGGACATCTCGGACGTCGTCGCGTGCGAGGACCAGTTCCGCAACGCCTACCTGCTCGGCTGCGTCGGCACGTGGACGCTGCACCCGGTGCAGGTCGACATCGCGCGCCGGGTCTTCTCCCCCGAGGTGGCGGAGGTCAGGTGGGCCCGCACGGTGGTGGAGGCGATGGGCGAGGACGGCCGGGGGGCGGTCATGATCGACGGCAAGATGCAGGACGACGCGACGTACAAGCAGTGCGCGGTCGTGCTGCGGCTGGCCCGCGACCTCGCGGCGCGCGACCCCGAGCTGGCGCGGGCGTACGACCTGTGAGGGTCCTGCGCTCGGCGCTCTACATGCCGTCCTCCAACACGCGCGCCCTGGACAAGGCCCGCACCCTGCCGTGCGACGCCGTCATCTTCGACCTCGAGGACGCCGTCGCGCCGGACGCCAAGGAGTCGGCGCGCGAGCAGGCCTGCGCTGCCGTCCGGTCGGGGGCGTACGGCCGGCGCACGCTGACCGTCCGCTGCAACGGCCTGGACACCCCCTGGGGCCGGGCCGACCTCGAGGCCGCCGCCGCGGCCGGACCGGCCGCGGTGGTCGTCCCGAAGACGAGCGGTCCCGACCACCTGGCGCAGGTCGCCGCAGTCACCGGACCGGACACCCGCATCTGGGCGATGGTCGAGACCCCGGCCGGGGTGCTCGCCGCGCGGGAGATCGCCGAGCACCCGCAGGTCGACGTCCTCGTCGTCGGGACCAACGACCTGGCCAAGGAGCTGCGCGCCCGGCTGGTCCCGGGGCGCGCTCCGCTGCTGCCGCACCTCGCGGCGATCCTGCTCGCCGCACGCGCCGCCGGGGTCGACGTCCTGGACGGCGTCTACAACGACGTGCGCGACCTCGAGGGCTTCTCGGCGGAGTGCCGGCAGGGCGCCGAGCTCGGCTTCGACGGCAAGACGCTCGTGCACCCCGGCCAGGTCGAGATCGCCAACCGGGCGTGGGCGCCCAGCGAGGACGACGTGGAGCACGCCGGGCGGGTCATCGCGGCGTTCGAGCAGGCGCAGCGCGAGGGCCGTGGGGTCGTCACCGTGGACGGCCGCATGGTCGAGAACCTGCACGTCGACGAGGCCCGCCGCACGCTGGCCACCGCTGAGGCCGTCGCCGCGCTCGCCTGACGACCGGCCACCCCGCCCGCCGCACCAAGGGGCCACTTCCCCTGCGCCGGCCCGCCGCGTGCGCACTTCCCCTGCGCCGGCGCACGCGCAGGGCCTCCGCGCGTACCGCACCGCAGGGGAAGTCGCCGAAGCCGCCGCCGCTGCCGGCGGGGTCGGGCCCGGGCTGCGGACGTACGATGGAGCTCGTCCGGGCACGCGCTCCTGCCCCGTCGCCGGACCCTGCCGAAGGACCTCCTTGACGATCGCCATGCCCACCGCCGAGCAGCTCACGGCTGCCCTGTCCACCGTCATCGACCCGGAGATCCGGCGCCCGGTGACCGAGCTGGGCATGGTCAAGAGCGCGACCGTCGACCCCGACGGGCTCGCCCGCGTCGGCATCTACCTGACCGTCAGCGGCTGCCCGATGAAGGAGACGATCACCGAGCGGGTGACCACCGCCGTGGGCGCGCTCCCCGGGGTGCAGCGGGTGGCCGTCGAGCTCGACGTCATGAGCGCCGAGCAGCGCCAGGAGCTGCAGACGCTGCTGCGCGGGGACAACCCGGTCCGCGAGATCCCGTTCGCGCTCCCGGGCTCGCTCACCAAGGTGTTCGCGGTGGCGTCCGGCAAGGGCGGCGTGGGCAAGTCGAGCGTCACCGTCAACCTCGCCGCGGCGATGGCGCAGCAGGGCCTGTCCGTCGGGGTGCTCGACGCCGACATCTACGGCTTCTCCATCCCGCGCATGCTCGGCGTGCAGCACCGGCCCACGCAGGTCGAGTCGATGATCATGCCGCCGTCGTCGTACGGCGTGAAGGTCATCTCGATCGGCATGTTCACCAAGGACAACACCCCGGTCGTCTGGCGCGGGCCGATGCTGCACCGCGCGCTGCAGCAGTTCCTCGGCGACGTCTACTGGGGCGACCTGGACGTCCTGCTCATGGACCTGCCGCCGGGCACCGGCGACGTCGCGATCTCGGTCGCCCAGCTCGTCCCCAGCGCCGAGATCCTCGTGGTCACCACTCCCCAGCTGGCGGCGCAGGAGGTCGCCGAGCGCGCCGGCTCGATCGCCCTGCAGACCCACCAGCGCATCGCCGGCGTGGTGGAGAACATGAGCTACCTGGAGTGCCCGCACTGCGACGAGCGCATCGACGTGTTCGGCTCGGGCGGCGGCGCGGCCGTCGCCAGCAGCCTGAGCAGCCGGCTGGGCGCGCCCGTGCCGCTGCTCGGCCAGGTGCCGATCGACGTCCGCCTGCGCGAGGGCGGTGACCACGGCTCGCCGCTGGTGCTGTCCGATCCCACGGCCGCCGCCTCCCGGGCGCTGCTGGACATCACCCGGTCGCTGAGCGGCAAGCCGCGCGGTCTGGCGGGCATGTCGCTCGGGCTGAGCCCGGCGCGCCGCTAGCCGCTCAGGTCGCGTCGGGGTCCCAGGGCGCCGGCTCCCCGGCCGCCAGGGGCGCCCCGCTCCGCGGTCGCGCCGCCGGGCGCACCGGCTCGTCGTCCTCCTCGTCGGTCAGCAGGTGCTTCGCGACGAAGGTGCGGGGGTTGAGCGAGGCGAGGTCGACGTCGCCGAGCTCGGGGCCGAGCTCGGTCTTGAGGTCGTCGGTCATGCCCTTGACGTAGAGCCGGACCTTGCGCAGGCCCCGCCCGGCCTCCGCGGCGAGGGTCGGCAGGCGGTCGGGTCCGAAGACGAACAGCGCCAGGACGAGCAGGACGGCGATCTCGCCCCAGCCCAGGTTCTCGAACACGGCACCTCCGTCGTGGCTGCGCTCAGCCTACGACCGCCCGGCTCGGCGAGCCGGGCGGTCGCCGGAGCGGTCAGCGCTGCAGGTCCTGCAGGACGACGTCCGCCGTGCGGGTCTGCCGGTCGCGCACGTAGGTGATCGTCACGGTGTCGCCGATCTTGTGCGAGCGGACGGCGAGGATGAGCTCGTCGACGCTGGTCACCTCGTCGTCGTCGACCTTGACGATGAGGTCGTTGGGCTCCAGACCGGCCTTGCTCGCGGCGCCGCCCGGGGTGAGCTCGCGCACCAGAGCGCCCTTGCGGTCGGTCGTGCCGGCGATCGTCGTGGCCGACACGCCGATGCTCGGATGGGTCGCCTCCCCGGTCCGGATGATCTCCTCCGCGACCGACTTGGCCTCGTCGACGGGGATCGCGAAGCCCACGCCGATGCTGCCGCCGCTCTGCTCACCACCGAACAGCCCGCCGCCGCCGAGCGTGGCGATGGCCGAGTTGATGCCGATGACCTCGCCCTTGGCGTTGACCAGCGCTCCGCCGGAGTTGCCCGGGTTGATCGCCGCGTCGGTCTGGATCGCGTTGAACAGCGGGTTGCGGGCGCCGTTCTCGCCGGGGACGTCGACGGTGCGGTTGAGCGCGCTGACGATGCCCGTCGTCACCGTGCCCGACAGCCCGAGCGGCGAGCCGATGGCGATGACCGGATCGCCGACCACCAGGGCGCGGGACTGGCCGAGCGTCGCGGCGGGCAGCGAACCGCTCGACTGCACCTGCAGGACGGCCAGGTCGGTGACCGGGTCGCGACCGACGATCTTGGCCGGCAGCTCCTGCTCGCCGTTGTCGAGCGTCACGGTGATCCGTCCGCCGCCCGCTGCCGACGCCACGACGTGGTTGTTGGTGAGGATGTAGCCGTCGCTGCGGATGACCACGCCGGAGCCGGTGCCGTTGCCCTCGTTGCCGCGCACGGCGATGCTCACGGTGCTGCGCATGACGCGCGCCGCGATGCCGGCGATGGACTCGGGTGCCCGGTCGAGCTGCGCCGACGTGCTGGAGCCGCTGCCCAGGCTCGCCGCCGGGTCGAGCAGGTCGCGGTCGTCGGCCGTCCGCGCCCCCACGACCCCACCGACCGAACCGGCCAGCAGGGCGGTGGCGAGGACCGCGGCCGCCGTGCCGAGCCCGCGGCGCGAGCGGCGCTGCGCACCGGGTGGACCGCCGATCGAGTCGGTCGCCGTGCTCCAGGGCTGGGCTCCGGAGGGGAACGTCGCTCGGGTGGTCGGGTTGCTCCACGGGTCGGGGCGGTGGGTGTCGCCGGCCGGCGGCGAGAGGTAGCCGCCGTACGGCGGCTGCGACGACCCGCTGTCCGGAGCGGGCGCGGCCTGCGGGTCCCGGGGGGCGTCCCACTGCTCCTGCGGGCGCGACCACCACGGGCTGGGCGGCGGTGCGCCTGCAGGACCCGCCTCGTGCGGGGCGGATGCAGGGCCCTGGGCACGGGGGTCGGTCATGGAGCCTCCGGAGGTCGCGAGCAGGGGACGGGATCCCCGCACCTCAACTGTGCCCCAACGGGTGTGAAGTCCCCGTCAGGTCGCGGACGAGCTGTC
>CADCUE010000055.1 GCA_902805805.1 uncultured Frankineae bacterium | reverse complement strand
TGGGGCTCGCCGCCGGAGCGCTCCAGTCCCGGCTGCTCGGCTTGCCGGGCGCACCGACCCGCGGCCCAGAGCCTGCCGCGACCTCGCGGGCCTCAGCGCTGCTGGACGCTCCTCTTGCGGGAGACGGCCCGCCAGACGAGCGCGAAGACCACGCTCACGACCGCCAGGACGACCAGCACGATCGGGAAGCCGACCGCAGGGTTGCCGTCGCTGGCACCGCTGCGGCTCGCGAGGGCGATGACGAGCAGCAGCAGGGCGACGCACCCGGTGATCACGGCGGCGGGGACAAGGAGACGCCGGTTCTTGTTCATGCCCGAGGCGTACCCGAGGGGCATCCGCGTACGCCGCAGGAGACGACGAGACCCCGCTGCCGACAGGGGCAACGGGGTCTCGACGTGCGGTCGGACTACTCCGGGGGAGCGGGCTTGCCGCTGCGCTCGAGCTCGGGCAGGGCGCCCTCGGGGCGAGGAGCGGACGTGTCCGAGGCGCCGCTGCGGCGCTTGGCCCGGAAGAAGCCCGGCACCTTCTCCGGCGCGCCTTCGACGACGTGCTGGTCACCGTACCCAGGCCCCTTCGGCGCACCCTCCTCGCCGTGGGCGGTCGCACCCTCCAGCTGCGGACGGTCGGACTCGACCCCGGTGAGGGAGATCCGGTAGACCGCCGGCAGCGGCACGGTCTCCTCGACGAACTCCCCGGTGGGCAGGCGCCGGATGGTGCCCGACTCGATGCCGTGGTGGACGAGCTCGTCGTCGCTCCGCTGCAGGGCGAGGCACAGCCGCTTGGTGACGACGTACGTGATCGGCGGCACGACGAACAGGGAGACCTGGAGCACCCGCGAGATGAGGTTGATGTCCAGGTGGAAGACCGAGGCGATGACGTCGTTGCCGCCACCGATCATCAGGATGATGTAGAAGGCGAGGGACATCGCGCCGATGGCGGTGCGCACCGGCACGTCACGGGGCCGGTCCAGCAGGTTGTGGTACTCGTGGTCGCCGGTGAAGCGGGCTTCGAGGAACGGGTAGAGCGCGAGCAGCGTGAACAGGATGCCCGGCAGCACCACCGTCGGGATCAGCACGTTGAGCGGCACGGTGTAGCCGAAGCCGGCGATCTCCCAGTTGGGCATGAGGCGTGTCGAGCCGTCGAGGAAGCCGACGTACCAGTCGGGCTGGGATCCGGCGGAGACCTGCGAGGCGTCGTACGGGCCGTACAGCCAGATCGGGTTGATCTGCGCCAGACCGCCGAGGGCGGCCAGCACGGCGAAGACGAGGAAGAAGAAGCCACCGGCCTTGGCGGCGTAGGACGGGAACAGGCGCGAGCCGACGACATTGGTCTCGGTGCGGCCCGGACCGGCGAACTGGGTGTGCTTCTGGTACCAGATCATCATCATGTGGAAGGTGATCAGGCCCAGGATCAGCCCAGGCAGCAGCAGGATGTGCGCGCTGTAGAGCCGGTCGAGGATGGCGGTGCCGGGGTACTCGCCGCCGAAGACCAGGAACGCCGTCCAGGTGCCCACGACCGGGATCGACAGGGCGATGGAGTAGGCGATGCGCGCCCCCGTGCCGGACAGCAGGTCGTCCGGGAGGGAGTAGCCGGCGAAGCCCTCGGCGATGCCGAGCACCAGCAGCCCGACCCCGATCATCCAGTTGATCTCACGGGGCTTGCGGAAGGCGCCGGTGAAGTAGACGCGCATGAGGTGCACCACGATCGAGGCCATGAACAGCAGCGCCGCCCAGTGGTGGATCTGCCGCATGATCAGGCCGCCGCGGACGTCGAAGCTGATGTCCAGCGTCGAGGCGTAGGCCTGCGACATGGTGACGCCCTTGAGCGGGACGTAGCTGCCGTCGTAGACGACCTCGGTGAGCGAGGGTGTGTAGAAGAACGACAGGTAGGTGCCGGTCAGGAGCAGGATGATGAACGAGTAGAGCGCGATCTCGCCCAGCATGAACGACCAGTGGTCCGGGAAGACCTTGTTGATGCTGCGACGCACGAAGTTGGAGCTGCCGAGGCGATCGTCGACCCACACCGCGCCGGCGTCGGTCCCCTTCTCGAGAAGGCTCATGTGTCGCGCTCCCAGTAGCTCGGGCCGATGGCTTCTCCGTAGTCGCCCTGTGCCACGAAGTATCCCTCGTCGTCCAGGCTGATCGCCAGTTGAGGCAGCGGGCGAGCCGCCGGGCCGAACACGACCTCGCAGCCCTTGTCGGCCGCGAACGTGGACTGGTGGCAGGGACAGAACAGGTGGTGCGTCTGCTGCTCGTACAGCTTGACCGGGCAGCCGAGGTGGGTGCAGATGCTCGAGTAGGCGATGTGGCCGTCGATCGACCAGTCCTCGCGTCCCTCGACGATCTGCAGCTCCTCCGGGCGCATGCGGATGAGCAGCGTCGGCGAGTCGGCGATCTTCGTGCCGTGCTCGACGTCGGGGAACACGCTCTCGATCGAGCCGACCTGCAGGTCGCCCAGGCGCACCGGCGTGCCGTTCTGACGGATCAGGCGGACGCCCTTCTTCCACGCCGTCGTGGCGAGCACCCGCTCCTTGTGCTGGAAGGGGCCGAGGCCGAACAGGAACGGCACCGGCAGCAGTGCCAGCGAGCCCGCTCCGAGCAGCAGGGTGTTGCGCAGCAGCGAGCGGCGGGCCAGGCCGGTCTCCTCCAGACCCTTCTTCAGCGCCTCGGCGGTCGCGCCGCGCTCGTCCTTGGGCGAGCCGAACGGGTGGCGCTCCTGCACGGCCTCCTCGTCGACCATGAGCAGCTTGGCCCACAGGACGGCGCCGGCGCCGACACCGGTGAGCGCCAGCGCCATGAAGGTGCCCAGCAGCGGCGTGTAGAGGTAGCGCGTGGAGGACGTGAACTCGTGGTCGACGAAGAAGAAGGTCGCCAGGAAGCCGACGACACCGACGAACGACAGCAGGAACAGCGCCGCGACCTTGCGCTCGGCGGCCTTCGCGTCCTCCGGGCTCAGCGGGTGCTTGCGCCCGGCCAGCTCCTCCTCGGCCGTCACCCGCGGGGTCTTGCTGCTGTCGTACTGGCCCTCACCCCGGCCGCTGCCGTGCAGCGCGGCGCGGCTGTCGGTCTGCGTGAAGCCGTTCTCGTGCACGTCGCTGGTGCGGGTGTCTCCCGAGCCGCTGGCCTGGTCGCTGGACCGGGGGCTGGACAGCCGGTCACGGATGGAGCCGCCCGCCTGCGCCGAGGTCTGGTCGGTGGGCGGGGACGGCTGCTGGCCGCCCCGGTTGGGGGGAGTGGTCATGAGCGGGCCCCGATCCAGAGCGTGAGACCGACGAGGGCGGTGATGCCGACGACCCAGACGACCAGGCCCTCGGAGATGGGTCCGTAGCGGCCGAGGTCGGCGCCGCCGACGTCGCCGGACTCGGCGAGGTAGCGGACGTAGCGGGTGATCGCCCGCTTCTCGTCCTCGGTCAGCTGGGCGTCGCTGTAGCGCGGCATGCTCTCGGGCCCGTGCTGCATCGCGGTGTAGATCACGCGGGCGCTCGCGGGCGTGAGCTCCGGGGCGTACTTGCCGTAGGTCAGCGCGCCGCCGGAGCCGGCGAAGTTGTGGCACGACGCGCAGTTGGTGCGGAACAGCGCTCCGCCCAGCTGCAGGTCACCGTCCTCGAGGTCGCCCTCGGGCAGCTGCGGCCCGCCGCCGTTCTCCTGGATGAACGCGGCGAGCGCGTCGATCTCCTCGATCGAGTAGCGCGACTTCTTGCGGGGGGCCTGCTGGACGCCGGCGGCGAGCGGCATGCGACCGCTCTCCACCTGGAAGATGACCGCGGAGGCGCCGACGCCGATGAGGGACGGACCACCCGCGCCGCCCTGCAGGCCGAGGCCGTGGCACGTCGAGCAGCCGGTCAGGTAGAGGTCACGGCCCTCCTCCACCTGCATCGACTGGTTGGTCGGCTCCTCCTCCTGCGCGACGCTCTGCGGGGCGAGCAGCGCGGCGTAGACGGCGCCGAGCAGGCTGAGCGCCAGCAGGACGACGCCGTAGCTGCGCGCCTTCGTGCGGCGGCGGGAGTCCTTCTTGTGCACCGAGGTCCCTGTCTGCTTCCTGGAGCGGTTGGTCATCGAATGATGTAGATCGCGGCGAACAGCCCGATCCACACGACGTCGACGAAGTGCCAGTAGTACGAGACGACGATGGCGCTGGTCGCCTTCTCGGGCGAGAAGCGGCCGATGGTGGACCGCATCAGCACGATGACGAACGCGAACAGCCCGCCGATGACGTGCAGCCCGTGGAAGCCGGTCGTCAGGTAGAACACCGAGCCGTACGGCGACGACGAGATCGACGTGTTCTCGTGGGTGACGAGGCTGATGTACTCGTAGATCTGACCGCCGACGAAGACCGCGCCCATGCCGAGGGTGAGGACGAACCACTTGCGCAGGCCGTAGACGTCGCCGCGCTCAGCCGCGAAGACACCGAGCTGGCACGTGAGCGAGGACGCCACGAGGATGACGGTGAAGACCAGCGAGTACGGGACGTTGAGGACCTCGTTGGCCTCCCTCCAGACCTCCTGGCCCTGGACGGAGCGGATCGTGAAGTACATCGCGAACAGCGCCGCGAAGAACATCAGCTCCGAGGACAGCCACACGATGGTCCCGACGCTGACCATGTTGGGCCGGGTCAAGGAGCCGTGCGCCGGCAGCTTCTGGAGAGCGGGAGCAGTCGTCACGCGAGCATCATGGCAGCCGCCGCCGACCTCGACCACGCGGGGGCGCCCGCCGCGCCGGGAGGGTCCTGCCGACCTACCCTGAGCAGGTGGCTGGTGCCCTCTCGACGCTCGCGTCGACCTCGTCCGGAGCGGTGCTCGCGCACCGCGACGGGCTTCCGGAGTTCGAGGCCTCGAGCCTGCTGACGCAGGCCCGCCCCGAGCTGCTGCCGGTGCTGCTCGTGCTCGTCCCGGCGGGCCTGTACCTGTACGGCGTGCGTCGGCTGAGCGCGCGCGGTGACCGCTGGTCACCGGGGCGGACGCTGTCCTTCGTCGGCGGCGGCCTCGGCACCATCGCGTTCGCCACGATGTCAGGGCTCGCGGCCTACGACGAGAGCCTGTTCTCGGTGCACATGGTCCAGCACATGCTGCTGTCCATGGTGGCGACGGTCTTCCTGGCGCTGGGCGCCCCGGTCACGCTGGCCCTGCGCACTCTCCCGTTGCGACACCGCCGCCGGCTCATGGCGGTGCTGCACTCGCGGGTCGCCGCGGTCCTGAGCGCTCCGCTGTTCCCGTGGCTGCTGTTCGTGGCCAGCCCGTTCGCCCTCTACTTCACCGGCTGGTACGCCGCCACCCTCGACGACCGCCTGCTGCACGAGCTCCTCCACGTGCACTTCCTCGTCGTCGGGTCGCTGTTCTTCTGGCCGCTGCTCGGCGTGGACCCGGTGCCCGGTCGCTCCGGCCACCCGCTCCGCATGCTGCTGGTGGCGGCCACCATCCCGTTCCACGCCTTCCTGGGCGTGGCGATCATGAGCGTCGAGCCCGACGGCCGGGGGCTGCTCGCCGGCGAGCACTACGTGCCGCTGCACGGGCTGGCCGAGTCGGTCTTCCAGCAGCAGCTCGGCGGGGGGCTGCTGTGGGCCTCGGGGGACATGGTCGGGCTGCTGTTCCTGGGTGTGCTGCTCCTGCAGTGGATGCGGGCCAGTGAGCGGGAAGCCGCCCGGGAGGACCGGCGCCTCGACCGGCTGGAGGCGGCCGGCCACGACGAGCAGGCGGCGGACGGTGCCCGGGCGGGCGAGCCCCGCGCGACGGCCTGACACCGTCGATGGCGCGCTCGGGCAGGGGACTGCTGTCGCGGCTGTGGCGGCGGTCCGCGCCGGCGCCGGTGGTGCTGGACCCGGACGACCCGTCGCTCGTGCTGCTCGTCGAGGCCTTCGACGCGGCGCGGGCCGACTCGTCCGTCCTGGCCGACGCGGCCGAGCGGGGAGTGGCGCTGGACCGGCCGCTGCTGCTGCGGCACCACCTGGTGGCCCTGCCGGACGAGGCGGCCGTGGCGCGCGCCGCGGAGCTGCTCGGTCAGGACGGCTACGCGCTGTCCGTGCCGCAGTCGGGGCCGCGCGGACTGTCGGTGCTGGCCACGCGCACGCAGGTGCTCACCGCACTGTCGGCCAGCCAGGAGCGGTCCCGCATGGCCGGCCTCGCCCAGCGCCTGGGCGGCGACGTCACCGGGTGGGACGCCCTCGGACCCGGCCCGGACCCGGACTGACCAGCCGGCCGTCGGGAGCCCGGGCTGACCTGCCACGATCCTTGACCGACTCCCGCTGCGCTGCGAGGGTCACCGGTGTGACCCGGGCCACTCCCGGGTCCTTCTTCGTGAGGAGCACCTGTGGCAGCGGGCAGTCGGACGACCGGTACCACCCTCAAGCGGGTCCCCAAGGCGCGGACGAGCGGTGCGGCGCACTGCACGGTGTGCGGCTCGCGGCTGTCCGCCTACAACGCCGGCCCCGACTGCTACACCCACACCGTGGCCGAGCCGTGGAAGGGCCCCGGGCAGCTGCCCCGGTAGTCGCCGGAGCAGGACACACGGAAGGGGCGGGGGTCCGACCGGACCCCCGCCCCTTCCGTGTGCCTGCAGGCCTCAGCCCTTGAGGCCACCGGCCAGCAGACCGCGCACGAAGTAGCGCTGCAGCGCCAGGAAGATGATCACCGGGACGACGATCGAGACGAAGGCCCCGGACGTCAGGCGCTGGAACTCCTCGCCACGGGTGCCGGCCAGCTCGGCCAGCCTCACCGTCAGCGGTGCCACCTGCGGATTGCCGCCGGCGAAGATGAGCGCCACCAGCAGGTCGTTCCACACCCACAGGAACTGGAAGATGGCGAACGACGCCAGCGCCGGCCCGATGAGCGGCAGCACGATCTGCCGGAAGATCCGGGAGTGGCTCGCGCCGTCCATGCGCGCCGCCTCCATCAGCTCGCCCGGCAGCTCGGAGATGAAGTTGTGGAGCAGGAAGATCCCGATCGGCAGCGAGAAGCAGACGTGGGCGAACCACACGGTCGCGAAGCGCTGCGCGCCGATGAGCTCGGGCGGCGGGAGCAGCGTGCTGCCGCCGTAGACCAGGCCCTGGCTGAACAGGCGCAGCAGCGGCACCAGCGCCATCTGCAGCGGCACGATCTGCAGGGCGAAGATGCCGATGAACAGCCAGTTCCGTCCGCGGAACGGGATCCACGCCAGGGCGTACGCCGCGAAGGCCGCGAAGGCCAGGGCGAACAGCACGGTCGGGATCGTGATGACCACGGAGTTGAGGAAGTAGCCGGCCAGCTGGCCCGAGCCGGACGAGGTGCTGAAGAGCACCTCCCGGTAGTTGTCGAGCGTCACCGCCGGGTCGGTGAAGAAGTTCCACCAGCCGTTGCTGCGGATGTCGTTGGCCGGGCGCAGCGAGGAGATGAACAGCCCGGCCGTGGGGATCGTCCACAGCACCGCGATGACGATCGCCGTGACGGTCGCGAAGCGCGAGGACAGCTTCTTCTTGACCCGACCGGACATCGGCACGGTCTGCGGGGCGACCGCCGCCGCCGACTGGGACGCGACTGGTGCCGCGGCGGTGGTCATCGGATCTCCCTCTGCGAGCGCAGGACGTTGACCTGGTAGACGACGATGGGCAGGACGAGCACGAACAGCAGGACGGCGAGGGCCGAGCCCTTGCCCTCCTCGCCGAAGCGGAAGGCCTGGTCGTACAGCGCCGTGGCCACCACCCCGGTGTCGAACTGGCCGCCCGTCGTGGTCCGGACGATGTCGAAGGCCTTGAGCGTGGCGATGGAGATCGTCACCATGACGACGACGACGGCGGGGCGGATGCTCGGCAGCGTCACGTTGCGGAACATCTGCCAGGCGTTGACGCCGTCGAGCCGGGCCGCCTCGATGACGTCGGCGGAGACCGCCTTGATGGCCGCGGACAGGATGACCATCGCGAAGCCGGCCTGGATCCAGATCATGATCACGATCAGGAACATGGTGTTCCACGGCGGGTCCTGCAGGAAGCGGTAGGGCTCGAAGCCGACCATGACCAGCAGCTGGTTGGCCAGTCCGATCTGGTTGTCGCCGGCCGGGCGGACGGTGTAGACGAACTTCCAGATGATGCTCGCGCCGACCAGCGAGATGGCCATGGGCATGAACACCAGCGCCTTGGCGAAGGCCTCACCGCGGGCCTTGTCGATGACGATGGCGTAGAGCATGCCGATCGCCGTCGCGAGCGCCGGGACGACGAGCACCCACGCCGCGGTGTTCAGCAGGATGCGACGGCTCTCGCCGTTGGTGAACATCCAGCTGTAGTTCTCGAGACCGACCCAGTCGACGGACCCCGGTCCCTTGAAGGACAGGACGATCGTGCGCAGGGCCGGGATCAGCAGCCCGATGAGCAGGAGAGCGACAGCCGGTCCCAGGAAGGCGACGAGCTGGACCTTCTCGCGACCGCGCTTGGGGGCGCGGTCCACGACGAGCAGGAGGATGCCGACGACGGCGAGGAACGCGATGACGCCGTACATGAGCATGAGCAGCTTGGGTTGGGTCTCGTTCACGGACGGCTCCGAGTGGCGAGGGCGGGGGGTAGGCGCCCGGCCCGGCAGCGAGCTGCCGGGCCGGGCGACGTGCTCAGGCCCGGACGCACTCGGGCCCTGTCACGCAGGGATCAGGAGGACGGGTAGGAGTCCTCGATGTTCGACAGGACCTCCTTGGTGGACTTGCCGTTGATCCACTCGGTCATGCCCTTCCAGAACGAGCCCGCGCCCACCGCGGCCGGCATGAGGTCGGAGGCGTCGAAGCGGAACTCCGCGCTCTCGTCCTGCAGCGTCTCGACCGAGAGCTTGTCGATCGGGTTCTCGACGTTGGCGATGTCCAGCCCGTTGTTGGCGCTGATCCAGTCGCCGATCTTCGCCTTGGTGTTGGCGTAGTCCGCGGTGGACAGGTAGTTCTGCACCTTCTGGACCTCGGGCCGGTCCGCGAACGCGGTCACGAACTCGCCGCCGCCCAGGACCGGCTTGCTCTCGGTGTCGTTGGCCGGGAAGTAGAAGGCGAACACGTCGCCGTCCTCCGCGACCTTCGTGCCCTCGGGCCACTGGTTGGCGTAGAAGGAGGCCTGGCGGTGCAGGAAGCACTCGCCCTTGAGGATCGGCGTGCCCGCGTCCTGGAAGGACGTCGTCGCGATGCTGCGGACGTCACCGAAGCCGGCGTTGACGTACTTCGGGTTCTTGAGGATCGAGCCGACCTTGTCGACCGCGGAGACGACCGCCGGGTCGTCGAAGGGGATCTCGTGGGCGACCCACTGGTCGTAGGTGTCGACCCCCGCGTCGCGCAGCATCAGGTCCTCGGTCCAGTCGGTGGCGACCCAGCCGGTGGCGTCACCGGACTCGATGCCGGCGCACCACGGCTTCTTGCCGGTGGCCGCGATCTCGTCGGACAGCGCGATGAGCTCGTCGAAGGTCTGCGGGATCTCGTAGCCGGCCTCCTGGAAGGCCTTGGGGGAGTACCAGACGTAGGACTTCACGTTGGCGCCCATCGGAGCGGCGTACAGCTTGCCGTCGACCGAGCCGTACTCCTTCCACGCCTCGGACCAGAACTCGTCGACGTTCGACGCGGTCTCCTCCGGCACCTCCTTGACCTTGCCGGCCTGGACGAAGCGCTGCAGCAGGCCGGGCTGGGGGATGAAGGCGATGTCCGGTGCGTTGCCGCCCTGGACCTTGACGTTCAGCTGGGCCTCGAACTCACCCGAGCCCTCGTAGTTGATCTTGATGCCGGTGCACTTCTCGAACTCCTCGAACGACTGCACGAAGCGGTCGGCCTCGATGTCGCGGATCGAGGTGTACATGCTGACCTGCGTGCCGGACGAGCCGGCGTAGTCGGCGTAGGCCTCGCAGCCGGGCGGGAGCGAGGCGTCGGGGTCGCCCTCCGCCGAGCCCGAGGACCCTCCGGTCCCGCAGGCGGTCGCGGCGAGCGACAGGCCGAGGAGCCCGGCCGCCGCGCGGCGTCGGCGGTTCGCGGGGCGTGCAGTCATGGACAACCTCCTGAAGGCGGGGCACGGCCATCGGCCCACAGCGGGCCATGCAAGCGCTTGCACACCGGAAGCGCAATGCCGTGACACGCCTCGCACCGTTAACGATCCGGTAACGCGGGCTGGCAGGCCCGTGCCGTGGAGGACCGCTGCACGAGCGAGACCGGGAGCAGCAGGTGCTCGTTCGAGTGCGTGGAGGTGCCGGCCAGGGTGGCGAGCAGCATCCGGGCGGCCGAGCGTCCCTGGTCGACCACCGGCTGCCCGACGGTCGTGAGGTCGAACAGGTCGGCGAGCTCGTGGTCGTCCACGCCGACCACCGACATCCGACGGGGGACGTCCAGCCCCGCCGCGCGGGCTGCGGCGAGCGCTCCGAACGCCATCTCGTCGGAGGCGGCGAAGACCGCTGTCGGCGGGTCGTCGAGCGCGAGCAGCTGCCGCATGGCCCGCCGCCCGCCGTCGACGGTGAAGTAGCCGACGACGTCCAGGCACGGCTCCGCTGACAGCCCGGCCGTGCGCAGGGCCGACATCCAGCCCGCCCGGCGGTCGACGGGCGCGTGGAAGTTGAGGGCTTCGTACGGATCTCCGCCGATGTGCCCGATGCGCGTGTGGCCGAGGTGCACCAGGTGCTCCGTGGCGGCGCGGCCGACGGCGACGTCGTCGATCCGCACGCTCATCGCTCCGGTCACGCTGCCGCCGACGAAGACCATCGGCAGACCGAGCCGGCGCAGCCCGTCGAGCTCGCCGCCGGTGAGCGGGACGGTGAGGACGGCGACGGCGTCGACCCGCTGCCGCAGCTCCTCCGGGTCGAAGACGGGGCGGACCGAGGAGGGTCCAGGCGGCAGCACGAGGAGCAGGACGTCGTACCCGACAGCGCGCAGCTCCTGCTCGAGCGCCTCGATGGCCTGCGCGAAGTACCACTTGGCGATGTGGGGGGTCACCACGCCCACGGTGCGGGTCCGGCCGCTGGCCAGCGTCGACGCGCTCTTGCTCGGCACGTAGCCCAGGTCGTGGGCGATCCGGTGGACGGACGCCCTGGTCGCCTCGCTCACGTGGGGCAGCCCGCGCAGCGCCCGTGAGACGGTGGCCGTGCTCACGCCGGCGGTCCGAGCGACGTCGTCGATGGTGATCGGCACCGCTCACCTCCTGCAAGCGCTTGCATCCGGGCCGCAGTGTGGACCACACTGCGCCCGCTGGGCAACGTGTGATGCGAGCCACAGCGTGGTATCCAGAGACGCTCCCCTCCCGGGAGCGACCCACCCCACTCGGATCGTCCGGCACGTACCTGCCGGTGGAGGAGCAACCATGGCAACCGTCACCTTCGACGCCGCGACGCGGCACTACCCCGGGGCCGAGCGCCCCGCGGTCGACGCCCTGAACCTCGACATCGGCGACGGCGAGTTCCTCGTCCTCGTCGGGCCGTCCGGCTGCGGCAAGTCGACCTCGCTGCGCATGCTCGCCGGCCTCGAGCCCGTCGACGGCGGTGCGATCCGCATCGGCGACCGCGACGTCTCGCACGTCGACCCGTCGGACCGGGACATCGCGATGGTGTTCCAGAACTACGCGCTCTACCCCCACATGTCGGTCGCCGCCAACATGGGCTTCGCCCTCAAGATCGCCGGCAAGTCCAAGCAGGAGATCGACACCCGGGTCAAGGAGGCCGCGGCGGTCCTCGACCTCACCCAGTACCTCGACCGCAAGCCCAAGGCGCTGTCCGGCGGTCAGCGCCAGCGCGTGGCCATGGGCCGCGCGATCGTCCGCAACCCGCAGGTGTTCTGCATGGACGAGCCGCTGTCCAACCTCGACGCCAAGCTCCGCGTCGCCACGCGCACGCAGATCGCGTCGCTGCAGCGCCGGCTCGGCGTCACCACCGTCTACGTCACGCACGACCAGGTCGAGGCCATGACGATGGGCGACCGCGTGGCGGTGCTCAAGGACGGCCTGCTGCAGCAGGTCGACAAGCCGCGCCACATGTACGACCGGCCCGCCAACATGTTCGTGGCCGGCTTCATCGGCTCGCCCGCCATGAACCTGTTCCAGCTGCCGGTCTCGAACGACCGCGGTCTGCGCCTCGGCGGCCACGACGTCCCGATCGAGCGCTCCACCCTCTCGACGCTGTCGGGCGGCACCGTGGCGCTGGGCGTGCGTCCCGAGGACCTGCACGTCGTCGGCAGCGGCGAGGGCATCGCCGCCACCGTCGAGCTGGTCGAGGAGCTGGGCTCCGACGCCTTCGTCCACGCCAGCGTGGAGCAGGACGGACACGACGAGGTGCTGCTCGTGGCCCGCGTCAACCCCAAGTCACCGCCGGAGAAGGGCGACAAGATCTGGCTCGCCCCGCAGGCCAGCCACCAGATGCACGTGTTCGACCCGGCGGACGGTCGGCGCCTGTCCGCCTGACGCGTACCGGGGCGCGGGTGTCGGCTCGACACCCGCGCTCCGGCGCGTCCGGACGCCGTACGCTTCCGCCCATGAGCGACTCCCACGCCGCTGCGTCGACCGCGGTCGACGTCCGTACGCACACCGTCGTCGTCTACAGCGACGACGCCGAGGTCCGCGACCAGGTCCGCCGCGCACTCGGCCGCCGCCCTGCGCCCGACCTGGGTCGCGTGGAGTGGGTGGAGTGCGATACCGGGCCCGAGGTGGTGCGCACCGTCGACGGCGGCCACGTGGACCTGGCTGTCCTCGACGGCGAGGCGTGGCCGACCGGTGGGTTGGGGCTCGCCAAGCAGATGAAGGACGAGCTGCGCGACTGCCCGCCGGTGCTGGTGCTCATCGCCCGCCGGGCGGACGCCTGGCTGGCGACCTGGTCGCAGGCCGACGGGGTCGTCGCCCACCCGATCGACGCCCCGGAGCTGACCACCGTGGCGACGGACCTGCTGCGTCGGCGCGAGGCCGGCGAGCCGGTCCGGCGCGCGCTCCACTGAGCGGCGCGGCTGCGGTGCCCCTGCCTGCGGCGTACGACGCGTGAGCGCCCTCGGCTGGCCGTCCCTGCTTGCGGCCCTGCTCCGGGGTGACCACCTCAGCAGCGCGGACACCGCCTGGGTGATGGGCGAGGTGATGGCCGGAGACGCCACACCGGCGCAGGTGGCCGGCTTCGCGGTCGCGCTGCGGGCCAAGGGCGAGACGGCCGACGAGGTCGCCGGGCTGGTCGAGGTCATGCTGGCCGAGGCGGCCGAGGTCGAGGTCGTGGGCCGTGTCGTCGACACGTGCGGGACCGGTGGCGACCGCTCGAACACCGTCAACCTCTCCACCATGGCGGCGCTCGTGGTGGCCGGCGCCGGCGTGCCCGTGGTCAAGCACGGCAACCGCGCGGCGTCGTCGGCCTGCGGGTCCGCGGACCTGCTCGAGGCGCTCGGCGTCGTCGTCGACCTGCCACCGGCCGCGGTCGGGCCGTGCGTGGCTCGCGCGGGCATCGCCTTCTGCTTCGCCCCGGTCTTCCACCCGGGCATGCGGCACGCCGCCGTGGCGCGTCGTGATCTCGGCGTGCCCACCGTGTTCAACGTGCTCGGACCGCTCACCAACCCGGCGCGGCCGGCCGCGCAGGCCGTCGGCGTGTCCGACCGCCGGCTGGCGCCGGTGATGGCGGGCGTCCTCGCTGCCCGCGGCACCTCGGCGCTGGTCTTCCGGGGTGACGACGGCCTCGACGAGCTGACGACGACCGGCCCGTCGACGGTGTGGGTGGTCGCGGACGGCACGGTGCACGAGGAGGCCTTCGACCCCGCCGCCCTCGGGATCCCGCCGGCCGCGCTCGAGCAGCTGCGCGGCGCCGACGCCGGCTACAACGCCGACGTGGCTCGGGCCCTTCTCGCCGGCGAGCCAGGACCGGTCCGGGACGCTGTGCTGCTCAACGCCGCCGCCGCGCTGGCCGCGCACGCTGCCGAGCCGGGACCGCTGGTCGAGCGGTTGCGCCGAGGCTTCGAGCGCGCGGCCGCATCGCTGGACGGCGGCTCGGCCGCCGCGGTCCTCGCGACCTGGGTCGAGACGAGCGCCGCGCTGCGCTGAGCCGGGTCCCGCAGCGGTCAGGCGTCAGCCGTCGCCGAGGTGGTCGCGGCCGTGCGGCTCGGACCAGCCGGACAGGTCGGGTCCCTTCGGGACGACGAGCGTCGGGTTGATCTTGTCGTGGGTGCCGTAGTAGTGGCGCTTGATGTGGTCGAAGTCCGTGGTGTCGCCGAAGCCGGGGGTCGAGTACAGGTCCCGGGCGTACGGCCAGAGGTGCGCGAACTCGGTCAGCTTGCGCTCGTTGCACTTGAAGTGGCCGTGGTAGGCGGCGTCGAAGCGGACCAGCGTCGTGTAGAGGCGGACGTCGGCCTCGGACAGCGCACGCCCGACCAGGTAGCGCTCGGTCGCGAGGTGCGCGTCGAGCTCGTGCAGCCGGGCGAACAGCGCGTCGTGGGCCTGCTCGTACGCCGACTGGCTGGTGGCGAAGCCGGCCCGGTAGACGCCGTTGTTGACGGCGGTGAAGTTCTGCTCGGCCATGTCGTCGATGGCCTCCCGGGCGTGCTCGGGGTAGAGGTCCGGCGCGCCCTCCCGGTGCAGCGCGGACCACTGCGTGGACAGGTCGAGGCTGATCTGCGGGTAGTCGTTGCTGACGATCCGCCCGGTCTCGGTGTCCCACAGGAACGGGACGGTGGCGCGGCCCTCGAAGTCGGGGTCGGAGCGCCGGTAGAGCTCGAGCACGTACGACGCGCCGGTCACCGGGTCGACGCCGCCCTCGTCGAGGGTGAAGCGCCAGCCCCTGTCGTCGCGGATCGGGTCGACGACCCGCAGGGGGATCGCGTCCTCCAGTCCCAGCAGGCTGCGGACGATCACCGACCGGTGGGCCCAGGGGCAGGCGAGGCAGACGTACAGGACGTAGCGACCGGCTTCGACGGGGTAGCCGCTGCTGCCGTCCGCGGTGATGCGGTCGGTGAACCGGTTCGGCTGCCGGACGAACGCGCCGTCCCGGACCTCCGCGAACTGCGCTGTCACGGCTCCATGCCCAACGAGAAGGTGGCCTCGAGGTCGTGCCTGCTGTAGGCCTGGAAGGCGATCAGGGTCTCGGTGGCGCGGACGCCGTCGACCTTGTTGAGCCGACCGGCGATGACGTCGTGCAGCTGCTCGTGCCGTCGGACGCGGACGAGGGCGACGAGGTCGACCTCCCCGGCCACCGAGTAGACCTCGCTCACCCCCTCGAGGTCGGCGATGCGCTGCGCCACCTCCGGGATCTGGTCCACGGCAGCACTGATCATGACGATCGCGGTGATCACGGGTCGAACCTATCCGGGCAGCGGCTGCGCCACACTCGGGGAGTGCGGGACGTCATCGGGCAGGGCCGGCTGGAGGACGCGCCGCCGCCCCGCCGACGTGGGCCCGTCGGCAGCCGGTCGCGAGGTGGGCGCCTGCTCGTGGCAGCGGCGTTGCTGACCGGGACGGCGGGCGCCGCGCTCGCGGGCGCCGGCGGAGTCGGCGGCGTGGGCGAGCGGGACGCTGAGGCGCCGGTCGGATCGCACCCGGTCCCGTCCGCCACGCCGCTCGCGCGTGTCGGGGCCCCCTCGCCGACCGGGTCGG
>CADCUE010000054.1 GCA_902805805.1 uncultured Frankineae bacterium | reverse complement strand
GCACGTGCGGCGAAGACCCAGGTGCGCCGGCTGGTCCGCGGCCACGCGTCAGTCAACGGCATCGGCCTGGGGCGCGACGACGAAGCCGGATGGGTCGTGAAGGTCAACCTCGCCGGTGAGGACGCCAGCCTGCGTCGCAGCCTGCCGCAGCGCGTCGACGGCGTCCGCGTCGACGTCGCGGTCGTCGGCCCGGTCTCCGCCTCCACCGACTGAGCACGGGCCTGCGGGGACTGCCCCGCGAGACCTTCGTCCTGGCCCTGGTGGCCTTCTGCGTCGCGCTCGGCTTCGGGATCGTCGTGCCGGCCGTGCCGCTGTTCGCGCTGGAGTTCGGGGTCGGCCCCACGGCCGCCGGGGCGGTCGTGTCGGCGTTCGCCCTCATGCGCCTGCTGTCCGGTCTCGCCGGCGGTCGCCTCGTCGACCGCGTCGGCGAGCGCACGGCGCTGCTGGTCGGGCTGCTGGTCGTCGCGGTGTCGTCCCTGCTGGCCGGGCTCGCCGCCAGCTATCCGCAGCTGCTCGTGCTGCGCGGGGTGGGCGGCGTCGGCTCGGCCGTGTTCACCATCGCCGCCACCAGCCTGCTGCTGCGGGTCGCCCAGGCAGCGCAGCGCGGTCAGACGCAGAGCGTCTACCGCGGCGGGTTCCTGCTCGGCGGCATCCTCGGACCGGCGCTGGGCGGCGCCGTCGTCGGGGTCTCGCTGCGCGCCCCGTTCTTCGTCTACTTCGTGACGCTGCTCGTCGCCGCTGCGGTGGCCGGCTTCCTGCTGCCCCGGCCGGCGCCCGCGGAGCCGGTGACCCAGGTGGCGCTCGGGGTGGGGGAGGACGACGGCGTGCCCCAGGGCGTCCTGCCCGAGCCGCCGCAGACGTCGCTGGCCACCGCCCTGGCCTCCCCCGCCTACCGGGCGGCGCTGGCCGGCAACTTCGCCGTCGGGTTCAGCGTGCTCGGCGTGCGCAGCACCGTGGTGCCGCTGCTCGTGGTGCAGGGCCTCGACCTGGGGGCCGGCTGGATCGGTGCGGCCTTCACCCTCGCCGCGCTGGTGCAGGCCGTGCTGCTCCTGCCGGCCGGTCGGGCGGTCGACCAGATCGGCCGGCGGCCCACGCTGGTGGCCGGTGGCCTGCTGACGGCCGCCTCCCTCGTCGCGCTGGCCGCCGCGACCGGGCCCGGCAGCCTGCTGCTGGCGATGACGGTGTTCGGGGGCGGTGCCGCCCTGCTCGGCGTGGCCCCGGCGGCGATCGTCGGCGACGTCGTCGAGGGCCGGGGCGGCACCGCCGTGGCGGTGTGGCAGATGAGCAGCGATCTCGGGTCGGTGATCGGGCCGCTGATCGCCGGTCTGCTCATCGCCCGGGCGTCGTTCGGCGTCGCGCTGGTGGTCAGCGCCGCGGTCGTCGCCGCGTGCGCGCTGCTCGGCCTGCGGGTGCCGCAAGGCGCGCCCCCGACCCCCACGCCGGCGGAAGCCGACGCCGACCCGGCGCCGGGCAGTGGGGAGCGACGGGGTAGGGGCTCGGCGTGACCACGACCTCCGAGCCGCGTCCCTCGACCGCGCAGCGCCTGCTGCTGGGCGACTGGGGCCCGGTCGTGCGCGACCCGCTCGATCTCCTGCGCGGCGTCCTGCTCGTCGGGGCCGTCGTCGTGCTCGTCCGGCAGGGGCTCGGCCCGGGCTCCCTGACGCTGGCGCTCGCCGCGGGTGCCGGTCTCGCGGTCCGCCCCTTGCTGCTGCCGCGGGCGTACGACCTGCTGCTGCTCCTCGCGCTGGCGCTGCAGGGCTTCGGGGAGGCGAGCGGGGCGTACGACTCGCTGGTGTGGTTCGACCGGGTCGTGCACTTCGTCGTGCCGCTGCTCGGCAGCGGGGTGCTGTACGTCGCCCTCGCCCGGCTGGACGTGCTGCCGGACCCGCGGTCCGACACCGGACCGCGTCACCACCTCGGCATCGCCCTGGTGACCTTCGCGCTCGGCGCGGCGTTCGGCGCGGTCTGGGAGCTGTACGAGTGGTTCTCCGACGGCGTGTTCGGATCGGCGCTGCAGGAGAGCAACGACGACACGGTGGGGGACCTGGCGATGGACTGCCTGGGCGCGCTCGGCGCCGCCGGCCTGCTCGTCCTGTGGACGGTCCGCGGCTGGGGGTCGGTGCGGCGGGTGCCCGGCAGCATGCGCGAGGCGCACGACTGACGACGCTCAGGCCGGGGACGGCGCGTCGGCAGGAGCGTCTGTCGAAGGCGCCAGCGCGGCGAAGACGTCGGTCAGCGCCAGCGCCGACTGCTCGACGAGCGGGCGCAGCCGGCGGAAGTGCGCGGCGGCGGCCGGGTCCGGCTCGACCGGATCGGCGGAGGTGACGAGCGCGCTCGCCGCGTCGAGGTCGGGCAGCTGCCCCAGCGCGTGCAGACCGAGCAGGCACGCGCCGACCGCCGTGCCCTCGGGGGAGTCCGCGACACCGACCGGCAGGTCGAGCGCGGCCGCCAGCGTGCTCGTCCACAGCGGGGACGCCACCGCTCCTCCGGTCGCCCGCACCTGCGACACCGGCCGGTCCTCGGCGTCGAGGGCGTCGCGCACCAGCGCCAGCTGCTGGCACACGCCCTCCACGGCGGCGCGGACGAGGTGCGGCCGGCGGTGCTCGCGGCGCAGGCCGAGATAGGCCCCGCTCAGACCCGGGCGCCACCACGGCGCCCGCTCGCCGAGCAGGTAGGGCAGGCAGAGCAGCCCGTCGCTGCCCACCGGCACGCCGGACGCCTCGTCGAGCAGGCGGGCGTCCAGGTCGTCGGCGTCCTCGCCGCGGGGGTCGTGGTCGGGCGCGCCCAGCGCCCGGGCGGCCCAGCGGACGACCGAGCCGCCGTTGTTGATCCCGCCGCCGAGGACCCAGCGGTCGTGCGTGAGCGCGTAGCAGAACAGCCGCCCCGCCCGGTCGACGCCCGGCCGGGGCACGACGACGCGCAGCGCCCCGCTCGTGCCGAGCGACACCGCGGCCACCCCGCTGCGGACCGCGCCGGTGCCGAGGTTGGCCAGCACGCCGTCCGCGGCGCCGACGACCACGGGCAGGTCGACGGGCAGCCCGGCGGTCCGGGCGACCTCGGAGGTCAGCCCGCGCAGGACCTCGGTCGTGGGGACGACCTCGGCCAGCTGCTCGGCGCGCACGCCGGCGATGCCCATCGCCTCGTCGTCCCAGCGCAGGGCCGTCAGGTCGTACAGGCCGGTGGCCGACGCGCAGGACAGGTCGACCACGTCGGCCCGGCCGCACAGCGCCGCGACCATGAGCTCCTTGACGCCGCCCCAGCGGGGGGTCGAGCGGACCAGGCCGGGGTCCTGCGCGGACCACCAGGCCAGCTTGACCAGGGGCGACATGGGGTGCACGGGCGTGCCGGTGCGTGCGTGCAGGTCGCGGGCGCGTCCGTCGGCGACCAGCGAGGTGGCCTGCTCGGCCGACCGGCCGTCGGCCCAGGTCGACAGCGGCCCGAGCGGCGCGCCGTCCTCGTCGAGGGGGACCAGGCCGTGCATCGCCGCGCTCAGGCTCACGCCGACGACGGTGTCGCCGCGTTCCTGCGCCCGCCGTACGACGTCGGTCAGCGCCTCGACGGCCGCGGTCTGCAGCCGCGCGGCGTCGAGCTCCGCCCACCCGGGGTGCGGGACCTGCAGCGGGTAGCTGACGCTGACGACGTCGCGCACCCGGGCCTCGGCGTCGCACGTGACGGCCTTGGTGGAGGTGGTGCCGGCGTCCAGCCCGACGAGCACGTCCACGCGACCTCCCAGGTGATCTTGCCAGCACGGTATCCCGCCGCTGACGGATCGCGTTCCCGCTCGCCGATGAGTTCTGCGTCGGTGGCCGGTCGTACGGTGCACGAGGAGGTGACGCCATGGCGGGCGTACGGGTGCTGGTCGGGACGCGCAAGGGGGCCTTCGTGCTCACGAGCGACGAGGGCCGGAAGGACTGGCAGGTGGAGGGGCCGCACTTCGGGGGCTGGGAGATCTACCACCTCAAGGGGTCACCGGTGGACCCGGACCGCATCTGGGTCAGCCAGTCGGGCGGCTGGTTCGGCCAGCTCGTGCAGCGGTCCGACGACGGCGGCCGGACGTTCGCGCCTGTCGGCAACGACTTCGGCTACGACGGCGTGCCCGGCACGCACCAGTGGTACGACGGGACCCCTCATCCGTGGGAGTTCGCGCGTGTGTGGCACTTCGAGCCGTCGCTCACCGACGCCGACACGGTCTACGCCGGGGTGGAGGACGCGGCGCTGTTCAAGACGACCGACGGCGGCCAGACCTGGGCCGAGCTGTCGGGGCTGCGCCGCCACGGCTCCGGCCCGCACTGGCAGCCGGGCGCGGGCGGGATGTGCCTGCACACGATCCTGCTGCACCCGACCGACGAGGCGCGGATCTTCACCGCGATCTCCGCCGCAGGCGCGTTCCGCACCGACGACGGCGGGGCGAGCTGGTCGGCCATCAACAAGGGCCTGCAGTCCGAGGGCATCCCCGACCCGGACGCCGAGGTGGGCCACTGCGTGCACAACCTGGCCATGCACCCGGACCGCCCGGACACCCTCTACATGCAGAAGCACTGGGACGTCATGCGCAGCGACGACGCCGGCGGCTCGTGGCACGAGATCAGCGGCGACCTGCCGACCGACTTCGGCTTCCCGATCGACGTGCACGCCCACGAGCCCGAGACCGTCTACGTCGTGCCGATCCTGTCCGACTCCAACCACGTGCCGCCGGACGGAAAGCTCCGCGTCTACCGCAGCCGCACCGGCGGGGGCGAGTGGGAGCCGCTGACGCGGGGCCTGCCGCAAGAGCACTGCTACGTCAACGTGCTGCGCGACGCGATGGCCGTCGACCGGCTCGACGACTGCGGCGTCTACTTCGGCACGACCGGCGGACAGGTCTACTGCTCGCCGGACGGCGGCGACTCGTGGGACGCGATCGTGCGCGACCTGCCGGCCGTCCTGTCCGTCGAGGTGCAGACCCTGTCATGACCCGCGTCGTGCTGCCCTACCACCTGCGCGCCCTCGCCCACGCGACCGGCGAGGTGACCGTGACAGGAGCGACGCAGCGCGAGGTCGTCGACGCCCTGGAGGAGCGCTTCCCGGCGCTGCGCGGCACGATGCGGGATCCGGTGAGCGGCCGTCGACGGTCGTTCGTGCGCTTCTTCGCCTGCCGGGAGGACCTCTCGCACGAGTCGCCGGACGACCCGCTGCCCGGCCCGGTGCTGCGGGAGGAGGAGCCGCTGCTCGTCGTGGGGGCGATGGCCGGCGGCTGAAGGGCGGTCGGCCGGGCCGTGGGGCTGGAGGTGGCGATCAGCGGCGGGCTTCGTGCGGGCGAGATCGCCACTTCCCGTGCCTGGTCGGGTGGCCCGCCTCGGGATGTGGCGATCAGTGGCGGGC
>CADCUE010000053.1 GCA_902805805.1 uncultured Frankineae bacterium | reverse complement strand
TGGCCGATCCGGGCCGCAGCAGGGAGGCGTACTGCAGGGGCGCATCGCTGGCCGTCACACCGAGGGTGTGCGTGCTGCCGTACGTCACCTCCGTCGGCGCCGCCGAGATCGCCGGCCGCGGTCCCCGGAACAGGTACGGAGGTGAGAAGACCTCGACGTCGAGCACGAAGCTCACCCCACCGTCGGGGTCTCCGCCGAAGGTCAGCACACGACCGTCGCGCGTCGTCAGGGACGAGGAGTGGTAGGTGCGCGCGACGGTGTGCGGAGCCATGGGGGTCAGCGTCCGCGTGGTGGGCTCGAGGATGGACGTCTCGAAGACGGGCGACGCCGTGCCGGCACCGCCACCGGTCTCCAGGGTCGTCAGGTCCGGAAGGTGGGACATGGACACGTACGCCTTGGGAGCCGGCAGCGCGGGGCCGCGGATCTCGGCGGGCGTGGCGTCGCTCAGGTCGACGAAGTAGGACGTGTCGATGGCCGGGAACCCCCCGCCCGCCACCCACACCATCTGCTGGTCGGCCGACCCCACGAGCGCGGACATCGCATGGTTGCGGCGGGACAGGTCCATCGTCGTCCCGGTGACGCCCACCTTCACCCCCGTGATGGGGTGGAAGATCTTCGGCAGCACGGTGCTGTAGGTCGAGCCGTAGTGGGCGCCGGAGTAGAACAGGCGCCCGTCTGCGGCGGTGTGCATGCCCGGGTACAGGGGCAGGTCGCGTCCGGCGATCCGCGTCCAGGCGTTGGTGGCCGGGTCGTACATCTCCGGCTGCGTGCTGACCGCGCCGGTGGCGGTGTAGCCGGAGTAGACGTAGACGCGGCCGTCACCGTCCGTGGTGCCACCGGGGTACCACCGTCCGTCGGCCATGGACGGCAGAGCGACCCAGGTCTGGGTGTCGACGACGAACTTGTAGACCTTGTTCGAGCCGACCCACGGACTGCTCGAGCTCTTGTACTTCGTCGTTCCGCCGAACACGAGGACATCACCGTTCGCGTCGACGACGTGGAAGGCGCAGAACGCGTCGTACGGCACGGGGACGGACGTCAGGGCCCCTGTGTCCGGTTCCAGCACGTAGGCCTTGAAGCTGCCGATGACGTTGTCCTCGGCGACGTTGCCGGACCCGGCGATGAGCAGCACCTTGCCGTTCTTCAGCGCCGTCGCGTGGACGGCCCGCAACGGCAGGTCGTAGGAGAGGGTCTCCCACGTGCCGAAGACGGCAGGATCCAGAGTCGTCGTCGTGCTCGCCGCGGTGCTGAGCTGCTCAGCCGCAGCAACGGTGCGTGTGCCACCGTTGCCACCGTCGGCACCGTGCGCGTGGTCGTGCGCCTCCTTGACGGAGGCACGGGCACGGGCCGGGGTCGAGTAGCCGGGGTGGACCGGCGCCGTCCGTGGCCCGATGTCGGCGTCCCGCTCGCCCCGCGACACAGGGTCGGCGCCGCTCGCCGGACCTCCCGAGGCCACGGCGGGCAGGATCAGCAGGGCGACGAGTGCCGTCACCACCGCGGTCCGGCGGTCACGGGCAGATCGTCTTCCGGCTCGCCATTGCCAGGGCACAGTGCGGCTCCTCCAGCGCGGGCCCGACGAGCGGCCGGGCCGACACCGGAGACTGTGCAGCAGGAGGGGGCGCAGGAACGGGAGACGCAGGAATCTCAGGACTGGCATTCCGGCCTCGCCCTGACAGTGGGTGGCACGGCGTGCACGCAGCGAAGTCAGACAGGGCTAATGGAACAAGGCGTGTCCGACCGGTCACGCGGCGCCACGCACCGCCTGCACGGGGACGCCCGCCGGCAGGCGTCAGGGGCGGAGCGGCGCGCCCGCTCGGGGCGTACGCGGTTGCGTACCGGCCGCCGGCAGGCTCGGCCGGGCCTGCCGGGCTAGCGCTTGCTGTCCGGCTTGCCCGGCACGTCGACGGGGACCTCGCGACGGTCCTCGCCGACCGGCGGGACGTGGTGCTTGATGGCGTCCGGGTCCTTGGCCGTCTTGCGCAGCGACGCGACCGTCGTGATGACCAGCACCGTGACGATGAAGCCGAGCGAGACCGGGATCGACACCTCGGGGAAGCTCTTGCTGATCGTCTCGTGCGCCGCCTCGAGGATGAGCTTCACGCCGATGAAGCCCAGGATGACGGACAGCCCGATCGACAGGTAGATCAGCCGGTCGAGCAGACCGTCGAGCAGGAAGTACAGCTGGCGCAGGCCGAGCAGGGCGAAGGCGTTGGCCGTGAAGACGATGTACGGCTCCTTCGTGAGACCGAAGATCGCCGGGATCGAGTCGAGCGCGAACAGGATGTCGGTCGAGCCGATCGCGATCATGACGAGCAGCAGCGGCGTCGCGACCTTCTTGCCGTCGATCGTGGTCACGACCTTGGCGCCGTCGTACTCGCGCGTCGTCGGCAGCACCTTCTCCATCAGCCGGAGCAGCGGGTTGTTGCCCACCTCCGGCTCCTCGTCGCGGTGCCGGGCGAGCTGGACAGCCGTGTAGATGAGGAAGGCGCCGAACAGGAAGAAGACGCCGACGAAGGCCTCGATGAGGGCGGCGCCGACCGCGATGAACGCGCCGCGCAGCACGAGCGCCAGCACGATCCCGAACAGCAGCACCTTGTGCTGGTGCTCGGAGGGCACCTGGAAGCTCGCCATGATGATGACGAAGACGAACAGGTTGTCGACCGACAGGGAGTACTCGGTCAGGTAGCCGGCGAAGAACTCGCCCGACGACTGCCCGCCGGCCACGACCGCCAGCCCGATCCCGAACAGGACCGCGAGGGTGACGTAGAACACCACCCACTTGGTGGCCTCGCCCACGCCGATCGTGTGCGGGCCCTTGCGGGCGGCGATCAGCAGGTCGATCGCCAGGATCAGCACGAGGACGCCGATCGTGACGAACCAGATGGTCGGGCTGACGTCCAAGGGGGCTCCTCCGGTGGGGCGCGGGCAGACCACCGGAGGTCTCTCCCGCCCACCCCGCCGCAGCAGGACCAGCCGGGCCGACCGCGCCGGGCTCCCGATCCAGCGCGGAGCCGGAGCAGGGGCCGTGCTGACGACGCGGACGCGCGGGGATACTCCCCTCCGTCTGCGCGGCAGGCTACCCGCTGAGAACCCGACGACCCCCGGAGAGACCCGCGTGCCGCTGTCCCCCGACCTCGCCGCCGTCGCCGCTGCGACCAAGGGCTTCCTCCCGCCGGACGAGGGCGAGGCCCTGCTGGCCGCCGCTCTGGAGGCGCCGCGCGGGCTCTGGCTGGAGGTCGGGACGTACTGCGGCAAGTCGACGGTCCACCTGGGGAGCGCCGCCCGCACGACCGGCTCGCATCTCGTGACGGTGGACCACCACCGCGGCTCGGAGGAGAACCAGCCGGGCTGGGAGTGGCACGACCCCTCGCTCGTCGACCCGCACACCGGTCGCCTGGAGACGCTGCCGCACCTCCGGCACACGCTGTGGGACGCCGGGCTCGACGACGCCGTCAGCGTCGTGGTGGGCACGACGCAGCAGGTCGCGGGCTGGTGGTCCGCACCGCTGACCCTGCTGTTCCTCGACGGCAACCACACCGAGGCGGTGGCCCAGCACGACTACGCGGCCTTCGCGCCGCACCTCGTCCCGGGCGGACTGCTGCTGGTGCACGACGTCTTCGAGCGACCGGAGGACGGCGGGCGCCCGCCGTGGAACGTCTTCTGCCGCGCGCGCGACGAGGGCTTCGTCGAGGCGGGCGGGCACGGATCGCTGCGGGTGCTGCGCCGCCCCGGCTGAGCGGCGGAGGCCGGGCCCGTCAGTGGGCGGCGGTGCGGGCAGGGGCCAGCCAGGCCGCGCGCAGGTCGTCCGGCACCGCCGTCGGCGTCCGCTGCAGATCGGTGAGGACGTACGACGTCCGCACCCGGCAGCACAGCTGGCGCGCGACGCTGATGGTGAACAGGACGGTGAAGCTCGTCCGGCCCACGCGCTCCACCTCGCCGTCCACGTCGACGACGTCGCCCCACCGGACGGGCGCGACCCAGGACAGCTCGCTGGCGACCACCGACGTGTCGAAGCCCCGGGCCAGCAGGACGTCGTAGGGCGTGCCGAGCGTGCGCAGCAGCGCGGTCATCGCCTCGTCGGCGTACGCCAGGTAGTGCGCGTTGAACACGACGCCCTGCATGTCGCACTCGACGTAGCGGACAGGGGCGGACCAGACGCTCATCTCGCCATGATGGGGCAAGATCCGGTGCACCGGCGACGGGAGTGACCTGGTCGGGCGCGCCGCCCTACGCCCGAGGGACCGCACGTGACGAGCCGTCAGCAGGCCGTCGCGCACAGTGCGTCCGACGCGGTGCAGGCGTCGGCCGGCAGCAGCACGCCGGTGGGCAGCGCCGAGCCGGCGAACAGCGCCAGCGTCGGACCGCCGGCGAGCGCGTCCGCGGCCAGCACCACCGCCGCGGCGGTCCAGGACGAGCGCTCGACCGGCCAGCGCACGCCTTCGTCGAACACCAGGCCGGTCCAGTACGAGCCGTCGTCCTCGCGCAGGTGCTGCACCTCGGCGAGCAGCGCTCGCCCGCGGCCTCGCTCCCCGGTCGCGGCGAGGGCCAGGGCCAGCTCGGCGGTCTCCGCGCCGGTCACCCACGGCCGGTCGGACACGCAGCGCAGGCCCACACCCGGGACGTGGAAGGCGTCCCAGTCCCGTGCCAGCCGGTCGCGTGCGGCCGCACCCCGGACCGCGCCGGCGAGCACCGGGTAGTACCAGTCCATCGAGAAGCGGCTCTTGTCGAGGAACGCCTCGGGATGCGCGGCGACCGCGTGCTGCAGCAGCCCGGCGGCCACCTCCCACTGCGGATGCGGCTCGCCGACCAGCTCCGCCAGCGCGATCCCGCAGCGCAGCGACTGGTAGGTCGAGGAGGACCCGGTGACCAGGGCGTCGGTGTCGACGGTCCCGTCGGCGCGCCGGCACCAGGCGATCTGCCCGCCGGGCTGCTGCAGCGCGACAACGAGGTCGAGGGCCCGCCGCACGACCGGCCACAGGTCGTCGACGAGACCGCGGTCGGCGGTCACGAGCCACCACTGCCACAGGCCGACGGCGACGTAGGCGCACTGGTTGGTGTCGACGTCGGCGTCCAGCACCGACAGCCCGGACCACGAGGTGGCCCAGCTGCCGTCGTCGCCCTGCGTGCGGGCGAGCCACCCGTACGCCGCGCGCGCCTGCTCCAGGCGCCCTCCGACGACCAGGGCCATGGCGCACTCGACGTGGTCCCAGGGGTCGGTGTGCCCGTCGGGCCAGGGCAGCGCTCCGGTCGGCGCCTGCACTGCCGCGATGGCGTCGACGGTCCGGCTCAGCTGCGCGCGCGTCAGCACACCGGGCAGGTCACGCAGCGGCACGCGCCGGCTCCGGCTTGCGCAGGTAGACCACCAGGCTCTTGCCGACGAACGGGTCCAGTGCCTTCTCGATCCCCCGGGTCAGCCAGGGCCGGCGCATCATGTCCCACACCAGGAGGCGGTGGTACGCCTTGACCAGCGGGTGGTCGGCGTTGTCGACGCCGACCGCGCACTTGAGCCACCAGTACGGCGCGTGCAGCCCGTGCGTGTGGTGGCGGTCGACGGGCGTGAGCCCCGCGCGCACGAGCCGGCGGCGCAGCTCGTCGCCGCGGTAGATCCGCACGTGCCCGCCCTCGACCTCGTGGTAGGCGCTCGACAGCGCCCAGCACACCAGCTCGGGCCCCCAGCGCGGGACGGTCACGGCGATCAGCCCACCCGGTCTGAGGACGCGGAACAGCTCGGCCATCGCCTGCTCGTCCTGCGGCAGGTGCTCGAGCACCTCGGCGGCGACCACCCGGTCGAAGGTCCCGTCCTCGAACGGCAGGGCGTACGCGCTGCCGCGGACCGCCGTGGCGCGCGCGCCGGCCGGCGCCTCCCCGGCCTCGTCCATCGCGGCGAACATGCCCGCGACGTCCTTGAGCTCGGCCTCGTCGAGGTCGAGCGCCACGACGTCGGCGCCCCGGCGGTACAGCGCGAAGGCGTGCCGCCCGCCGCCGCACCCCATGTCGAGGACCCGGTCGCCTCGGCCGACGGGGAAGCGGTCGAAGTCGACGGTCAGCACGGGGCTCCCCCCGCGTCGCGGTCGGCGAGCACGCTGCGGTACCACGCGACCGTGGACCGGGCCACGGCCCGCCAGGTGTAGTGCTCGACGACCCGCTGCCGGCCGGCGGCACCGAGCCGCGCCGCGAGCTCGGGGTCGTCGAGCAGGCGCCCCATCGCGGCGGCGAGGGCCTCCGGGTCGCCCGGCGGGACGTGCAGCGCGCTGACGCCGTCCGGTCCGACGACCTCCGGCAGGGCGCCCGCCGTCGTCGCGACGAGCGGGGTGCCGCAGGCCATGGCCTCGATCGCCGGCAGGCTGAACCCCTCGTAGAGGCTCGGGACGACGGCGATCTCGGCCGAGCCGAACAGGTCGACCAGCTCCGGCTCCGTCAGCCCCGACAGGAAGCGCACGGCGTCGGACAGGCCCAGCCGGTCGATCGCGGACGCCGCCGCTCCCCCCGGCTTGGCGCGTCCGACCACGACCAGCTCGACGTCACGCTCGGTGCGCAGCTTGGCGACCGCCTCGAGCAGCGGGACGAGCCCCTTGAGCGGCACGTCGGCGCTCGCGGTGGCGACGATGCGGCCGGGGACCCGGGGCGACGCGGGGGGCCGGAAGACGTCGGTCTCGACCCCCACCGGGACGACGGTCAGCCGCTCGGCGGGGACGGCGAAGTCGCGGACGATGTCGGCGGCGCTGTTGCGCGACACGGTCAGGACCGCCGGCAGCCGCTGGACGACCTGCCTCTGCATGCGCAGGAAGGAGTACCAGCGGGACGTGGCGAGCTTCTTGCGCAGCGTGGGCGCCGCCGCGAGGTCGTGCCGGCGGTCCTCGGTGATGGGGTGGTGGACGGTCGCGACGACCGGCAGACCGGCCCGCTGCAGGCCGAGCAGGCCGTACCCGAGGCTCTGGTTGTCGTGGACGACGTCGAAGTCCGCCGCGCGCCGCCGCAGCAGCCGGGCCGCCCGCAAGCTGAACGTCAGCGGCTCCGGGAACGCCGCCGTGCACATGAGCAGGAACTCCAGCACGTCCACCGGGGTGCGGAACTCGCGCAGGCGCGGCAGGCGGAACGGGTCGGGCTCGCGGTAGAGGTCGAGGCTGGGCACCTCGGTGAGCACCGGGCCGCGGCTGTCGGCGTCGAGCTCGGGATAGGGCGGGCCGCTGAAGACCTCGACGGCGTGCCCGAGCGCGACGAGCTCCCGGGACAGCGCGCGGACGTACACGCCCTGGCCGCCGCAGTGCGGCTTGCTCCGGTAGCTCAGGAGCGCGATGCGCAGCGGACGTCCGCCGTCCTCTGCTGCTGCCTCGTGCACGGTGCTCCTCGCTGATCGGAGCGCACAGGCTACCGACCGTGCGGCAACGGCCGTCCTGCCCGGCTGGTCAGCCGGGCGTCGGGGCGGTCGCGCGAAGCGCTCGCAGCAGCTCGGCGGTGACCTCCTCGGTCGTGGCCCTCCCGCCGAGGTCGGCGGTCCGCACGCCGCTGTCCGCGAGCACCGACTCCATGGCGGCGACCACGGCCGCCGCCGCCTCGGGATGGCCGAGGTGGTCGAGCATCATCGCGCCGGACCACACCTGGCCGAGCGGGTTGGCCTTGCCCTGACCGGCGATGTCGGGCGCCGAGCCGTGGACCGGCTCGAACATCGACGGGAACTCGCCCTCCGGGTTGAGGTTGGCGCTCGGCGCGATGCCGATGCTGCCCATCACCGCGCCGCCGATGTCGGTGAGGATGTCGCCGAACAGGTTGGAGGCCACGACGACGTCGAAGCGCCCCGGGTCGAGGACGAACGTCGCCGCGAGCGCGTCGACGTGGTGCTCCGACAGCTGCACGCCGGGGCGCGCGGCGGCCTGCTCCCGGACGACCTCGTCCCAGAACGGCATCGTGTGCACGATCCCGTTCGACTTGGTCGCCGACGCGAGCCGGCCGGACCGCGACTCGGCCAGGTCGAGGGCGTAGCGGGTGACGCGCTCGATGCCCGCCCGGGTGAAGACCGACTCCTGCACCGCGAACTCGCCGGGGGTGCCGCGACCGAAGCGGCCGCCCATCTCGGAGTACTCGCCCTCGCTGTTCTCCCGCACGACCAGCATGTCGATGCCGCCGTCGGCCACGTCGCGCAGCGGGCTCGTCATGCCGCGCAGCAGCTTGACCGGGCGCAGGTTGACGTACTGGCGGAACGCCCGGCGGATCGGGATGAGCAGGCCCCACAGCGACACGTGGTCAGGCACCCCCGGGAAGCCGACCGCTCCGAGGAACACCTGGTCGTGCTCGCGCAGCTGCTCGATGCCGTCCTCCGGCATCATCGCGCCGAGTCGGGCGTAGCGCTCGCAGGACCAGTCGAGCTCGGTCCAGGCGAAGCCGAAGCCGTGGGCGCGGCCGACCTCCTCGAGCACGACCTGCGCCGCGGGCACCACCTCCTGCCCGATCCCGTCGCCGGGGATGACCGCGATGCGGTGGACGGCCTGCGTCTGCACGCCGGTCACGTCACAGGCCTGCAGGCACGTCGCTGTGTCGGTGGTCGCATGTGGCGGACGATACGCCGCTGGTCCGACCGGCTCGTGCTCCCATGGGAGCGTGCCCCCGACCGCGCTCCCCCGCCACGGCCACGCCCGTGGCACGGCGGGCTACCGGCGCGTGGTCGCCGCGGTCTGGGCGGCGGGCGTGGGCTCGTTCACGCTGCTGTACGCACCGCAGGCCGTGCTCCCGCTGATCTCGGAGGACCTGCGGGTCAGCCCGTCGACCGCCGCGCTCACGATCTCCGTCTCGACCGGCACGCTGGCCCTGGCGCTCGTGCCGATGAGCGCGCTGGCCGAGCGGGTCGGCCGCGTCCGCCTCATGACCGTCGCGCTCACTGCCGCGGCCGGCCTCGGCCTGCTCGCGCCCCTCGCGCCGACGATCGAGCTGCTGCTCCTGGTCCGCGGCCTGCAGGGCGTCGCGATCGCCGGCCTGCCGGCGCTGGCCATGGCCCACCTGTCGGAGGAGGTGGAGGCCGGCGCCGTCGGCGGCGCCATGGGCCTGTACGTCGCCGGCAACACGGTGGGAGGGCTGTCCGGGCGCCTCATCTCCAGCGCGGTGGCGGACGTCGCAGGATGGCGCGCCGGCCTGGCCGCTGTCGGCGCCGTCGCGCTCGTCTGCGTCGTCGTCTTCCGGCTGCTGCTGCCGCCGCCGCTCGCCACGGCCCCCCAGGCGGCGACCGGCGGGATGCGGACCCACCTGCTGCTGCACCTGCGCGATCCCGGCGTCCGGCGGCTCTGCCTCGCCAGCTTCGTGCTCATGTCCGGCTTCGTGACCGTCTACAACTTCCTCGGCTACCGGCTGCTGCAGCAGCCGTTCGGCCTCTCGCAGACGCTCGTCGGCCTGGTGTTCCTCAGCTACCTCGCCGGCACCCTGACCGCACCGGGCGCCGGGCGGCTGGGCGACCGCGTCGGCCGCCGCACGGTGCTGCTCGCCAGCGTCCTGCTCTGCATGGCAGCGCTGGCACTGACGCTGGCTGACGTCCTGCCGCTCGTGCTCCTCGGGCTCGCGCTGTTCACGGTGGGCTTCTTCGGCGCCCACACCTCCGCCAGCGGCATGGTAGGCAACCGCGCCCGGACCGGCCGCTCGCAGGCCTCGGCGCTCTACCTGCTCGCCTACTACGCCGGCAGCAGCGTCGGCGGCTGGGTCGGTGGTCTGGCGTACGAGCGCGCCGCCTGGCCCGGCGTCGTCGGCTACGTGGGCCTGCTCATGCTGCTGGCCCTCGTGCTCGCCCTGGTGCTGCGCCGCACTCCGCCGCTCGCTCCGGCCCAGCCCGTCCCGGCGGCCTGAGTCCTGTTGCACGACCGTGTCCGGCCCACCACCGGGCCGCCCGAGATCCGGTGTTACCTTCCTCGCGGTTCCAGCAGGTCCAGCGATCCGAGGGAGACCCATCCATGCACGTCGGCGAGAACCACGCGACCCCCCGGACACGCACCGGCTCCCGCAGGTCCCGCGTCGGGCTCGCGGCGGGCCTGACGGCCGGTGCCCTCCTGATGGCGGCGTGCGGTGGCGGCGGTGGCGGTGGCGGTGGCGGCACCGCCGGCGGTGGCGGGGGCGGCGGCGACGCGGAGGGCTACCCCGACTCCCCCATCAACTTCGTCGTGCCCTTCGCGGCCGGCGGTCCGACCGACACCGTCACCCGCCTGGTCGCCAAGCCGATGAGCGAGACCCTGGGCCAGCAGATCGTCGTGCAGAACGTCGAGGGCGCCGGCGGGACGATCGCCGCGGGACAGGTCGCGAACGAGCAGCCCGACGGCTACACCGTCTTCATGCACCACATCGGCATGTCGACCGCGCCGGCGCTCTACCCCGATCTGCCCTTCGACCCGCTCAAGGACTTCAAGACGGTCGGGCTGGTCACGGACGTGCCCATGACGATCATCGCGCGCAAGGACTTCGAGCCGACGACGCTCGAGGAGCTGGTCGAGTACGTCAAGAAGAACAAGAAGGAGGTCACCTACGCCAACGCCGGCTTCGGTGCGGCGTCCCAGCTGTGCGGGCTGCTGTTCCAGGACGCGATCGGCGCCAAGGTGACCGAGGTGCCGTACGACGGCACCGGACCCGCCCTGACCGACCTCGTCGGCGGGCAGGTCGACTTCATGTGCGACCAGACGACCAACACCACCGGGCAGATCAAGGCCGGTGAGGTCAAGGCGTACGCCGTCACCACGCCCGAGCGCGTGAAGAGCCTGCCCGACCTGCCGACCACGGAGGAGGCGGGTCTGGACGACGTCCAGGTCGGCGTGTGGCACGGCCTGTACGTCCCCGCCGAGACCCCCGACGCGATCGTCGAGAAGCTCAACGCCGCGCTCGGCGACGCGCTGAAGGACCAGGGCGTCATCGACCAGCTCGCCGAGCTCGGCGCCGCGCCGGCCAGCGAGGAGGAGGCGACGCCGGAGGGCCACACGGAGAAGCTGGAGACGCAGATCGAGCTCTGGAAGCCGATCATCGAGGAAGCCGGCGTCACGGCGTCCTGAGCCCGCGACCGTGCAGCGGATCGGGAAGGACTTCTTCGCCGGCGCGACCTTCATCGCGTTCGGACTCGCGTTCGCGATCGCGGCGGCCGACTACTCCGTCGGCACGCTGCTGCGGATGGGGCCGGGCTACTTCCCGCTCGTGCTGGGCGGACTGCTCGTGCTGCTCGGCGTCCTGACGGTCGTCAAGGGCTTCGTCTCGCCCGACGGGGGCGAGATCGGCAGGGTGCCGTGGCGCTCCATGGCCCTGCTCGTCGCGGCCATCGTGTTCTTCGGCTTCGCCGTACGGGGGCTGGGCCTGCTCCCGACGCTGTTCCTGACGACGTTCCTCGCTGCGCTGGCGGGGTTCAAGGTGGCCGTCGTCCCGGCCGCGGTCACGGCCGCCGGCCTGACCGTGCTGTGCTACCTGATCTTCATCCTCGCGCTGCAGCTGCGCTTGCCGCTGCTGGGCACCTGGATCCCGGTGTAGCGGCATGGAGCTCCTGTCGAACCTCGGGCTCGGCCTGTCCACCGTGCTGCGCCCCGAGAACCTGCTGTTCTGCCTCATCGGCGTGGCACTGGGCACCGCGGTGGGGGTGCTGCCCGGCATCGGTCCGACGGCCACCATCGCGATGCTGCTGCCCATCACGTTCAACTTCGAGCCGGTGACGTCGCTCATCATGCTCGCGGGCATCTACTACGGCGCGCAGTACGGCGGGTCGACCACGGCCATCCTCATCAACCTGCCCGGCGAGTCCTCGGCCGCGGTCACCGCCATCGACGGTCACGAGATGGCCAAGCAGGGCCGCGCCGGACCGGCCCTCGCCACGGCCGCGCTCGGCTCGTTCTTCGCCGGCACGGTGGCCACGGTCCTGGTGGCCGTCTTCGCGCCGCCCCTCGCCCGGGCCGCGCTGGCCTTCGGCCCGGCGGAGTACTTCTCCCTGGTGGTGCTGGGGCTCATCGCGTCGATCGCGCTGGCCAGCGGCTCGATGCTCAAGGCACTGGCCATGATCGTCTTCGGGCTCCTGCTGGGCACGGTCGGCCAGGACACCTACACGGGGACACCGCGCTTCACCTTCGGCTTCCGCGAGCTCTTCCAGGGCATCAACTTCGTGTCCGTGGCGATCGGGATGTTCGGCATCGCGGAGATCCTGCGCAACCTCGAGCAGCGGGTCGCACGCAGCGTCATGGTCGAGAAGGTCCAGAACCTGTGGATCACCCGGGACGAGATGCGGCGCATCACGCCTCCTGTCCTGCGGGGAACGGCGTTGGGCTCGGCGCTCGGCGTGCTCCCCGGCGGCGGCCACATCCTCGCGTCGTTCGCCTCCTACGGCATCGAGAAGCGCATGTCGAAGGAGCCGAAGAGCTTCGGCCACGGAGCGATCGAGGGCGTGGCGGGCCCGGAGTCGGCCAACAACGCCGCGGCGCAGACCTCGTTCATCCCGCTGCTGACGCTCGGCCTGCCGGCGCACCCGGTCATGGCGCTCATGATCGGCGCCTTCATCATCCAGGGCATCACGCCGGGTCCCAACGTCATCGTCGACGAGCCGGCGCTGTTCTGGGGCCTCATCGTGTCGATGTGGCTGGGCAACCTGCTGCTGGTGGTGCTGAACCTGCCGCTGATCGGCATCTGGGTGAAGATGACGACCATCCCGTACGCCGTCCTCGTGCCCGCCATCATCGGGTTCGGCGTCATCGGCACGTTCTCGCTGGGCTTCAACGCCTTCCACGTCTACGCCATCGCGTTCTTCGGCGTGCTGGGGTACGTGCTCCTCAAGTTCGGCTGCGAGCCGGCACCGCTGCTGCTCGGCTTCGTCCTGGGGCCGCTGCTGGAGGACCACCTGCGCCGAGCGCTGATCATCTCGGGCGGCGACCCGACCGTCTTCGTGACGCGGCCGGTGTCGGCGGGCCTGCTGCTGGCCGCCGTGGCCGCCCTGGTCGTCACCGTCCTGCCGGCCATCCGGCAGAAGCGCGAGGTCGTCTTCCAGGACGAGGAGCTGTAGGCCGCGCCGGGCGGTCGGCGCCATGGGCGGGATGCGCGTCGTCGTCCTGGACGACTACCAGGCGGTGGCCGCCTCCCTGGCCGACTGGGCGTCGTTGACGGGCTGGACCGTGGACGTCGAGCACCACCGGCTGCCCGGACCGGACGCCGTCGTGGCGCGGCTGGCGGAGGCCGACGCGGTGGTGCTCATGCGCGAGCGCACGGCCTTCCCCCAGGCGGTCCTGGCGAGGCTGCCGCGGCTGCGGCTGATCGTGACGGGCGGCATGCGCAACGCGGCCGTCGACCTCGACGCGGCGGCGGCGGCCGGGATCACCGTCTGCGGCGTGCCGGGGTCCTCGCCGGCGACCGCGGAGCTGGCGTGGGCCCTGCTCCTGGCACTGCTGCGGTCGGTGCCGGCCGAGGACGCCGCGCTGCGGGAAGGGCGCTGGCAGAGCACGGTCGGCACCGGGCTCGCGGGCACGGTGCTCGGGCTGGTGGGGCTCGGCAACCTGGGCCGGCGGATGGTGCCGGTGGCTCGGGCCTTCGGCATGGACGTCCTGGCCTGGAGCACGAACCTGACCGACGAGGCCGCGACGGCAGCTGGCGCCACCCGGGTCGACAAGGACGAGCTGTTCCGGCGCAGCGACGTGGTCAGCCTCCACCTCGTGCTCAGCGACCGGACCCGGGGCATCGTCGGACGGAACGACCTCGCGCTGCTCGGCCCGTCGGGGTATCTGATCAACACCTCCCGGGCCGGCCTGGTCGACACCGCCGCGCTGCTCGAGGCGCTGCACACCGGGACTCTCGCCGGGGCCGGGCTCGACGTCTTCGACGAGGAGCCGCTGCCGGCCGACGACCCCCTGCTCGCGGCGCCCCGCACGGTCCTGACGCCGCACCTGGGCTACGTCACGAGGGACAACCTCGCGCGCTGGTACGTCGGCGCGGTCGAGGACCTGCGCGCCTTTGCCGCCGGCGAGCCGGTGAACGTGCTGGCGTCGCCGGCGCGGGTCTGACCTGGCTCCGAGCTCCGACGGGGACGCGGGATCCTCAGCTCTCCGACGAGCGGCCAGGCGGCGCGGTAGCGCTCGCAGCCGACGCGCCCGCAGACGCCGCAGTCCGTGCCGGCGCGGTAGTGGTCGTGGACCTCGCGGGGATGGCCGCAGCGGCACGACAGCTGCACGAGCTTCATCGGGGACTCCCCGCTCCAGCGACGACCATGCGCTGATCGTGCTCCAGCGACCTTGGGAAGACCTCTGGGCGACTCAGCTGCGGACCGTCCCGGACGAGGGCGCGTCACCTCACCCCGGCCGCGTCCATCCCGCGCAGCTCCTTCTTGAGCTCGTTGACCTCGTCCCGCAACCGGGCGGCCAGCTCGAACTGCAGGTCGCGAGCGGCGTCGTGCATCGAGTCCGACAGCTGCTGGATGAGCTGGGCCAGCTCGGCACGCGGCATCCCCGCCAGCGCCTGGGCGTGCTTGCCGGCCGTCCCGGACGGCGAGCTCATCCCGGGGACCGGCGCCTTGCCACGGGACTGCTGCCGACCGCCACCGCCGACCAGCTCAGGGTCGTCACGGACGATGTCGTCGAGGATGTCGGCGATCCGCTTGCGCAACGGCTGGGGGTCCAAGCCGCGCTCGGTGTTGTAGGCGATCTGCTTCGCGCGGCGCCGCGACGTCTCGTCGATCGCCTTGGCCATCGACGGCGTGATGGTGTCGGCGTACATGTGGACCTGCCCGGAGACGTTGCGGGCGGCGCGGCCGATGGTCTGGATGAGGCTCGTCCCGGAGCGCAAGAAGCCCTCCTTGTCGGCGTCGAGGATCGCCACCAACGAGACCTCGGGCAGGTCGAGGCCCTCGCGGAGCAGGTTGATCCCGACCAGCACGTCGTAGTGCCCCTGCCGGAGCTCCTTGAGCAGCTCGATCCGCCGGATGGTGTCGACCTCGGAGTGCAGGTAGCGCACGCGGACGCCGAGCTCGAGCAGGTAGTCGGTGAGGTCCTCGGACATCTTCTTGGTCAGGGTGGTCACCAGGACGCGCTCGTCGCGCTCGGCCCGGACGCGGATCTCGTGCACGAGGTCGTCGATCTGACCCTTGGTCGGCTTGACGACGATCTCGGGGTCGACCAGACCGGTCGGGCGGATGACCTGCTCGACGACGTCTGCCCCGTCGGCCTGTCGCTGCACGCGGCTGAGCTCGTACGGGCCCGGCGTCGCCGACAGGTAGACGGTCTGGCCGACCCGCTCGAGGAACTCCTCCCACTTGAGCGGCCGGTTGTCCATGGCGCTCGGCAGGCGGAAGCCGTGGTCGACCAGCGTGCTCTTGCGCGAGCGGTCCCCTTCGTACATCGCCCCGATCTGCGGGACGGTGACGTGGGACTCGTCGAGGACCAGCAGGAAGTCCTCGGGGAAGTAGTCGAGCAGCGTGTGCGGCGCGGTGCCCGGTGACCGGCCGTCGATGTGGCGGCTGTAGTTCTCGATGCCGTTGCAGAAGCCGACCTGGCGCATCATCTCGAGGTCGTACGTCGTGCGCATGCGCAGCCGCTGGGCCTCCAGCAGCTTGCCCTGCGCCTCCATCTGCGCCAGGCGGTCGGCGAGCTCGAGCTCGATGCCCTTGGTCGCCCGCTCC
>CADCUE010000052.1 GCA_902805805.1 uncultured Frankineae bacterium | reverse complement strand
GTTCGCCGCCCAGATGGCCGCGGAGAACTGTGCTCGCAAGGCGCAGGAGCACGGCATGAAGAAGGTCGACGTCTTCGTGAAGGGTCCCGGCTCCGGCCGCGAGACCGCGATCCGCTCCCTGCAGGCCGCCGGCCTCGAGGTCGGGCAGATCCAGGACGTGACTCCGGTGCCGCACAACGGCTGCCGTCCCCCCAAGCGCCGTCGCGTCTGAGACCAGGAGAACCCCGAACATGGCCCGTTACACAGGCGCCGACTGCCGCCGCTGCCGTCGCGAGAAGATGAAGCTGTTCCTCAAGGGCAGCAAGTGCGAGTCCCCGAAGTGCCCGATCGAGATCCGCCCCTACCCGCCGGGCGAGCACGGTCGCGGTCGCACCAAGGACTCCGAGTACCTCCTGCAGAAGCGCGAGAAGCAGAAGTGCGCCCGCATCTACGGCGTGCTGGAGAAGCAGTTCCGCGGCTACTACGAGGAGGCGAACAAGAAGTCCGGCAAGACCGGCGAGAACCTCCTCATCATCCTGGAGAGCCGCCTGGACAACGTCGTCTACCGCGCCGGCTTCGCGACCTCGCGCGACCACGCCCGCCAGGCGGTGCGCCACGGGCACGTGCTGGTCAACGGCAAGAAGGTCGACATCCCGTCCTACCGGGTGTCCGCGAGCGACATCGTCGAGATCCGCCCGAAGAGCCGCGAGCTGACGCCGTACGTCATCGCCCGCGAGACCGCCGGTGACCGTCCGTCGCCCGCGTGGATGGAGGTCATCGCCTCCCAGATGCGTGTCCTCGTGCACAACCTCCCGGCGCGCCAGGTCATCGACACCCCGGTGCAGGAGCAGCTGATCGTCGAGCTGTACAGCAAGTAGCTGGTCGCGACCGGCTCCCTCCGGGGGGCCGGTCGCTGCCGCACCCCCAGATCGTCACCACCGAAACGCAGCACGGGACTCGCCACCCCCTGCCCCCGCGCGAGGTCATATGGCGGACCTCGCGAACGTCCTGGAAGGACACCACGTGCTCATCGCACAGCGCCCGACCCTCACCGAGGAGTCCGTCTCCGACAACCGCTCGCGCTTCGTCCTCGAGCCGCTCGAGCCCGGATTCGGCTACACCCTCGGCAACTCCCTGCGCCGCACCCTGCTGTCCTCGATCCCCGGCGCCGCCGTGACGAGCATCCGGATCGACGGCGTCCTGCACGAGTTCACCACCGTGCCGGGCGTCAAGGAGGACGTCACCGACCTCATCCTGAACCTCAAGGAGCTCGTCGTCTCCTCCGAGAGCGACGAGCCGGTCGTCATGTACCTGCGCAAGCAGGGCCCCGGTCCGGTGACCGCGGCCGACATCGCCCCTCCCGCCGGCGTCGAGATCCACAGCCCCGACCTGCACCTGGCCACGCTCAACAGCAAGGGCCGGCTGGAGGTCGAGCTGACCGTCGAGCGCGGTCGCGGCTACGTCTCCGCCGTGCAGAACAAGCAGGCCGGTCAGGAGATCGGGCGCATCCCCGTCGACTCGATCTACTCGCCGGTCCTGAAGGTCACCTACAAGGTCGAGGCGACCCGTGTCGAGCAGCGCACCGACTTCGACAAGCTGATCCTCGACGTCGAGACCAAGCCCGGCATGACGCCCCGCGACGCGGTGGCCAGCGCCGGCAAGACCCTCGTCGGGCTGTTCGGCCTGGCGCAGGAGCTCAACGAGCAGGCGGAGGGCATCGACATCGGCCCGTCGCCGACGGACGCCGCGCTGGCCGCCGACCTGGCCCTCCCGATCGAGGAGATGGACCTCACGGTCCGCTCCTACAACTGCCTCAAGCGCGAGGGCATCCACTCGGTGGGCGAGCTGGTCTCCCGCTCCGAGGCCGACCTGCTCGACATCCGCAACTTCGGCGCCAAGTCCATCGACGAGGTCAAGGTCAAGCTGCACACCATGGGCCTGGCGCTCAAGGACAGCCCTCCCGGTTTCGACCCGAGCCAGGTCGTGAACACCTGGGGCGCCGAGCCGACCGTCGCGCCGACCGACTCCGTCGGCTTCACCGACGACCCGGGCGACGCCGGCTACGCCGAGACCGAGCAGCTCTAGCAGTCCCCGTTCCACGGCGGCACCGTCCACCGTTCCACGGGGGCGATCTCACCCGTTCCACGTAGGCAGGGCCCCGGCGACCGCCGACGCGCCCCCACGGAGCTCCCGCTCCCGCACCTGAGAAGGCAACGACATGCCCACTCCCAGCAAGGGCCCGCGGATGGGCGGCAGCCCGGCGCACGAGCGTCTGATGCTGTCGAACCTCGCGACCCAGCTGTTCGAGCACGGTCGCATCACCACGACCGAGGCCAAGGCCAAGCGGCTGCGGCCGTACGCCGAGCACCTGATCACGTTCGGCAAGCGCGGCGACCTGCACGCCCGCCGCCAGGTGCTCAAGCGCCTGAACGACAAGAGCGTCGTCCACACGCTGTTCGCCGAGATCGGTCCGCGCTACGCCGACCGGCCCGGCGGCTACACCCGCATCCTCAAGCTCGGCAACCGCAAGGGCGACAACGCGCCCATGGCGATCATCGAGCTGGTCGAGGGCCGGACGGTCGCCCAGACCGCCGTGGGCGAGGCCGAGCGCGCCCGCGGCACGAAGGTCGCGCCGAGCAAGGCGCCGACGGGCGCCACCCGCGAGTCGGCGGAGGCGCTGGCCGCGCAGAGCCCCACCGCCGCGGCGGTCGCTGCGTCCGCGCAGGAGGCCCCCGCACAGGACGCCCCCGCGCCCGACACGGACGCCGTCGTCGACACCACCACCGACGTCCCGGTGACGACGCCGGCCGACGAGCCCGCTCCGGACGTCGCCGCCGCGTCTGCGGCCGAGGCGCCGGCGGACGCCCCGGTCGAGGCGCCGGCCCCGGCCGACGAGGACAAGGCCTAGTCCCGCCCGCAGGTCGCGCACACCCGAGCCCGTCCACCCTCGAGGGTGGACGGGCTCGCGCGTGCTCAGGCCGTCGGGGGCGGGACCAGCTCCGCCTCCACCGTGACCTGCACCTGGCGGCCGACCAGCACCCGCGGTGCGCGCAGTCCGAGGACCATCCGGTCGACGACGGTCGTCGCCCGGACGCGCCGGGGTCCTGCGCCACCCGGACCCTCGGCGCCCACCACCTCGACGTCCAGGTCCACCGGGCAGCTGCTGCCGCCCCACCGCAGGGCGCCGGGCAACGACCAGGCGCCGTCCGGCCCGGCCGAGGCCGTCCCCGCGGTGAAGACGAGCAGCGCGGACCGCTCGACGTCGAAGAAGCGGCGACCCCGCAGATCCCGGTCGCGACGGAGGTGTCCGGTGTCGACCGAGGCCAGGTCGAGCTCGGCCACCACGGCGACGGGGACACCGGCGCCGTCGACGTCGACGTGCCCGCGGACGACGTCGAGCCTGCCCGTGACCGGCCGGTGCAGCACGTCGCGGACGCGGAAGCACGCCTGCGTCGCGCTCGGCAGGACGCTCCAGCGCCCGGCCGGCAGCACGGACGAGCGGGTCGGCGCGGTCATCGTGCCGGTGCGGCGGTCGCCGCCCGAGCGAGCAGGTCACGGACACCGGAGCCGGTCAGGCGGTGCTCGCCGGCCCGGTCGGGTCCGGTCAGCAGCGACCCGTCCTCGCCGGGCAGCAGCGGCGTGCTCATCACGGTCCGCACGGCGGCGCCCAGGGCGTCCCTGCTCTCCGCGAGCGCCACGACGGCCATCTCTCCCGAGCGGCCGCGCAGCACGATCGCCCCCAGGACACCGGGCACCTGCGAGACCGCCGGCCAGATCCGCTCCCGGGAGGCGCGCCGGTCGGCCGCGACCTGCTCGGGGCCCCGCGGCCCGGAGAACTCGGTGAGGCTCGCGCAGGCGGGCTGCCCGGTGGCGGCCGTGGCGTCCACCTGCTCGACCTCGTAGACGGCGCCGGCGCCGGCGACCGCGGCGGCTCGGGCATCCGGCCACAGCGTGAGCCGGCGTGCGGGTCCGCCGTCGAAGGGCTCGAGCAGGCACGAGGCCAGAGCCTCGGGCCGGGGGGGCAGGGGCTGGTCGCTCAGGTGGGCGTGCATGTCGTCTCCTCGGAGGTGGCCGGTGCGGGGTGCGGCCACTGTGCGAGCCGTCCGCCGCGACGTCCTCCGTGCCAGTACGCACTCGCAGTACTGGACCGCCGGTGCTTTGCTGCGCAGGTGGACGCGGGTGGGCTCCGGACCGATCCGGTCGTGGGGCGCACCGCCGAGCGCGAGGCCCTGCGCAGCGCGCTCACGGCGGCCCGGGCGGGAGTCGGCGGGGTGGTCCTCGTGAGCGGTCCGGCGGGCATCGGCAAGACCCGGCTCGCCGAGCTGATCGCCGAGGTCGCCGAGGCGGCCGGGCTGACCGTGCACTGGGGGCGCTGCACCGACGACGCAGGGGCGCCGCCGCTGTGGCCCTGGCGGCGCGCGCTCGCCCCGCGCGCGTCGAGCGGCCCGGCCGGGACGGCGGCTGCACGCTCTCCGGCTCCGCCGCAGGACCCGCAGGAGGCGGCCGCGGCGCGCTTCGCGGTGGAGGCGGCCGCCGTCGACACCCTCGCCGCAGCTGCCGAGCCGGACGGGCAGGTCGTCGTGCTCGAGGACCTGCACTGGTCCGACACGGCGTCGCTGTCGTTGCTGCAGCACCTGGCCGCGGAGATCCGGCGGACCCGTCTGCTGGTGGTGGCGACCTGCCGCGAGCCGCCGGGCGAGCGTCTGGCGGCAGCGCTCCCGCACCTGGTGCGCTCGCCGGGAGTCACGGCGCTGCGGCTCGGGCCGCTGCCGCTGGGCGGCGTCGCGGCGTACCTGTCGGCCGCCGCAGGGGCCGTCGTGGACCCGGTGGCCGTCGCCCTGGTGCACCAGCGGACGGGCGGCAACCCGCTCTACGTCCGCGTGCTGCTGCGGGCCCTCGGTCCGGCCGGTCTCGCGCGTGCGGTGGACGCGGCCGAGCTCGAGCGCGTCCTGGCCGACTGCGCCGAGCTGCGCGACCTCGTCGCCGCGGAGGTGTCGGGGCTCGCCCCGGACGTCCGGCGGGTGGTGGAGGTCGCCGCGGTCCTCGGCGAGGAGGTCGACCTGCCCCTGCTGTCCCAGGTCGCCGAGCTGCCGGAGCCGGACGCGGCCGCCGCCCTGGACGTCGCGGGAGCTGCCGGGCTGCTCGCACCGGTGCCCGACGCACCGGGCCGGCTGCGCTTCGTGCACGCGCTCGTGCGCGACGGCGTGCGGGCGCAGCTCGGCGACGCCGTGCGGCGCGGGTGGCACGCGCGAGCGGCGGCCGTCCTGGAGCGGTCCTCGGCCGATCCGGGGGCGCACGCGGCTGCCCTGGCAGCGCACTGGCTGCAGGCCGCGACCGACCCCGCCTCGCTGCTGCGCGCGGCGTCCTGGGCCGGCATCGCCGCGCAGGTCGCCGCCCCCCTCG
>CADCUE010000051.1 GCA_902805805.1 uncultured Frankineae bacterium | reverse complement strand
CTGCCACGCGCCGAGGTGCAGCTCGCGCAGTCGCGGGTCGAGGGTGACCGGAAGTCCGGTGGCCGACGCGAGCGGCGCGGCGGTGGCCGCCGCCCGGGCGAGGTCGCTCGAGAGCAGCTGCGCCGGCTCCAGCGCCGCGAGCACAGCGGCGACCGCGTCGGCCTGTGCCCGTCCGTGGGCGTCGAGGGGCGTGTCGAGCTGTCCCTGGATGCGGCTGCTGGCGTTGTCGGCCGTACGCCCGTGACGGAGCAGGACCAGCCGACGGGGGCCGGTCAGCTCGCGCTCTGCTGCGACCTGCCTGCGGCCCGCTCGACGTCGCGGTCGACGAAGGGGATCACCGGGCAGTCCTTCCACAGCCGCTCGAGGGCGTAGAAGACGCGCTCCTCCTCGTGCTGCACGTGCACGACGATGTCGGCGAAGTCGAGCAGCACCCAACGCCCCTCCTGCGCCCCCTCGCGGCGCACCGGCTTGGCGCCCAGCTCGCGCAGGCTGTCCTCGATCTCGTCGACGACGGCCTTGACCTGCCGGTCGTTCGGCGCGGAGGCCAGCAGGAAGACGTCGGTGATGACCAGCTGCTCGCTGACGTCGAGCAGCAGGATGTCGCTGGCCAGCTTGTCGGCGGCGGCCTGCGCGGCGGCCAGCCCCAGCTCGACCGCGCGCTCGGAGGCGGGCACGGGCTCTTCTCTCGTCGGGAGCCCTCCAGCGTAGACGGGCGGCTCAGGAGCCGGGCCGCACGGCGGTCCCGGCAGCCGCAGCCGAGGCGTTCCCACCCGCCGTGGTCCCGGGCGGCTCGGGCGCGTCGAACGCCAGCCAGATCGCAAAGGCGACCGCCACGACGATCAGGATGCCGAGCAGCACGGCGGTGCGACGCACCTGGGCCCGGCGGCGCTCGCGACGCTGGTCCGCCCGGCGGCCGACGGGCTCGCTCATGCCGGCGCCGGTCGGTAGAGGGCCCGCTTCTCGATGTACTGCACGACGCCGTCGGGCACCAGGTACCAGACCGGGTCCCCGGAGGCCACGCGCGCCCGGCACCCGGTGGAGCTGATGGCCAGCGCCGGCACCTCGAGCACCGTGACGGCGCCTTGGGGGAAGCGGCTGAGGTCGACCGGCTCGAAGCCGGGCCGGCTGACCCCGACGAAGTGCGCGAGCGAGAACAGGTCCTCCGCGGCGTGCCAGCCGAGGATCTGCGCCAGTGCATCGGCGCCGGTGATGAAGAACAGCTCCGCGTCGCCCCACTGCTCGTGCAGCGCGCGCAGCGTGTCGATCGTGTAGGTCGGTCCGGGGCGGTCGACGTCCACCCGGCTGACCGAGAACCGCGGGTTGCTGGCCGTGGCGATGACCGTCATGAGGTAGCGGTCCTCGGGCGAGCTGACCTGCTGGTCGCTCTTCTGCCACGGCCGGCCCGTCGGCACGAAGACGACCTCGTCGAGGGCGAACCTGGTCGCGACCTCGCTCGCCGCCGACAGGTGGCCGTGGTGGACCGGGTCGAACGTCCCGCCCATGACCCCGATGCGCCTGCCCACGACGCGAGCGTAGGGGTCGCGGGCTGGAGCGGCCCCCCACCACGGTGCGGACGGCGGCGCCGGGCGCGTCAGGTGGGGAGCAGCCTCGACACGAAGGCCTCGAGCTGCACCGCGTTGCGGACCTCGACCATCTCGAGGACGTCGGCGTAGGCGGCGGTCGCGCTGTCGCCCGACCCCCAGTACGCCTGCGGCTCGGGGTTCAGCCAGTACGCGTGGCGGCTGCGCTGCACCAGCGCCCGCAGGGTCGGCACGGCGGTGGCCCGGTAGTTGTTGCGCGCGTCGCCGAGGATCAGCAGCGAGGTCCGGGGGCCGACGGCGTCCGGGTAGGTCATGGCGAACTGCTCGATCGAGTGGCCGTAGTCGGAGTGGCCGTCGAACCAGACGAGGTTCGCCTCGGCGGACATCCGCGCCAGCGCGTCCGCGACGTCGACGCCCGGGGTGAAGAACCGCGACACCTCGTCGACCGTGTCGATGAACGCGAAGGCACGCACCTTGGTGAACTGCTCGGACAGGGCGTAGGCCAGCATCAGCGTGAAGTGCGCGAAGCCGGCCACCGACCCGGACACGTCGCAGAGCACGACCAGCTCGGGCTTGTGCGGCTTGTGCGGGCGGTGGTGGGTGATCAGCGGCACGCCGCCGGTGCCCAGCGAGGCGCGGACGGTGCGCCGGAAGTCCAGCCGGCCGGACCGGCCGAGGCGCCGGCGGGCCGTCAGCCGGGTGGCGAGGCGCCGGGCCAGCGGGAAGACCTGGCGGCGCAGCTCGGCCATGTCGTTGCGGCTGGCGCGCAGGAAGTCGACCTGCTCGGCGAGCGGCTGGACGGCCGTGCGGGACAGCGCCTCGGGTCCGCGGTCCTCGGCGAGCCGTCGGCGCACCTCGGACTCGACCATCTCCTGGAACTGCCGGATCCGCTCCGTGAGCGTCTGCCGGGCGACCTTCTCGGCCATGCCGCCCCGCTGCTGCCCGGCCAGCATCGCCTCGAGCAGCGAGGCCATCAGCGTCTCCGGCGACAGGCCCCGCAGCACGCGGTACGAGAACCACGCCTGCCGGCCGGGCGCCGTGTCGGCCCGGCCGAGCTCGCGGACGCTCTCGCGGGCGAAGCGCCTCAGCGCCTCCTCGTCACCGTCGAGCAGCAGGGCGCGCAGTGCGTCGCGCAGCGCGTCCTTGTCCGGGCTGCCCTGCTCCCCCGCCTCCCCGGGCCCGTCCTGCGCGGCCTCGAGCTCGTGTGCCGACGGGTCGCCGACCACGGGCGGGAACCACAGGTCGAACAGCGTGTCGAAGGCCGGCCGGTGGGCGGGGCGCTTGAGGACCGTCGCTGCGTACGCCGCCCGCAGCCCCTCGCGGTCGAGCAGGTCGACGGCGCCGAGCGCTCGGGTGGCGTCGAGCACCTCGGCCAGCGAGATCGACAGGCCGGCCTCGCGCAGGGCGTGGAAGAAGCCGATCTGCCGGTCGAGCAGCCCGCTCGAGGACATCAGCCGGTCAGCCCTTCTCCCAGGGAGGCCATCAGTTGAGCTTGAGGGAGGTGGTGGCCCGGTCGTGGTCGCTGGCGTGCTTGAGCACCACGCCGAGGGTCGAGCGGACCGCCTCCTCGTCGAGGGTGTCCAGGCCGAGCGCGAGCAGCGTGCGGGCCCAGTCGATCGACTCGGAGATCGACGGCGACTTCTTCAGCTCCAGCGATCGCAGCGCCCGGACCGTCTGCACCAGCGACTCGGCGAGCTGCTCGGCGATCTCGGGGACGCGCGACAGGACGATGGCCTTCTCGCGCTCGGCGCTGGGGTAGTCCAGGTGCAGGTAGAGGCAGCGCCGCTTGAGCGCCTCGGACAGCTCGCGCGTGGCGTTGGAGGTGAGGAAGACGATCGGTCGCCGCGACGCACGGATCGTGCCGAGCTCCGGGATCGTGATCTGGAAGTCGGACAGGACCTCGAGCAGCAGCCCCTCGACCTCGACGTCGGCCTTGTCGGTCTCGTCGATGAGCAGCACGGTCGGCTCGTCCCGGCGGATGGCCGTCAGCAGCGGCCGGGACAGCAGGAACTCCTCGGCGAAGACGTCGTCGGAGATGTCGTCCCAGGAGTCGTCGTCGCGCGACGCCTGGATGCGCAGCAGCTGCTTCTTGTAGTTCCACTCGTAGAGCGCGCGCGCCTCGTCGAGCCCCTCGTAGCACTGCAGGCGGATCAGCTCGGAGCCCGTGGCGTCCGCCACGGCCTTGGCCAGCTCGGTCTTGCCGACCCCGGCGGGTCCCTCGACCAGCAGCGGCTTGCCGAGCCGGTCGGCGAGGAAGACGGTGGTGGCGATGGCGTCGTCCGTGAGGTAGCCGGCGGCGGACAGCCGCTCGACCACGTCGGCCGGCGAGGCGAACTGGGGCTGCTGCACGTGCGCTCCTGGGACGGGCGCCCGTACGACAGGCGCTCCTTCGACGGGTCACCGGGGACGGGGACCGAACGCCATTCTGTCGCACGCGCCGCCCGGCCCTCCCCCCGGAGCCGGGCTCGCAGCGGTCAGACCACGGATGCGCCGTCCGCGGCCCGTGACACCCAGCCCCGCGGCGAGCGGCCGCTGGCCTCGGCGTAGCGCCGGCACACCTCCTCGCGGACCGCCTCCGCCCGGTCGACCTCGACCAGCGAGACCGTGCAGCCGCCGAAGCCGGCGCCGGTCATCCGGCTGCCGACCACACCCGGTGTGGCGAGGGCCGCCGCGACGAGCTGGTCGAGCTCGGGGGTGCTCACCTCGAAGTCCTCGGCCAGGCTGCGGTGCGACGCGGCGAGCAGCTCGCCGAGCGGCGCCCGGTCACCGGAGCGCAGGGCCTGCGCCATCTCGAGCACGCGGACGTTCTCGGTGAGCACGTGCCGGGCTCGCCGACGCACGACGTCGTCCATCGAGGCCCAGCGCTCCTCGAGCACGTCCACGGTGGCGTCACGCAGGCTGCGCACGCCCAGGTCGGCGGCGGCCTGCTCGCACTGCTGCCGACGCTCGTTGTAGGCGCTGGACGACAGGTCGCGGCTGACCGCGGAGTCCACCACGAGCACGCCGAGCCCCTCGGGCAGCGGCACGTGCTCGGTGGTCAGCTCCCGGCAGTCGAGCAGCAGCGCCGCGCCCGACCGGGAGCCCGTGCTCGCGAGCTGGTCCATCAGCCCGCTCTGCACGCCGACGCCTTCGTTCTCCGCGCGCTGGCACAGCTGCGCCAGCCGCAGCGGGTCGACCGGCTCGTCGAGGACGGCCAGCGCGACCGCGACCTCGAGGGCGGCCGAGGAGGACAGCCCCGCGCCGATCGGCACGTCGCTGGCCAGCACGCCGTCGAAGCCGCGCAGCGCCATCCCCTGCTCCCGCAGCACGGCGACCACGGCGGTGGCGTAACGGCCCCACCCCGCGTCGGGGCCGGCGCCCGTGCCGAGGTCGATCTCCACCGTGCCCTCGTCGGGCACGTCGAGCGAGCGCAGCCGCAGCCGGTCCCCCCCACCACGACCGGCGAGCACGGTCCGCAGCTCGAGGGCCAACGGCAGGACCCAGCCCTCGTTGACGTCGGTGTACTCCCCGATGAGGTTGGCGCGACCAGGGGCCTGGACGACCACGTCGGCGTCGGCGGGCGGGGCGCTGAGCAGCTGCTGTGCGTTCATGCCGGCGTCGTCCCCATCGTGCGTCCCCCGACGCCCCCGTGGGATGACGCGCCGCTCACCGGGCCACGCGCTGAGCCTGCGGCTGCACGACGTGCAACCGTCCGACCTGCGACTGCAGCAGCCGCTGGGCGTCGAGGTCGAGCCCGCGATCGGTGATCAGCACGTCGACCTCGGACAGCTCGGCCCAGGTCATCAGACCGGCGGTTCCCCACTTGGTGGAGTCGGCGACGACGACCACCCGCGCGGCCGCGCGGACGAACGCGCGGTTCGTCGCCGCCTCCGCCAGGTTGGGGGTGCTCAGGCCGGCGGCCGACATGCCGTGGCAGCCGAGGAAGGCGACGTCGAAGTGCAACGAGCGCAGCACGAGGTCGGCCACCGGTCCGACGAGCGCGTCGCTGGGCGTGCGCACCCCCCCGGTGAGCACGACGTCGCAACAGGGCCGCAGGACGTCCGCGACCTTCACGGAGTTGGTGACGACGGTCAGCCCCTCGACGGCCTGCAGGTGCTGCGCCAGCAGCCACGTCGTCGTCCCGGCGCCGAGCGCGACCGCCTGCCCGGGCTGGACGAGCATGGCGGCCGCCTCGGCGAGCGCGTGCTTCTCCGCGAGCTGCCGCCGGGACTTCACCTCGAAGCCGGGCTCGACGCTGGCGGACTGGGGCGTGGTCGCACCGCCGTGGACCTTGGAGACGAGGCCCTCCTGACTGAGCCGGTCGAGGTCGCGCCGCACGGTCATGTCCGAGACCCCGAGCAGCGTCGTCAGCTCGGAGACCCGCACCCCACCGACGCGCCGGACCTCGTCGAGGATGCGCTGACGACGCTGCGCTGCGAGCACCTCATCCCACCTCGACCACGGCAGCGCCGCCACCCGGGACGCGCACGCCGGAGACGGTCACCTCCGCCGAGGTGTGGTTGAGCACGAACAGCCGGTCCCCGCGGCGGACGACCTCGACCCCCGCCGGCACGTCGGCGGCCGGGGTGATCCCCGCCTGTTCGAGCACGCCCCCGAGCAGCTCGTCGAGCGAGTCGTCGTCCAGCGTCGTCGCGACGTACCAGCCCGTGCCGTCGCCGTGCCGGTGCCGGGTGACGGCCGGCGTCCCGGGCAGCGGCCCGTCGACCCACGTCTGCACCGCCTCGGCCCCGTCCAGGTGCAGCAGCTCGGACCAGGTGCGTCCCCGACCGCCGCCGGACAGGGCGTGCGCCTGCCCTTCGGCCAGCGGGAAGAACTCCTCGACCCGCACGCCCAGGACCTCGCGCAGGGCACCCGGATAGCCCCCGAGGCGCACGTGGTCGTTCTCGTCGACGATCCCGCTGAAGGGCCCGACGACCAGCGATCCACCTGCGCGGACGTGCCCGTCGAGGGCCGCGGCCCCGGCGTCGGTGAGCAGGTACAGGCTCGGCGCGAGGAGCAGGTCGTACGGCGCGAGGTCGCCCTCGGGGTGCACGACGTCGACGGTCACCCCCCTGCGCCACAGGACCTCGTACACCTGCCGCAGGGCTGCCAGGTAGGTGACGTCCGCCGTGGGGTGGCTGTCCAGCTCGACGCCCCACCACGCCTCGTAGTCCCAGAGCAGCCCGACCGAGGCGGCCACCCGGGTGCCCGCCACGTCGGCCAGGTCCGCCAGCTCGGCGCCCAGGGCGACGACCTCGCGCCACACCTTGGTGTCGGTCCCGGCGTGCGGCACCATCCCCGAGTGGTACTTCTCCGCTCCGGCGCGGGAGGCCCGCCACTGGAAGAACATGATCCCGTCGGCGCCCCGGGCGACGTGGCTGAGCGCGTGGCGACGGAGCTGTCCCGGCGTCTTGGCCAGGTTGCGCGGCTGCCAGTTGACCGCGCTGGTGGAGTTCTCCATGAGCAGCCACGGCGCCTGCAGGGCGAGCCCGCGGGTGAGGTCGGCCGACAGCGCGAGCTCCACCTCCGGCGCGGGGTCCTCGCCGATGACGTAGTGGTCGTTGGAGACGAGATCGACCTCCCGGCCCCAGGCGAAGTAGTCCAGGGGCTTGAAGCGCGAGGCCATGAAGTTCGTGGTGATCGGCAGGTCGCTGTGCGCCCGCACCGCGTCGCGCTCCGAGCGGTACAGCTCCAGCAGCTCGTCCGAGCTGAAGCGCCACCAGTCCAGCTGCTGGGTGGGGTTGCGCCAGGTCGGTGAGGCGCGCGGCGGCAGGACCTCCTCCCAGTCGCCGTAGCGCTGGCTCCAGAAGGCCGTCCCCCACGCGTCGTTCAGCGCACCGAGGTCGCCGTACCGCGCGCGCAGCCAGGTGCGGAAGGCGGCGGCGCTGGTGTCGCAGTAGCAGTGCGAGACGTGGCAGCCGTACTCGTTGTTGACGTGCCACATGCGCACGGCCGGGTGCGCCGCGTAGCGCTCGGCGATCGCCCCCGCCAGCCGCGCGGCGGCGGCGCGGTAGGCCGTGGAGCTGGGGCAGTACGCCTGCCGGCTCCCCCACCACAGCTGCCTGCCGTCCTCGGTCACCGGCAGGCTCTCGGGGTGGGCGCGGGAGAACCACGGCGGCGGGGACGCCGTGGCGGTGGCCAGGTCGACCGCCACCCCCGCGCCGTGCAGCACCTCGACGACGCGGTCCAGCCAGCCGAACTCCCAGGTCCCCTCCTGCGGCTCGAGCAGCGCCCAGCTGAAGATCGCCAGGCTGACGACGTTGACGCCCGCCTCCCGCATCAGGCGCGCGTCCTCGGCCCAGACCTCCTCCGGCCACTGCTCCGGGTTGTAGTCGGCGCCGTACAGCAGTCCGGGGATCGCGGGCCACCCGCCCGACGTCGTCGCTGGTCCGGTCATCCGCTCGCCCCCGGGCAGGGGCCGCCGCGGCAGCAGCGGCCAGGGCGTGCACTGTCGCGCTCCCGCCGCACAGAAGTCAACAGTTCCGGACAAGCTCGACAGCGGCCGACCCGGTCCTTGCACGTCGTGCGCAAGTTCTCGACGTGCTCAGTCGTGACCTCGCTGCCCTTGACAGGCTGCCCCGACCCCAGTGTGATGCTGATCACCACGTGTCCGTTCCTGTTGGCTTCCCGACACGTGCCTCGGCCGCTGTCGCCGATCCCCGATCGCGCCCTGGAGGCGTCCATGCCCCGCACCTCGTCCGGTCCCTCTCCGCTGCGCAGCTGGCAGAACGCCGAGCTCGACCGGCGCCGCGTGCTCAAGGCGGCGCTGTTCGGTGCCGCCGCTCTGGGCAGCGGCGGCCTGCTCAGCGCCTGCGGCGGGGAGGACACCGCCACCTCGACGGGTGGCGGGAACGGCAAGCCGAGCGGGACGGTCAGCCTGGGCTCCAACGCGTCGGACGAGGTGCCCAAGACGGCGCTGCAGGCGATGCTCGACGCCTTCCAGAGCGAGAACAGCGGCGTGACCGTGAAGGTCAACACGGTCGACCACAACACCTTCCAGGAGCAGATCAACAACTACCTGCAGGGCAAGCCGGACGACGTCTTCACCTGGTTCGCCGGCAACCGCATGAACTTCTTCGCCAAGCAGGGCCTGGCCGGTGAGATCTCCGACGTCTGGGAGAAGGGCCTGCCGCTCGCGGACTCCTTCAAGGCCGCGTCGACCGGTGAGGACGACAAGCAGTACTTCATCCCGGCCACCACCTACCCGTGGGCGGTCTTCTACCGCAAGAGCCTGTTCGAGGAGAAGGGCTACGCGGTGCCGAAGACGCTCGACGAGTACAAGACGCTCGGGGCGCAGATGAAGAAGGACGGCCTGACCCCGATCGGCTTCGCCGACAAGGACGGCTGGCCGGCCATGGGCACCTTCGACGCCCTGAACATGCGCATCAACGGCTACGACTTCCACATCGACCTGCTCAACGGCAAGGAGTCGTGGGAGGACAAGAAGGTCAAGGAGGTCTTCGACACCTGGCGAGGACTGCTGCCGCTGCACGAGGAGAACGCCCTCGGCCGCACCTGGCAGGAGGCGGCGCAGAACTGGAACAACAAGAAGAGCGGCACCTACCTGCTCGGGTCCTTCGTCGCCGAGCAGGTGCCGGAGGCCGACCGCGCGGACGTCGACTTCTTCCCGTTCCCGGAGATCAACCCCGAGTTCGGGACCGACTCGATCGACGCCCCGATCGACGGCTTCATGATGGCGGCCGAGCCCAAGAACGAGGCCGGCGCCAAGGCCCTGCTGGCCTTCCTGGGCACCGGGGCGGCACAGGACCAGTACGTCAAGACCAACCCGAGCGTGATCGCGGCGGCCGAGGACGCCTCGACGGAGGGCTACAGCCCGCTGCAGAAGAAGGCCGCCGAGATCATCGGCTCCACGAAGAACATCGCGCAGTTCCTCGACCGCGACACCCGACCGGACTTCGCCAGCCCGGTCGTCATCCCGGCGATCCAGGAGTTCCTCAAGAACCCCAAGGACGTCGACGGTGTCACCAAGTCGCTGCAGGAGCAGGCCAAGACGATCTTCGTGGACTGAGTCGCGACGTGAGCGTGGCGACGCCGCCGGCGGTCCCGGCGGACACGGCCCCGGTGGCGGCGCCCCGCCGCCGGGGCGGGTCCCGGAGCTTCTCACCCCGGGACCGCCGCATCCTCATCCTCATGGCCGGGATCCCGGCGACGATCCACATCCTGCTCGTGTGGGTGCCGGCGCTGCTGTCCGTCGTCCTGTCCTTCACCCGGTGGAACGGCATCGGCGGGTTGGCCACGATCGAGCCGGTCGGCATCGACAACTACGAGCAGATCGCGACGATCTACCCGCCGTTCTGGCCGGCGGTGCAGAACAACCTGCTCTGGCTCGCCGTGTTCCTGTTCATCGCCTCGCCCCTCGGGCTGGTGCTCGCGGTCCTGCTCGACAAGGAGATCCGGGGGTCGCGCTTCTACCAGAGCGCGCTCTACCTGCCCGTCGTGCTGTCCCTGGCACTGGTGGGGTTCATCTGGCAGCTGATCTACAGCCCGGACCAGGGCCTGATCAACAACCTGTTCGACTCGAACGTCGACTGGTTCGGCAACGACAAGGTCAACATCTACGCCGTCCTCGTCGCCGCGTCCTGGCGGCACGTCGGCTACATCATGGTGCTGTACCTCGCCGGCCTGAAGGGCGTCGACATGGCGCAGCGCGAGGCGGCCAAGATGGACGGCGCCACCGAGGTGCAGACCTTCCGGCACGTCGTCTTCCCGGCGCTGCGCCCGATCAACGTCGTGGTGCTCGTGGTGACCGTCATCGAGTCCCTGCGTGCCTTCGACCTCGTCTACATCATCAACCGCGGTCGCAACGGGCTCGAGCTGCTGTCGGTGCTGGTCACCAACAACATCATCGGAGAGGCGAGCCGGATCGGCTTCGGGTCGGCCATCGCGGTGATCCTGCTCGTCATCTCCCTGAGCTTCATCGTCGTCTACCTCGCCCAGACCTTCCGGAAGGACGAGACGTGACCGCCGTCGCGACCTCGACGTCGCAGACGAGCCCCAGCGGCCCCGGCCGCCCGAGCCGGCGCGACGACAACCGCCGCCTGCGACCCGGGCGCGTGGTCCTGCACACCGTGCTCGTCCTCGTCAGCGCCGCCTGGCTGCTGCCGCTGCTGTGGGCCGCCTACACCTCGCTGCGGCCGTACGAGGAGACGGCCCGCAACGGCTACGTCTCCCTCGCCGAGGCGCTCACCTTCGAGAACTACCGCAAGGCGTTCGAGCAGGGCGACATGCTCCACCACTTCACCAACACGATGATCATCGTCGTGCCGTCGCTGCTGCTGATCCTGTTCCTGTCGTCGATGGTCGCCTTCGTCGTCTCCCGCTTCCAGTTCCGCGGCCAGATCGCGCTGCTCATGCTGTTCACGGCAGGCAACCTGCTGCCGCAGCAGTCGATCATCACGCCGCTGTACCGGCTCTACCGGACCGTGCCGCTGCCCGAGTGGATGAGCGACTCGGGGACGCTGTTCGACTCCTACTGGGGGATCATCCTCATCCACATCGCCTTCCAGATCGGCTTCTGCACGTTCGTGCTCAGCAACTACATGAAGACGCTGCCGCACGAGCTCACCGAGGCGGCCCGGGTCGACGGCGCCTCCGCCTGGCGGCAGTACTGGCAGATCACCCTGCCGCTGTGCCGGGCGCCGCTCGCGGCGTTGGCCACGCTCGAGTTCACCTGGATCTACAACGACTTCTTCTGGGCGCTCGTGCTCATGGTCAGCGGTGACAAGCGGCCGATCACGTCCTCGCTGAACAACCTGCAGGGCCAGTTCTTCATCGACAACAACCTGGTGGCCGCCGGCTCGCTGCTCGTGGCGCTGCCCACCGTCCTGATCTACTTCCTGCTGCAGAAGCAGTTCATCGGCGGGCTGACGCTCGGCGCGACCAAGGGATGACGTCGCGGGACGGCGGCGCGGGGCGGGTGCACCTGCGCCGCTCCGGCGTCAGCCTGCTGCTCGACACCCGCGGACCGGGGCTGCCTGCGGTCGTGCACTGGGGCCCCGACCTCGGCGACGCCTCCCCCGACGACCTGGCCGCGGTCGTGGACGCCGCGGATCCGGCCGTGGCTCAGTCGGCACTGGACGTCCCCGTCCCCGTGTCGCTGCTGCCCGAGCGCTCCGCCGGCTACCGCGGGCGACCAGGACTGTCCGGCAGCCGCGGCGGCCGCGACTTCTCGACCGCCTGGCGCCTCGAGCGCGTCCACGCCGACGGCGACGGCGGCCTGGCGGTCGAGGCCTGCGACCCGGGAGCCCAGCTGTCGGTCCGGGTGCGGCTGCGCCTGCACGACGGCGGACTGCTGCAGCTGCGCTCGACGCTGCGCAACGACGGCGCGGAGCCGTACGCCCTCGACGAGCTGGCCACCGTCCTGCCGGTGCCCGCCCGCGCCGTCGAGCTGCACGACCTGACCGGCCGCTGGCTGCGCGAGCGCGCCCCGCAGCGGCACCCCTTCGTGCACGGCGCGTTCGTGCGGGAGCAGCGCCGGGGCCGCACCGGGTTCGACACCAGCCTGGTCCTGGCGGCCGGGACCGCCGGCTTCGGCAACCGCTCCGGCGAGGTCTGGGGCATCCACCTGGGCTGGAGCGGCGACAGCCGCCTGTGGGCCGAGCGCGGGTCCGACGGCCGGCCGGTCATCGGGGCCGCCGAGCTGCTCACCGCCGGGGAGGTGGTGCTCGGGCCGGGCGAGTCCTACGAGACCCCCGAGGTCTTCGCCGCGTGGTCCGGGAGCGGGCTGGACGGCATCGGCGACGCCTTCCACGCCTTCCTGCGGGCGCGGCCGCACCACCCGCACCGCCCCCGACCGGTCGTGCTCAACACCTGGGAGGCCGTCTACTACGACCACGACCTCGCCCGCCTGACGGCGCTCGCCGACGTGGGAGCCGAGATCGGTGTCGAGCGCTTCGTGCTCGACGACGGCTGGTTCCGCGGCCGCCGCGACGACACCGCCGGTCTCGGTGACTGGTACGTCGACGAGTCGGTCTGGCCCGACGGCCTGACGCCGCTCGTCTCGCACGTGCGCTCGCTCGGGATGGAGTTCGGCCTGTGGGTCGAGCCGGAGATGGTCAACGTCGACTCCGACCTGGTCCGGGCCCATCCGGACTGGATCCTCGGCGTCCCCGGGCGGCTGCCACCGCCGTGGCGCCACCAGCAGGTGCTGGACCTGACGGTGCCCGAGGCCTGGGAGCACATCCTCGAGCGACTCGACGCGCTGCTCACCGCGGACGAGATCGCCTACCTCAAGTGGGACCACAACCGCGACCTGGTGGAGGCCGCCGACCGCGACGGCCGGCCGGCCGTGCACGCCCAGACGCTGGCGGTCTACCGGCTGCTCGACGCGCTGCGCGCGCGCCACCCGGGCGTCGAGATCGAGAGCTGCTCCGCCGGCGGCGGCCGCGTGGACCTCGGGATCCTCGAGCGCACCGACCGGGTCTGGGGCAGCGATGCCAACGACGCGCTCGAGCGCCAGAGCATCCAGCGCTGGACCTCCCTGCTGCTGCCGCCCGAGCTCGTCGGGTCCCACGTCGGCCCGCCGCACGCCCACACCACCGGCCGGACCGCCGGGCTGTCCTTCCGGGTCGCGACGGCGCTGTTCGGCTCCTTCGGCTTCGAGTGGGACATCACGACCACCGACGCCCGGGAGCGGGCGCTGCTCGGCGACGCCGTGCGCACCTACCAGCGCCTGCGCCCCCTGCTGCACAGCGGCCGGGTGGTGCACGCCGACCTGCCCGACCCGTCGGCGCAGCTGCACGGCGTCGTGGCGGCGGACCGCAGCGCGGCGGTGTTCTGCTACGTCCAGCTCACGACGTCCCCGCACGAGGTCCCGGGCGCAGCCCTGCTGCCCGGGCTCGACCCGGACCGCCGCTACCGCGTGACGCCGCTGCCGGTCGCCGGCGGGCACGAGGGCGTCGCGCGGTCGGACCCGCCGTGGTGGTCGGCCGGCGCGGTGGTCCTCACCGGCCGGGCCCTCGCCGTCGCCGGGCTGCGCCTGCCGGTGCTCAACCCGGAGCAGGCGGTGCTGGTCGAGCTGCGCGCCGCTGACGCCGGCTGAGCGGGCCGGGGCCTACGGTTCGCCCATGAGAGTCGCGTTCCTCGGTCTCGGACGCATGGGCGTCCTCATGGCCGGCCACGTCCTGTCCGCCGGGCACGACCTCGTCGTCTGGAACCGCACCCCGGGCAAGGCCGCGCCGCTCGTCGCGCGGGGGGCCCGCGAAGCGCCGTCCGTGGGTGCGGCGGTGGCCGGAGCCGAGGTCGTCGCTCTCATGCTGTTCGGCCCCGACAGCGTGCGCCAGGTGCTCGCGGAGGTCTGCGCCGCGGCACCGCCGGGGACGCTGGTCCTCGACAGCACGACGGTCGGGCCGGAGGCCGCCCGCGAGTTCGCCGCCACTGCCGCCGCGAGCGGTCTGCGCTACGTCGACGCGCCCGTGGCGGGCAGCGTCGGCCCGGCGGCCGACGGCACGCTGGGGGTGCTGGCCGGTGGGTCGCAGGGCGACTACGACGACGCGCTGCCCGTGCTGTCGCTCTGGGGCGCCCCGGACCGCGTGCGCCGGGTCGGCGAGGTGGGCGCGGGCAGCGCCCTCAAGATCTGCCTCAACCAGAGCCTGGGTGTGCTCGCCGCCGGGCTCGGCGAGTCGCTGCGCCTGGGCCGCGAGCTCGGCCTGGACCGCGACCTGCTGCTGGAGGTGCTGTCGATGACCGGCTACGGCTGGTTCCTCGGGCAGAAGCGCTCGATGCTCGACAGCGGCGACTTCACCGCCACGACGTTCTCGGTCGACCTGATGGCCAAGGACCTGCGGCTCGCGGTGGACGCCTCGCACGGCGGCCTGCCCGTCACCGCCGCCTGCGCGGAGGCCGCGGCGGCGGCGGCCGACGTGGCGTCCGGCCAGGACTACGCCGTGCTGACCGCCTCGGTCGCCGACGGTCTCACTCCCGGACGTGCCCCTCGCCCGTGACGACGTAGGTGGTGCTGGTCAGCTCCGGCAGCCCCATCGGACCGCGAGCGTGCAGCTTCTGCGTCGAGATGCCGATCTCGGCGCCGAAACCGAACTCGCCGCCGTCGGTGAACCTCGTCGAGGCGTTGACCATCACCGCCGCGCTGTCGAGCGAGCGCACGAAGCGCCGGGCCTCGTCGACGTCGCGGGTGACGATCGCCTCGGTGTGGCCGCTGCCCCAGCGGCGGATGTGCGCGACGGCCTCGTCGAGCGAGTCGACGACGCCGACGGCGAGGTCGAGCGAGAGGTACTCCGCAGCCCAGTCCTCGTCCGTCACCGGCACCGACGTCGGGTCGTACGCCCTCGCCCGCTCGTCCGCGTGCAGCGTGACGCCCTCCGCCGTGAGCGCGGCCACCGCTCGCGGCAGGAACTCCGCCGCGACGTCGGCGTGCACCAGCAGGGTCTCCGCGGCGTTGCACACGCTCGGCCGGTGCGTCTTGCTGTTGACCGCGATCGCCACGGCCTTGTCGAGGTCGGCGTGCGCGTCGACGTAGACGGTGCAGTTGCCGACCCCGGTCTCGATCACCGGCACCTGCGACTCGGTGACGACGGCCTCGATCAGCCCGGCGCCGCCGCGCGGGATGAGCACGTCGACCAGCCCACGGGCCCGCATGAGCTCCTTGACGCTCGAGCGGTCCGTGCCCGGCACGAGCTGGATGGCGTCGACCGGCATGCCGGCGGCCGTCGCGGCGTCGGCCAGGACGTCGACCAGCACCCGGTTGGACCGGTGGGCGCTGGCGCTGCCGCGCAGCAGCACCGCGTTGCCGCTCTTGAGGCACAGCCCGGCGGCGTCCGCGGTCACGTTCGGGCGTGCCTCGTAGACGATCCCGACCACGCCGAGCGGCACCCGCACCTGGCGCAGCTCCAGGCCGTTGGGCAGCGACGAGCCGCGCACGACCTCGCCGACCGGGTCCGGCAGGGTGGCCACGTGGCGCAGCCCGTCGGCCATCGCCTCGACGCGCGCCGTCGTGAGCGTGAGCCGGTCGAGCATGGCCTCGCTCGTGCCGCCCTCGCGACCGGCGGCGACGTCCTGCGCGTTGGCCGCGAGCACCTCGTCGGCCCGGCGCACCAGCGCGTCCGCCATCGCCCGCAGGGCGGCGTCCTTGTCCTTGCGCGGCAGCGGCGCCAAGCCCGCCGCCG
>CADCUE010000050.1 GCA_902805805.1 uncultured Frankineae bacterium | reverse complement strand
TTGACCGGCCGACCGCAGACCGGGTCGGGGACCCGGTCGGCAGGCCGGCGTCACCCGGTCGGCCGAGGCTGCCGCCGCGAGGTCCGTGCATCATCGTGGTCCGACGTCCGTGCTCGAGCCGCGAGGAGGTGCTGGTCCTGACCGCCTTGTCGGCTGCCCCGAGCGGTGCTCGCGCCCGTGCCGCCAGGGCCACCATGGACGCCCTCGCGAGCAGCACGGACGTCTTCGAGGAGTTCTTCGTCAGCGCCCGGATCGGCCTGGCTCTCGCCGATCTCAACGGCGCGTACGTGCGGGTCAACCGCACCTACGCCGAGCTGGTCGGGCGAGCGCCGGAGGACCTCGTCGGCGTGGCCCTCGCCGAGGTGCTGCAGGACGACGACGCGCTGGACCTCACGGCGCTCGCCGAGCGCCGGACCGAGGCGGTGCACAGCGAGCGGTCCTACGTGCACAGCGACGGGACCGCCAGCTGGGTCATGCACGGGATCGCGGCGGTGTCCGGTCCGGACGGCGAGCCGGCCTGGTTCGCCGTGAGCGCCCAGGACATCACCGAGCGGCGCAAGGCCGAGGAGGACCTCAAGGCACTCACCGCCACGCTCAAGGAGCGGGCCGTGCGCGACCCGCTGACCGGGCTGGCCAACCGCGCGCTGTTCGAGGAGCGCCTGCGGGGCGCCCTGGCGCGCGACGCGCGGTCCGGGGGCGTCACCGGCGTGCTGTTCCTCGACCTGGACGGCTTCAAGGACGTCAACGACCGCTTCGGCCACCGCATCGGGGACGCCGTGCTCAAGGCCGTGGCGGACCGCATGAGCGCCGGCGTCCGCCCTTCCGACACGGTCGCCCGCCTGGGCGGCGACGAGTTCGTCGTGCTCGTCGAGTCCGCCACCGAGCCCGGCATGCACGCGCTGGTGACCCGGCTCAAGGACGCCGTCGAGAAGCCGGTCACCGTCCTCGGCCGCACCCTCGACATCGGGGTGAGCCTCGGCATGGCGATCGTCCACGACGGCGCCGGCGACCCGGCGAGCGTCGTCTCGGAGGCCGACGCGCGCATGTACGACGCCAAGCGCCGCTCTCGCTGACCGCAGCGGCGCGAGGGCGCCGTCCTGATCACTGCGCGTGTTGTCGCTCCCACCTGCGGTGATGCACATCCGTCGTCCGACACGCCGGTGTCGCGGTTGACCGCTCGAACCGGCCGCCCGTAACGTCGCCGCGGTCAGCAGGTTGACATAACTGTAAGTGTCTTCTTGAGGTCAAGGGTTCGACCGACCTCCCCGCCCGCTCCACTCGACCGTCCCGAGAGGCTCCTCCACACCGTGGCTGCACCGCAGAACTACCTCGCCGTCATCAAGGTGGTCGGCATCGGAGGCGGTGGCGTCAACGCCGTCAACCGCATGATCGAAGTCGGTCTCAAGGGCGTCGAGTTCATCGCCATCAACACCGACGCCCAGGCGCTGCTGATGAGCGACGCCGACGTCAAGCTCGACGTCGGACGCGAGCTCACCCGCGGCCTCGGCGCGGGCGCGCAGCCCGGCGTCGGGGCGCAGGCGGCCGAGGACCACCGCGAGGAGATCGAGGAGGTCCTCAAGGGGGCCGACATGGTCTTCGTCACGGCCGGCGAGGGCGGCGGCACCGGCACCGGCGGCGCTCCGGTCGTCGCGAGCATCGCCAAGTCGCTCGGCGCCCTGACCATCGGTGTCGTCACGCGGCCCTTCTCCTTCGAGGGGCGTCGGCGCGCCCAGCAGGCGGAGGAGGGCATCGCGGCGCTGCGGGCCGAGTGCGACACCCTCATCGTCATCCCCAACGACCGGCTGCTGTCGATCAGCGACCGGCAGGTCAGCGTCCTCGACGCGTTCAAGAGCGCCGACCAGGTGCTGCTCTCCGGTGTCCAGGGCATCACCGACCTGATCACGACGCCCGGTCTGATCAACCTCGACTTCGCCGACGTCAAGGCCGTCATGAGCGGCGCCGGCAGCGCGCTCATGGGCATCGGCAACGCCCGTGGCGACGACCGGGCCGCCGTCGCCGCCGAGATGGCGATCGCCAGCCCGCTGCTCGAGGCCAGCATGGACGGCGCCCACGGCGTGCTGCTCAACATCTCGGGCGGCAGCGACCTCGGCCTGTTCGAGATCAACGAGGCGGCGCAGCTCGTCGCCGACGCGGCGCACCCCGAGGCCAACATCATCTTCGGAGCGGTGATCGACGACGCCCTGGGCGACGAGGTCCGGGTGACGGTCATCGCCGCCGGCTTCGAAGCCGGAGCGCCGACCCCCGTGCGCCGGGTCGAGACGCGGCGTCCCCAGCCCGAGACCGCGGCGACACCGCCTGCGCCCACGCCGTCCTACACGCCGACCTCGACGCCCCGTCCGCGGCCGGCGCCGACCGCCCCGCCGGCCGCGCCGCGCCGCACCGTCGTCTTCGAGGACGACCTCGACGTGCCGGACTTCCTGAAGTAGGCGCGTGCTCGAGCTGACGCGGGCCGGTCTGCCGGCCCCGGCGAGCGGCTGGTTCTCCACCCGCGCGGGCGGCGGCAGCGAGCCGCCGTACGACAGCGCGAACCTCGGCACCCACGTCGGCGACGACGCCGACCGGGTGGCCGGCAACCGTCGCCGGCTCGCCGAGTCGGCGGGGCTGCCGCCCGGCGCGCTGGCGTTCATGCAGCAGGTGCACGGCGCGCAGGTCGCGGTGGTCGACGGACCCGCCACCGCGGGCGTGCCAGGCGTCGACGGCCTGGTGACCGCCGCGCCGGGGCTGGGGCTCGTCGTGCTGGCCGCCGACTGCCTGCCGGTGCTGCTCGCCGACCCCGCGGCCGGGGTCGTCGCCGTCGCCCACGCCGGTCGCGAGGGGCTGGCCGCGGGAGTGCTCCAGGCGACGCTGGGCGCGATGGCCGGTCTGGGCGCCGAGCCGGCCCGGACGACGGCCGTGCTCGGACCCGCAGCGTGCGGCCGGTGCTACGAGGTGCCGCAGGAGATGGCCGACGCCGTCGAGCGGGCCGCCCCGGGCAGCCGCACGACGACGGGTCGGGGCACCCCGTCGGTGGACCTGACCGCGGGTGCGCTCGGGCTGCTCCGTGCTGCCGGCCTCACCCGGGTCTCGGCCGTCGGCGGCTGCACGCTCGAGCAGCCGTCCCGCTGGTTCTCCTACCGGCGCTCCGGGACGACCGGCCGGCACGCCGGTCTCGTGCGGCTGGCGTGAGCACGGACCGGGCCGACGGCGACCGTGCACGCGAGCTGGCCGAGCGGCTGCGCGTCGTGGAGGACCGCCTCGCCGCCGCCTGCGCCGCCGCCGGCCGTCCACGCAGCTCGGTGCTGCTGGTGGCCGTGACCAAGTTCCACCCGGTGAGCGATCTCGAGGTGCTGCGTGGGCTGGGGGTGCGCGACTTCGGCGAGAGCCGCGACCAGGAGGCCAAGGACAAGGCGCGCCAGGTGGCCGACGTCCGCTGGCACTTCGTCGGCCGCCTGCAGACCAACAAGGCCCGGAGCGTCGCGTCGTACGCCTCGGTCGTCGAGTCCTGCGACCGGCTGCCCCTCGTCGACGCCCTCGCCGCCGGCGCGCGACGTTGCGCGCGCGAGCTCGACGTGCTGGTGCAGGTCAGCCTCGACGCCGCTCCGGACCGGGGCGGCGCACCCGTCGACGCGGTGCCCGAGATCGCCGCCGCGGTGGACGCCGCCGAGGGCCTGCAGCTGCGCGGCGTCATGGCCGTCGCGCCGCTCGGAGCCGACCCGGCGCAGGCCTTCGCCCTCCTCGCGGACGTCGCCGGGCAGCTGCGGCGGGCCCATCCCCGAGCGCTCACGATCAGCGCCGGGATGACCGCCGACCTCGAGCAGGCGGTCGCTGCGGGGTCCACGTCCGTGCGTGTCGGCACGGCGTTGCTCGGCCCTCGGCCAGCTGCGCTCCGGTAGTCTCCGGCCGGTCCGTCCCGTTCGACCACCCCCGACCCGAGGAGATCTGCATGCCCGGCTCCATGCGCAAGTTGGGCCTCTACCTCGGCCTGGTGGAGGACGACGAGGACCCCCGTGACCGGCGCTACGCCGACGACGGGTACGACGAGGACGACGTCGACGAGGCCGCTCCGGTCGTCTCCCGTCGCTGGTCGCCGCCCCAGGATGCGGGCCGCACGGCGACGCTGCGCCGTCCGCTCGACGACACCCCACGGCCGCGCGGCGCCGTCGCGCTCGACACCGCGCCGCGCATCGCCCCGGCGCCGGCTCCGCAGATCGACACCTACCGGATCACGACGCTGCACCCGCGCACCTACAACGAGGCGCGCACCATCGGCGAGCACTTCCGCTCCGGCACCCCGGTCATCATCAACCTGACCGAGATGGACGACGTCGACGCCAAGCGGCTGGTCGACTTCGCGGCGGGTCTCATCTTCGGCCTCCGTGGCAGCATCGAGCGGGTCACCAACAAGGTCTTCCTGCTCTCGCCCGAGCACGTGCAGGTCACGGCTGAGGACAAGGCCCGCATCGCCGAGGGCGGGTTCTTCAACCAGTCCTGAGCAGCCCGCCGTCCTACACCCAGACCAGGAGCCCTGACCCCCGTGGGAGTCGTCGCAGACGTCCTCTACTTCGCGCTGCTCGTCTTCCTGCTGTTCCTGATCTTCCGGCTGATCATGGAGTACGTGTTCCTGCTGGCGCGGTCCTACCGCCCCACCGGGCTCGTGGCGGCCGCCCTCGAGCTGGCCTACTCCGTCACCGATCCGCCTCTCAAGGCCCTGCGCCGGGTCATCCCGCCGCTGCGCATCGGCCAGGTCAGCCTGGACCTGGGTTTCATCATCCTGTTCATCGCGGTGCGCATCCTCATGAGCGTCGTCGACGCCCAGCGTTGAGCAGCGCCGGACACGACCGAGAGCGGGGACTGCCGTGCCGCTGACGCCCATCGAAGTCGCCAACAAGCAGTTCAGGATCGCGTTCCGCGGCTACGCCATCGACGAGGTCGACGCCTTCCTCGACGAGGTCGAGAGCGAGCTCGCGCGGCTGCTGACCGCCGCGGCGGGGGCACCGCCGTCCCCTGCTGCTCCCTCGCCGAGCGCCTCCACGTCGTGGGCGGCCACTCCGGGTCCGGCCACGTCGGGTGCTGCTGCGGCGGGCGGTGTCCCGTCGGGCGGTAGCCCGTCGAGCGGTGTCCCGGCGGCGGGGACGCCGGCAGCGCAGACGGCGAGCGAGCCTCGCGGTCTGGCCGGTCTCGAGGGGCAGGAAGCGGCTCTGCGCACCCTGCTGCTGGCCCAGCGGACGGCCGACCAGGCCATCGCGGAGGCGCGGGAGGAGGCGGAGCAGCTCGTCACCGCCGCCCGTGACCAGGCCGAGTCGACCCTGACGGCGGCGCGCGAGGAGGCCGAGTCGACGCTGACCGCGGCGCGGAGCGAGGCCGAGTCGACCCTGACGGCGGCGCGGGGC
>CADCUE010000049.1 GCA_902805805.1 uncultured Frankineae bacterium | reverse complement strand
CGAAGCAGCCGTCCGCGAGCTGCTGAACGCCCTCGGCGGGGACGTCGAGCGCCAGGGACTGCGGGACACCCCCGCCCGGGTGGCCCGCATGTACGCCGAGGTGTTCGCCGGGCTGCACGCCGATCCAAGCGGCCGTCCGTGCAGGAGCGGCTCACCACGCAGGTCGCCGACGCGCTGGTCGAGCGGCTCGACCCGCGCGGCGTCATCGTGGTCGTCGAGGCCGAGCACATGTGCATGACCGTGCGGGGGGTGCGCAAGCCCGGCGCCCGCACCGTCACCTCGGCCGTCCGCGGCGTCCTCAAGACCAGCGCGGTGACCCGGTCCGAGGCCATGAGCCTGATCCTGGGCCGTTGATGCCGCCGCGGGACCAGCCGCCGGCCTCGCTGCTGTCGGCGTCGGGCCCGCCCGCGGTGGCGGGGCTGCCGGCGCTCGGGCGCACCCTGGTCATGGGCGTCGTCAACGTCACCCCCGACTCGTTCAGCGACGGCGGACAGCACCTGCGCGCCCAGGACGCGCTGCGGCGCGGCGTCCGGCTGCTCGAGGAGGGCGCCGACCTGGTCGACGTCGGCGGCGAGTCCACCCGTCCGGGGGCCGACCGGGTGCCCGAGGACGAGGAGCGGGCGCGCGTGCTGCCGGTCGTGGAGGGCCTGGTCGCCGCCGGTGCGCTGGTGTCGGTGGACACCATGCGCGCCCGCGTCGCCGCGGCCGCGCTGGATGCCGGGGCGGTGCTCGTCAACGACGTGTCCGGCGGGCTCGCCGATCCCGCGATGCTGCCGCTGGTGGCGCAGCGCGGCTGCGCCTACGTCGCCATGCACTGGCGCGGGCACAGCAGCGACATGCAGTCGCGGGCGGTCTACGACGACGTGGTGGCGGACGTGACCGGTGAGCTGCTCGTCCGCCGGGATGCCGCCCTGGCCGCCGGGGTCCCGGCGGACCGGCTGGTGCTCGACCCGGGCCTCGGCTTCGCCAAGACCCCGGCGCACAGCTGGGCGCTCCTGGGCGCCCTGCCGCGCCTGACCGCCCTCGCCCCGCTGGTCGTCGGCGCGTCCCGCAAGGGCTTCCTCGGCGGCCTGCTGGCGTCGGCCGACGGCACCCCCCGGCCGGCCGGGCAGCGCGACGACGCGACGGCGGCGGTGACGGTGCTGGCGGCCTCGGCCGGCGCCTGGGCGGTGCGGGTCCATGCCGTACGCGCCAGTGCCGACGCCGTCCGCGTCGCCGCGGCGGCGGGGGCGTTCGTCACCGGACCGGCGGCAGGTCCGGCGTGAGCGACGTCGAGGACGCGCAGGCGGTCAACGCCGCGCTGTACGAGGCGTTCGAGAGCGCCGACGTCGACCGGATGGAGCGCGTCTGGGACGACGTCGCACCCGACGCCGTCGTGTGCGTGCACCCCGGCTGGCCGATGCTGCGCGGGCGCGAGCAGGTCCTGCGCTCCTGGTCGGCGGTCATGGCCGGCACGGACTACATCCAGTTCTTCCTGACCGACGTCCGCGTGCACGTGCGGGGTGACGTCGCGGTCGTGACCTGCACCGAGAACGTCCTGACCGAGGTGACCGAGTCCGCGCACGCCGGCGCCACCGTCGTGGCCACGAACGTGCTGGTCCGCCGGCCGGACGGCTGGCGGATGCAGGTCCACCACGGGTCACCGGTCCTGGGGCAGCTCGGCGATGAGTAGCGACGACCGGATCACGCTGACCGGGCTGCGGGTGCGCGGGCGGCACGGCGTGCTTCCCGAGGAGCGGCGCGACGGCCAGGACTTCGTCGTCGACGCCGTGCTGCACCTCGACCTGCGCCTCGCCGGCGCCGACGACGACCTGACGAAGACGGTGCACTACGGCGAGCTGGCCGAGGCGCTGGCGGCGGTCGTCGCGGGCGAGCCGGTCGACCTGCTGGAGACGCTGGCCGCTCGGCTGGCCGACGTCTGCCTGTCGGCGGGGCCCGTGCGCCGCGTCGAGGTGACGGTGCACAAGCCGCAGGCCCCGATCCCGGTGCCGTTCACCGACGTGAGCGTCACGGTGTCGCGGCCGTGAGCGTCACGGTGTCGCGGCCGTGAGCGTCACGGTGTCGCGGCCGTGAGCGTCACGGTGTCGCGGCCGTGAGCGTCACGGTGTCGCGGCCGTGAGCGCCGTCCTGTCGATCGGCAGCAACCTGGGCGACCGGCTCGCGCACCTGCGCCTCGCGGTGCGGGTGCTGTCGCCGCGGGCCGTCTCGGGCGTCTGGGAGACCGCACCGGTGGGCGGACCCGCGCAGGACGACTACCTCAACGCCGTGCTGCTGTGCGACCTCGACGCCACGCGGGCCTGGGACGCGGCGCAGACCGCGGAGCGGGCGGCGGGGCGGCGGCGGGACCTCCGCTGGGGACCGCGCACCCTCGACGTCGACGTGGTCGTCGCCGGCCCACCGGTCCCGGACGGGCTGCTCCTGCCGCACCCGCGTGCGCACGAGCGCGGCTTCGTCCTCGCGCCGTGGCTGGAGCTCGACCCGACGGCCGAGCTCCCGGGCGCCGGCCCGGTGCGCGAGCTGCTGGCCTCGCTGGGGACCGAAGGCCTCCGCCGCCGCGAGGACCTCGTCCTGTGACGCCGACCCGCACCGGGCCGATCGTCGGCATCGTCGTGGTCTTCGCGGTGCTGCTCTACGTGGTAGCGCAGACGTCGTACGGCTCGTTCCCGGCCTTGCCGCTGTACGCCCCGGTGACGCTGGTCCTGCTCGCGGTCACCGAGCTGGGCATGGCCAAGGTCGTCGCCGACCGCCTGGCGCACCGGCGCGACGACCGCGGCCGCCCGCGGGGTCGTCCGCTGCACCCGATGCAGGTCGCGCGGGCGGCGGTGCTCGCCAAGGCCAGCAGCACCACCGGGGCCATCCTGCTGGGGGCCTACGGCGGGCTGCTGGCATGGACGCTCCCGCGACGGGCGGAGCTGGCGGTGGCCGAGCGCGACGCCCTGGCCGCCGGACTGTCCGCCGCGGCGGCCCTCGTCCTCGTCGTCGCGGCGCTGGTGCTCGAGCGGGCGTGCCGGACCCCGGACGGCCCGCGCGACGGCCTCTAGGCGCTCCGGGACACCTAGAGTCTGCAGCGTGACCGACGACTCGCCCGCGCTGTCCCTCGACGACCTCGACGCGCTGTCCACCGACGAGCTGCGGGCACGGGCCTTCGACAAGGCCGAGCACACGCGGGACGTCGGCTTCGTCTGGGACGTCGTCCGTCACATGCGCGGCGCGCGCGCGATCGCCGGCGAGGACGGGTCCTCCGGGGCCATCACCGGCTCGGTCGCGGAGGCCGTCCACGTCGTGCGCGAGCTGCTCGGCAAGGAGCCGCTCGGTGAGGACGAGCCGCTGCTGCGGGCCCGCTTCCTGCACTACCTCAAGGGCTAGCGGCGGCGCATCAGCCCGCTCAGCAGCGAGCGCCCCACCGAGGCGCCGACCTGACCGCCGAGGTCGCCGCCGGCCCCACCCCGACCGCGTCGGCCGCCGAGGCCCGCACCCGTTCCCGTACCGGTGCCCGAGACCGTGCCACCTCGGCGACCGGACATCCCACCTGACCGCATCGCGCCGTTGAGCAGCTGTCGGAGCATGTCGACCTCCTCGTCGTGGAACCGCCAGTGCGGCTCCGCACCCGGTCCCTACCCCTCCTGCAGAGGCGGACTCAGCTCGCCGACCGGGACGACGACGTCGAGGACGTTGCCCGGCGGCGGCAGGGGGCACGCGGTGCGCGGGTCGTGCGCGCTGGGCGGCGCGTAGAGGAAGTTGAGGTCCACGACGAGCCCGCCGTCCGGCCCGGTCCCGAGATCGGCCCCGCAGGCGGTGTCGTAGAGGTAGCGCCCGCCGTCGTACGACAGCGTCCCGCTGCCGCGGTCGCGGACGGGCACCCACAGCCCGCCGCCCCAGCTGTCGAGCTCCCAGGCGTCGAGCGGACCCCACGGGGTCCGGAGAACGCCGACCCGGTCGTACGCCAGCACACGGCCGGTCCCCGCGTCGACCTCGAACCGGGACGGCGGCGCCGGCTCCAGGTGCACCTCGACCCGCCAGCGCGGGTCGTACGCCCCGACGGCCAGTCCGGAGAAGGCGTCCCGGTCCGCGGGCGAGCACGGGTGGTCGGCGTGCAGGTGGTCACGGACCGCCGCCCAGCCGGCGTGCGCCACGGCGGGGTAGTGCTCGGCGCGCACGTCGACGTAGAGCCGGGTCGTCCGGCGGCGCCAGTCCAGTCGGTCCAGGGGGTTCATCCGGCCGTCACCCGCCTCACCGGTCGATGTCGCCGATGACGAAGAAGAACGAGCACAGCGCCGTGACCAGGTCCTCGAGCCGGGTGCCGGGCAGCGCGGCGGGCAGCGCGGAGACGTTGTTGAACGACGCGGTGCGCATGGCCAGCCGCCACGGCACCCGGTCGCCGCGGGAGACGAGGTAGTAGCCCGAGATGCCGAGCGGGTTCTCGGTCCACGCGTACGTCGCGCCCTCCGGAGCCTTGACCGTCTTGGGCAGGCGCAGGTCGACCGGCCCCGCGGGAAGCCGGTCGAGGCAGGCGTCGACCAGGTCCAGCGAGGCCTCGACCTGGTCCAGCACGCAGGCGAAGCGCGCCGCCGCGTCGCCGGCGCTGCGGGTGACGACCGGGACCTCGAGATCGGCGTAGGCGAGGTAGGGGTCGTCCCGGCGCAGGTCCATGTCGACGCCGCTCGCGCGGGCGAGCGGTCCGGACACGCCGTGCGACAGGACGACCTCCGGCGACAGGACGGCGACGCCCTGCCCGATCCCGTCGTACGACGCGCGCAGCGCCGGCAGGACAGCGCGGACGCCGTCGGCGGCCGTCCGCACGCGGCCGGTCCACCCGCGTGGGACGTCCTCGTGCAGGCCGCCGACGCGGTTGTACTGGAAGTGCACCCGTCCGCCGGTGGCCTCCTCCATGACCGCCGTGAGGGCTTCCCGCTGCGAGAACCCCTGCACGCGGACCGGATCGGCGGCGCCCAGGAAGAGCAGGTGGTTCAGGACGCGGTTCAGCTCGGCCAGCAGGGTGCGCAGCCACACGGCCCGGTCGGGGACCTGCATGCCGAGCATGCGCTCGACGGCCAGCACGATGCCGAGCTCGTTGCTGAACGCCGACAGCCAGTCGTGGCGGTTGGCGAGCATGACCAGCTGGCGGTAGTCGCGGACCTCGAACAGCTTCTCCGCGCCGCGGTGCAGGAAGCCGACGTCCGGGTCGGCGGAGACGACGACGTCACCGTCGAGCACCAGCGCCAGCTGCAGGACGCCGTGCGAGGACGGGTGGTGCGGGCCGAGCGAGAGGACGGCGTCCGCGGTGGCGTGCGCGGCGGCGCCGATCCCCACCACCTGCTCGCGGAGCGCCATGCGGGCAGCGTAGGAGCGGCCGCGTGCAGCCCGCAGCGCAGGTCAGACCGCGAGCGGGTCGTCGATCCCGACGGGCCGGACGAGCCAGCCGAACGACCCGAGGCCGCGGCGGTCGAGCAGCTCGGCCGCGCCGTTCGCGGCCGACAGCCGCGCGAGGTAGCCCCGCGGGTCGGTGCTCGCGAGGGCACGGTCCGGCGGGGTCGGGTCGACGCCGAGGAGCCGCAGCGCCTCCCGCTGGACCAGCAGCCGGCCGCCGGTCGCGGCGAGGCAGGCGTCGAGCGCGACGTGCGCCGTGATGTCGCAGCTGCCGTCGAGCACCGGGTGCACCTGGCGGCCGTCGCGGTAGCCGGTGAGCGTGGTGCGCCGGTCGCCGAAGTCGGAGCGGTCACCCAGCACGTGCCCGTAGTCGACCGCGACGGCGAGCCCCCGCCGCACCTGCGCGACGGCGCCCGCCCACGCCCGGTCCCTCGTCAGCCCCACCTCGACGCGGCGGCCCTGCGGCCACCACCGCGCAGCCCAGTCGAGCAGGTCGGCGGGCGCCGGTCCGTCGAGCCGCTCGGTCCCGTCCGGCGCGACCTCGACCAGCCGGCCGTCGAACACCACGTCGAGCGGCACGTCGTCGAGCCACTCGTTGGCGAACAGCAGGCCCTCGAGCTCGGGCACCTGCGCCGCCCAGCGCACCGGTGCGTCCGGGGCGGGGGCCACCTCCACGCCGGTCAGCCGCCAGCGGGACGGCACGTCCGGCAGGGCCTGCAGCAGCTCGCCGCCGGCCGCCCCGACGTCCACCAGGTCGAACGGGTCGGGCCGGCCGAGGGCGTCGTCCACGCGACCGGCCAGCGCGCGGACGGCCGCGGCGTACACCGGGGTGGCGCTCACGGAGGTGCGGAAGTGCCGGCCCGGCGACTCGCGCACGAAGAAGCCCTCCGGCCCGTACAGAGCGCGCTCGAGAGCCGAGCGCCAGGGCGAGAAGGTCATGCCAGCAGCATGCGGCACCGGTGATCCGGGACACACCGCTGGACGCCCGGCCTGCCGGGGGGGCACGCTGGCGAGGAACGTCCGGTACCCCTCTCGAGGACTGGAACGCCGCACATGGACCTCTCGTCGAACGACGACGTGCGCCCGGCGCGACTGCGCGTGGGCGTCGTCGGTGCCGGCCGCGTCGGTGCGGTGCTCGGGGCCGCCCTCGGCCGCGCCGGCCACCGGGTCGTCGGCGTGTCGGCGGTGTCCGAGGCCTCCCGGGCGCGCGCCGCCGCGCTGCTTCCCGCCGTCCCGGTGCGACCGGTCGAGGACGTGGTGGCCGCGGCCGACCTGGCCCTGCTCACGGTGCCGGACGACGCCCTCGCCGGGCTGGTCACGGGACTGGTGACCACGGGCGTCCTGCGTCGCGGCACGCTGCTGGCGCACACGTCCGGCCGGTACGGCGTGGCAGTCCTCGAGCCGGCCCTGGCGGCAGGAGCGCTGCCCCTGGCGCTGCACCCGGCGCTGACCTTCGCCGGCACCGCCGTCGACCTCGAGCGCCTGGTCGGCACGGCGTTCGGCGTCACCGCGCCCGAGCCGCTGCTGCCGGTCGGCGAGGCGCTGGTGCTCGAGATGGGCGGCGAGCCCGTACGCCTCAGCGAGGCGCAGCGACCGCTGTGGCACGCGGCGCTGGCGCACGGCGCCAACCACCTCACGACGCTGGTCGCCAGCTCCGCCGACCTGCTCCGGCGGGCGGGGGTCGAGGAGCCCGGACCCGTGCTGGCGCCGCTGCTCGGTGCGGCCCTCGACGGCTCCCTGCGGCGCGGCGACGCGGCCCTCACCGGACCGGTGGCGCGCGGGGACGCGGGCACGGTCGCCGCGCACCTCGAGGTGCTGGCCGCCGTCGCGCCGGAGATCCTCCCGTCCTACGTCGCCATGGCGCGGCTGACCGCCGACCGGGCGCTGGCGTCCGGCCGGCTGGACCCCGACCGGGCCGGGGCGCTGCTCGAGGTCCTCGCCACCGCCTCGCACGGCAGCGCGGCCCGCTGATGCAGGTCGTCGACGAGCGCTCGGACCTGGCGGCCGCCCGCGACGGGCTGACCGGTCGGGTCGCCGTCGTCATGACGATGGGCGCGCTGCACGACGGGCACGCCGAGCTGCTGCGGGCGGCCCGTCGCCGCGCGGACCACGTCGTCGCCACGATCTTCGTCAACCCGCTGCAGTTCGGCCCGTCCGAGGACCTCGACCGCTACCCGCGCACGCTGGCGGGCGACCTGGAGCTGTGCGAGCGGGAGGGCGTCGACGTCGTCTTCACGCCGGCGCCGGACGTCGTCTACCCCGACGGGCCGCCCCTCGTCCGGGTCAGCGCCGGTCCGCTGGGCGACGTCTTCGAGGGGGCGAGCCGCCCCGGTCACTTCGACGGCGTCCTCACCGTGGTCTGCAAGCTGCTGCACCTGACCCGTCCGGACGTCGCGCTGTTCGGCCAGAAGGACGCCCAGCAGCTCGCCGGCATCCGGCGCATGGTCCGCGACCTCGACCTGCCGGTGGAGGTCGTGGCCGTCCCGACCGTGCGGGAGGGCGACGGGCTGGCGCTGTCCAGCCGCAACGGCTACCTGTCGACGGCCGGACGGCAGTCGGCCCTGGCGCTGCACCGCGCCCTGCAGCGCGCGCAGGCCACCGGGGACGTGGACGCCGGCCGCGCCGTCGTGGCCGCCGAGCCGGGCGTCGAGCTGGACTACCTGGAGCGCGTCGACAGCGGCACCTTCGCCCCCGATCCGAGCGGCGACCTGATCGTCGTCGCGGCGCGGGTCGGCGCCACCCGGCTGATCGACAACGTCGTGCTCACGACTCCCGAGGAGAGCTGACCCGTGCACCGCACCATGCTCAAGAGCAAGATCCACCGCGCCACGGTGACGCAGGCCGACCTGCACTACGTCGGCTCGGTGACCGTCGACGAGGACCTCATGGACGCCGCCGACCTGCTGGCCGGCGAGCAGGTGGCCATCGTCGACGTGACGAACGGCGCCCGCCTCGAGACCTACGTCATCGCCGGCGAGCGCGGCTCCGGCGTCATCGGGATCAACGGCGCCGCCGCCCGTCTGGTGCACCCGGGGGACCTCGTCATCCTCATCGCCTACGGACTCATGGACGACGCCGAGGCGCGCCGCTGGGCACCGCGCGTCGTCTTCGTGGACGCGGACAACCGCGTCGTGGGCACCGGTCACGACCCCGCCGAGGCCCTGCCCGGCAGCGGGCTCGTACGGGGAGACGCGCGGCGTCCGCCCGGGACTGGCACGCTGGTCGGGTGATCCCTGCCCGCAGGCTGCTCGCACCGGACCCCGGCTGGACCACGACGGCGGACGTCGTCGTCGTCGGGTCGGGGGTCGCCGGGCTGACCGTCGCCCTGCACGCGGCGGCCGCCGTCGGCGCCGGGGGCAGCGTGCTGCTCGTCACCAAGGTGCTCGTCGACGACGGCTCCACCCGCTGGGCGCAGGGCGGTGTGGCGGCGGCGCTGTCCCCGCAGGACAGCCCCGAGGACCACCTGCAGGACACGCTCGTCGCGGGGGTCGGGCTCTGCGACGTCGACGCCGTGCGCGTGCTGTGCACGGAGGGTCCCGGCCGGCTGCGCGAGCTGGTGGAGCTGGGCGCTGCGTTCGACCGGGACGCCTCGGGTGAGCTGTCCCTGACCCGGGAGGGCGGTCATCACCGCGACCGGATCGTCCACGCCGGCGGGGACGCGACCGGCGCCGAGGTGCAGCGGGCGCTGGTCGCGGCCGTCAAGGCGTCGCCGACCATCCGGCTCGTCGAGCACGCGCTCGTGCTGGACCTGCTCCGGACCGCCGAGGGGCACGCCGCCGGTCTCACGCTGCACGTCCTCGGCGAGGGGACGCAGGACGGCGTGGGAGCCGTGCACGCCCGGGCGGTCGTGCTCGCCACCGGCGGCATGGGCCAGGTGTTCTCCAGCACCACCAACCCGTCGGTGTCGACCGGCGACGGCGTGGCGCTGGCGCTGCGCGCGGGGGCTGCCGTCGCGGACCTCGAGTTCGTGCAGTTCCACCCGACGGCGCTGCACCTCGGCGCGGGATCCACCGGGCAGCAGCCGCTGGTGTCGGAGGCGATGCGCGGCGAGGGCGCCTTCCTCGTCGACCTCGACGGCAAGCGCGTGATCAGCGCCGACGACCACCCGCTGGCCGACCTCGCGCCGCGCGACGTCGTCGCCAAGGCCATCCACCGCCGGATGCGCGAGCGGGGTGACGACCACGTCCTGCTCGACGCCCGGCACCTCGGCGAGAGCGTGCTGCTGCGGCGGTTCCCGACCATCGTCGCGCGCTGCCGGGAGGCCGGCACCGACCCGGTGACCGAGCCGATCCCGGTGAGCCCGGCCGCGCACTACGCGAGCGGCGGCGTGCGCACCGACCTCGACGGGCGCACCGACGTCCCCGGGCTGTACGCCTGCGGCGAGGTCGCCTGCACCGGCGTCCACGGCGCGAACCGGCTCGCCAGCAACAGCCTGCTCGAGGGGCTCGTCTTCGCCGGCCGCATCGGCGCGGACCTGGCCCGGTCCCTGCCCGTGCAGGGGACGCCGGAGCCGCTGACGGGCGAGGCGGTGCTGCTCGACCCGTCCGTGCGCGCCGAGCTCGGCGCCGCCATGACCGCCGGCGCCGGCGTCCTGCGCAGCGCGACGTCCCTCGGCGCAGCCGCGAGGACCCTCGAGGAGCTGGCCACCCGGCGCTGCGCCGAGCCCTCGCCCGCCGCCTGGGAGGCGACCGACCTGCACACCGTCGCGAGCGCGCTGGTCGCGGCTGCCGCGCGCCGGGAGGAGACCCGCGGCGCCCACTGGCGCGAGGACCACCCCGACGCCGAGCCGGCCTGGCGCGGGCACCTCGTCACGACGCTGTCGGGCACCGTGTACGAGCCGCTGGAGGCGCCGTGACCGCGACCGGGACGGCGCCGTCGGCGGGTGCGCTGAGCGAGTCGACCGCCGCCGTGCTGCGCCGGGCCGCGCTGGACCCGGCCGCCGTCCTCGACCTCGTCCGGCGCGCGGTCGCCGAGGACCTCGCCGGTGGCGAGGACGTCACGAGCGTCGCCACCGTCCCCGAGCAGCTCACCGGCGTCGCCGCCTTCGTCCCGCGCCGCGACGGGACGCTGGCCGGGACCGGGGTCGCCATGGCCGTCCTCGACGTGGTCGTGCCGGGCGTGCAGCTGCGGGCACGGGCCGAGGACGGCGACCGGGTCGTCGCCGGGACCGCGGTGCTCGAGGCGCAGGGGCCGGTGCGCTCGCTGCTCACGGCCGAGCGCACCGCGCTGAACCTGCTGTGCCACCTGTCCGGCATCGCGACGCTGACCCGCGCGTGGGTCGACGCGGTCGAGGGCACCGGCGCCCGCATCCGCGACACCCGCAAGACGACGCCGGGGCTGCGGGCGCTCGAGAAGCACGCGGTCCGCTGCGGCGGCGGGGTCAACCACCGGATGTCGCTGTCCGACGCGGCGCTGGTCAAGGACAACCACGTCGTGGCGGCCGGCGGGGTCGGCGCGGCCTTCGACGCGGTGCGCACCCGCTTCCCCGGGCTGCCGGTCGAGGTCGAGTGCGACACCGTCGCGCAGGTCGAGGAGGTGCTGGCGGCCGGCGCCGACCTCGTCCTGCTCGACAACATGAGCAACGAGGACCTGCGCTCCTGCGTGGCGCTGTGCCGCTCCGCGGGGGTGCTGACCGAGGCCTCGGGCGGGCTCTCGCTCGAGGTCGCTCGCGACGTGGCCGAGACGGGTGTGGACTTCCTCGCCGTCGGCGCCCTGACCCACTCCGCGCCGGTGCTCGACCTCGGGGTGGACCTCACGACCGGCCGGGAGACCCCCTGATGCTGCTCACCGTCGACGTCGGCAACACCAACACGGTCCTCGGCCTGTTCGACGGCGACCACCTGTACGAGAGCTACCGGATCAAGACCGATCCCCGGGTGACCGCCGACGAGCTGGCGCTGATGTTCCGCGGCCTGCTGTCGGACCACCAGGTGCCGCACGGCGTCTCCGTCTGCTCGACCGTGCCCGCGGTGCTCGACCAGCTGACGGCCATGTTCGACCGCTACTTCTCGGGCGTCCCGACCATCGTGGTCGGTCCGGGCGTCAAGACCGGTGTGCCGATCCTCACCGACAACCCGCGCGAGGTCGGGCCCGACCGCATCGTCAACACGCTGGCGGCGCACACCCTCTACGGCGGGCCGGCCGTGGTCGTCGACTTCGGCACGTCGACGAACTTCGACGTCGTGTCGGCCCGCGGGGAGTTCCTCGGCGGTGCGCTGGCCCCCGGGGTCGAGATCAGCGTCGACGCGCTGGCCGCCCGGGCGGCGCGCCTGTTCAAGGTCGAGCTGGTCGAGCCGCGGTCGGTCATCGGCAAGAACACCGGCGAGGCCCTGCAGTCCGGGCTCCTCTACGGCTTCGCCGGGCAGGTCGACGGCCTGGTGCGCCGGATCAGCGACGAGCTCGACGAGCAGCCGGTCGTGCTCGCGACCGGCGGGCTGTCGCACCTGATGTACCGCGTGTGCGCCACCCTCGACCACCACGAGCCGGACCTGACCCTGATCGGCCTGCGCCTGGTGTACGAGCGCAACGTCTGACGGCCGCCGCCGGCCGCGCCCGCGTCGGGCGCCGAGCCGGGACGCGCGCCGTCCGTAGGCTGGCCCGGTGAGCGACGCGCCGGCCCCCACTGCCGACCTCCCGGAGCAGGTACGGGTCCGGCGCGACAAGTACGACCGGCTGCTGGCGACGGGCACCCCTCCGTACCCCCTCGGCGCGCCGCGGACCGCGTCGCTCGCCGAGGTCCGGGAGCGCCACGGCGACCTGGCGGTCGACACCTCCTCGGGCGACGTCGTCAGCGTCACCGGGCGGGTCGTGCTGAGCCGGGTGGGCGGCAAGCTCTGCTTCGCCACGCTGCAGGAGGGCGACGCGCAGCTGCAGGTGATGGTGAGCCTCGACGGCGTCGGCGCGGAGCGGCTCGCGGCGTGGAAGAGCGACGTCGACCTCGGCGACCACGTCGGGGTGACCGGTGAGGTCATCAGCAGCCGGCGCGGGGAGCTCAGCGTCCTCGCGACCGCGTGGGTGCTCACGAGCAAGGCGCTGCGGCCGCTGCCGGACAAGCACCACGGCCTGACCGACCCCGAGCTGCGCATCCGGCAGCGCTACGTCGACCTCGTCGTCAACCCCGACAGCCGGCGGATGGTCGCCGACCGGGCCGCAGTGGTCCGCGCCGTCCGCGACGTGCTGCACGGCCACGGCTTCGTCGAGGTGGAGACGCCGGTCCTGCAGCGGGTGCACGGCGGCGCGGCGGCGCGCCCCTTCGCCACCCACCTCAACGCCCTCGACCTCGACATGACGCTGCGCATCGCGCTCGAGCTCTACCTCAAGCGCCTGGTCGTCGGCGGCATCGACCGGGTCTTCGAGATCGGCCGGATCTTCCGCAACGAGGGCGTCGACTCCACCCACTCGCCCGAGTTCACGATGCTCGAGTTCTACGAGGCCTACGGCGACTACGACACCGTCGCCGACCTGACCCGCGAGATGGTGCTGGAGGCGGCGCGCCGCACCGGTCGCACGACCGTGCCGGACGGCCAGGGCGGCACGATCGACCTCGAGCAGCCCTGGCGCAGCGCCACGCTGCACGGCCTGGTGTCGGAGGCCGTGGGGGAGCCGGTCGACGCGGGGACGCCGCTCGAGAGCGTCGTCGCCCTCGCCGACAAGCACGACGTCGCCCTGCAGCCCGGGTGGGACGCCGGCGAGGTGGTCCTCGAGCTGTACGAGAAGCTCGTCGAGCACACGCTGCTCGAGCCGACCTTCGTCCGGGACTACCCGGTGAGCGCCCGGCCCCTCGCGCGCGACCACCGCGACGACCCGCGCCTGGCCGAGGCCTGGGACCTGGTCGTGGCCGGCACCGAGCTGGCGACCGGCTACTCCGAGCTGGTCGACCCGGTCGAGCAGCGACGGCGGCTGACCGAGCAGAGCGTCAAGGCGGCGGGCGGCGACCCCGAGGCGATGCAGCTCGACGAGGACTTCCTGCAGGCGCTCGAGCACGGCATGCCGCCCACCGGCGGGCAGGGCATGGGCATCGACCGGCTGGTGATGCTGCTGACCGGCGCGCCGATCCGCGAGACGATCCTTTTCCCTCTGGTGCGGCCGATCCCGACCTGAGCCCCCCTGCGAGGTGCAAGATCCAGGGATGACCGACGCCGACCGCACGGACTTCCTGCTCACCGCCCTCGCCCAGGCCTCGTCCGGGCTGCTCGAGGCCGACCCCGTCGCCTTCCGGCACAAGTACCGGACCATGGCGGCCGACCCGTTCGCGTTCTACCGGGGCTCCGCCGCCGTCTTCTACGCCGACATGCGCGAGCGCGAGGACCCCTGGGTCGACGAGCGGACGTCGCGGGTGTGGATCCAGGGCGACCTGCACGCCCAGAACTTCGGCACCTACATGGACGGCGCCGGCCGTCTCGTCTTCGACGTCAACGACTTCGACGAGGCCTACCTCGGCCACTTCACCTGGGACCTGCAGCGGCTGGTGGCCAGCGTCGCGCTGCTGGGCTGGACCAAGGCCCTGTCCGACGGCGACATCACCCGCCTGTGCGACGTCTACCTGCGGGCCTACCTCGACCAGGCGGAGACCTTCGTCGACAAGGACCGCGACCACGAGTGGTCGCTGCGCCTCGGCAACTCCCGCGGTCCGGTGGAGCGGGCGCTGCTGGAGGCCCAGCTGTCCACCCGGGTGGACCTGCTCGACCGCGTCACCGTGGTCGAGGACTACGATCGCCGCTTCCGCAAGGCGCCCGGCGTGCGTCGCCTCGACGACGAGGAGCGCGGCCGGGTCGAGCAGGCGTACGCCGGCTACCTCGACACCATCCCCGAGTCCAAGCGCCTCGGCAGCCTGACGTACGCGATCAAGGACGTGGTGGGGAAGTCGGGCTTCGGCATCGGCAGCGCCGGCCTGCCCGCCTACAGCCTGCTGGTCGAGGGGCACACCGAGGCGCTGGAGAACGACGTGGTCCTGACGATGAAGCAGGGCAACGTCGCGGCGCCGAGCCGCATCGTCGACGACGAGGCCTGCACGCAGGCCTTCTCCCACCACGGGCACCGCACGGCCGTCAGCCAGCGCGCCCTGCAGGCGCACGCCGACCCGTGGCTCGGCTGGACCGAGCTGGCGGTCGGCTCGGCCGAGACCACGGGCTTCGTGGTGGCCGAGTACAGCCCGTACGAGAAGGACCTCGCGTGGGGCGGGCTCACCGAGCCGGACGAGCTGTGCGAGGTGCTCGAGCAGCTCGGCCGGGCCACCGCGAAGGTGCACTGCGTGTCCGACGTCGACGACGCCTCCACCCCGCTCGTGGACTTCCAGGTCGAGGACGCGGTCGTGGCCGCGGTGCGGGGGCGGGAAGACGACCTGGTCGACGACCTGACCGCTTTCGCGCTGGAGTACGCCGCGCAGGCCCGGGCCGACCACGCTTTGTTCGTCGATGCTTTCCGGAGCGGTCAGGTGGAGGGCCTGGCCACCTCGTCCGAGTGAATTCGCGGCGTGAGCGCGCGGGCATAGTCGGTCACCATTTGCAAGAAGGCCCTTGCAGTGCTTCTCTGTACATGATCACGGAGTATCCGTGGGCCCGGGGGCGTCTGTGGAGGGATACCAATGGCACGCGAAACGAGAACCATCTACACCTGTGACCTGCACGAGGGGGACGCCGAAACGGAGGGGGTGGAACCCCTCACCTTCGGTCTCGACGGGACGACCTACGAGCTCGACGCCTGCCCGGCGCACGCCGGGCAGCTGCGGGACGCCTTCGCCACCTACGTCGGTGCGGCCCGCAAGGCCGCAGGCTCGACCGGCGGCAGCTCGCGGCGCAGCTCGTCGCGCAGCAGCAGCAGCCGCTCCGCGGCGAGCAGCGGCGGCGGGGGCTCGGACCGCGAGCAGGTGCAGGCCGTCCGCGAGTGGGCCCGTGCGAACGGCCACAAGGTGAGCGAGCGGGGGCGCCTGTCGGCCGCCGTCCTCGAGGCCTACCGCGCGGCGCACTAGCCCCACGCCTCGTCGGAGCCCGTCCCGCTGAGCGGGGCGGGCTCCTGCGCGTCGGACCTCCCGCGGCTGCATCGCCGATGGGACGGCCGGGGTGACGGTCAGGTGACGTTTCGCTGCGGGCGTACGTCCACGGGGAACGGGCACCGGTGCCCCGAGGTTGCACCTCTCGTAGATCTGACAGGACAACCCGTCGGCACCGCCGCCGGGCCCGGTCGCACCGCCGCTGTCACCCGACGGAGCGCGGCGACCGGGGCTAGTGTGCGAAGGACGACGGAGACGACGTCCTCCGCCCCGTGAGGAGCGACAGCATGTTCGAGCGCTTTACCGACCGAGCCCGCCGTGTGGTCGTCCTGGCCCAAGAAGAGGCCAGGATGCTCAACCACAACTACATCGGCACCGAGCACATCCTGCTCGGGCTGATCCACGAGGGCGAAGGGGTCGCCGCCAAGGCACTCGAGTCCCTC